>JANYIQ010000311.1 GCA_025362575.1 Bacteroidia bacterium
AACACTACCAATAAAAGTGCAAACCATTTCCAAAAACTATTTGTGGGGATTGACATATTGTTTAATAATTATAAGTTGTATTAAATTCCATTTCTGATGATAAAGAAGATAGGGCCGCTTCCTGGTTTTGTTGTTTTTTGTTGAAGCTGATAAATGAAATGCAGGCAACATTCATGCTTATAAAGAACAAAGCTGCAAAAGCCCATTTAAACACAGGAACAGCGGTTGTTGTTTCTTCCGGTTGCTCAATGGCTGATTGGATCTTATTGAATAAATATGGGTTTGGCTCAACAGCTTTTATGTCTGCCGAACTTTGCATGATCTGGTTTATCCATTCTTCTTTTTGCATACTCTTGTATTTAGACGATAATTCTTATTAAATCCTTCGGTTATTGTAAAGTTTTCCTAATTCCTGCCTCAGGTTGGCCTTGGCCCGCTGAATGAGCGATTCAACGGCTTTTTCAGAGACTTTCATTATTTCGGCTATTTCCTTTTGGGGAAACTGCTCGATCTGCGATAAAATAAAGGCTGTTTTTTGGTTTTCTGCCAAATCCTCAATGGCTTTGTACAAGATCTGAGCCCGCTCTTTTTTCTCGAGTTCAATTCCTGGATGATCGAAATGAGAAACTTCATGCAATTGCTCGCCGGATTCAGGATTAAAAAGCTGAGTAATAAAAGCAAACCGCTTTTTTGTTTTTTTAGCGCGTAAAAAGTCGAGACTTTTATTTACAGTGATCCTGTATATCCAGGTATAAGCCGAAGACTGTTCTTTGAATAAATGCATGGAGCGATGCACTTCCACAAAAACCTCCTGTGTAATATCTTCGGCGTCTTCAATATGCTGAACAATATTTAATGAAATATTAAATACTTTTTTGTGGTGAAGTTTATATAGTTCTTTAAAATCGTTCAAAGCCTTTATGGAGCTAAATTAGTGAATTAGAGTTGGTTTTACGCCAGTGTTTTTTTATATTTACTTAAAATAGCTTATAAAAAAACCTTATTGTTTTGTTCGATCATTGTATTAATATTTACTTTTTGTAAAAAGAAAAGTGCAACTCCGGCACCTGAAAGTACCACAAATGCGCCAACCTATGGAGGCCCTTACAGCTATCATACAACAACAAGAATTATAAGAAACACGAGTGGTCTCATAACAAGAGACAGTGCAGTTTCGAGCTATTTTTACGATACGCCGAATGGCGGCACTATGATTAATGGAGGGAATGTTACCGTAAACTCTGTTAGTTTAACCCCTTCCTCAACTTATTATTATAGTTCTTTCGGTTTGCCAAAGATTTCGGGAACTCTTAACTGGAATGTAGCAGGATCGGGGACAGTTACCGCATTTGCGCAAGCATTCATACCATCATATCCTAACTACTCAGGTGTAAGTTCGTTACCTGACACCTGTATTAAAGCAAATGGAATGACAATTAATGTAAATGGTGTAACTAATAATACCTCACAAAATATCAGCGTATTAATTTCGCAATACAACCCAACTTTTAACTATACAAGCAAAGCTATCTTGGGTAAATTCCGGTTCGGTTACTTTTTCAGCTTCTGAATTGGTAGGTTTTACAGCAGGATATCCTTTAGAGATCGGGATCTTTATGGGCAATATTACCTTATCAATTGGCGGAATAAATAGAAACTTTGTAAGCAATCTGCAATATACTAAATCAAGTTATCTGAAATAGATTCTAATTAATCCTAACTTTTTGTCCCACTTTTAAATAGTAACGTTTTTGAGTTCCGTTAAGGGCACAAAGTTCTTTTTGAGTTAGGCCGTACATCTTAGCAAGATCGTGCCAGTTGTCGCCTTTTTGAACCACATGAAAATTTGCATTACTCGGAAAAGCACACAAACCCCATTTTGATTTTTTTAAGATAATACTTGGATGAAGTAATTTATGTTCTTCGAAAGAAATAAAAGTAGAAGGGTTAAGAGCATGACCTTTGTAACGCACTTCGAAATGTAAGTGTGAGCCTGTTGAATGCCCTGTGCTTCCGCCAAGACCAATTGGTTGACCCGCAAGCACCACGTCGCCCGGTTTAACCTTAAATTTAGATAAGTGAGCGTATACAGTCTCCAGACCGTTAGCATGCATTAGTATAACAACTTTGCCATATCCGCCATTTGCTTTGGCAATTCTTACTTTCCCGTCAAAAGCAGCAACCACAGGCTGGCCTTTAATAAGATCAAGGTCAATGCCATTGTGCATGCGTTTATCGCGCCAGCCGTAAAGCGAGGTGATCACCCCTTCGATAGGGGCATTGTAATAGCCAAGATCATCGTTCTCAATTTCTAAAACCAACGATTCAGATAATTCTTTGTCAGGGGTAGCATGAAACATCAGGCCATCCATCATGTCGCCTTCGTATAAATTAAGATTAGATAACTGATAATCTTTCGTTTCCTTTTCAGTTTCTATAGTATTACTAATCAATTCATTATAGAATATTATCAATTCTACTTCTTTAGGATCAATGGCATCCAGATCCAAAAGAGAATCTACAATATGGATCAATTTCTTTTTGTTAAGTCCTTCCGACTCTTTGCCGGTGCCGTCAGGCCCGCCTTTTAGAGATACCGAGTTACTGTATGAGAATACAGAACTGAGCATCGGGATGAAAAACGAAATATATTTAAATACTGTTTTTAGCACGGGAGCTAAAATAGTAAAAAATTAGTAATCAACAAGTTTCGGGGTGTTATTTAAAGAATTTTTTAGCTCGAAAATTGCTTAAAACCCACTAAAACAAGTCCCTTTTTCGGAAAAGGAAAGATGATTAAACTTTCACTCCTATCACGAGAATATCATCGGTTTGTTCCATATTTCCTTTCCACTTTGTCATGAAATCATCAAGATGTTCTTTTTGTCCATTCATGCTTAAAGCTTGTATGCTCAGAATTATCTCCTTGAATTTCCTGGTCATTAATTTTTTATCGTCGGGACTGAACTGATCGGCGTAACCATCACTAAATATATAAATCGTATCACCTTTCTGCAATTGAAGTTCGTGTTTTTCAAAGATCTGACTGTCTTCAGTTGTTCCGCCAATGGCTGTTTTTGTAGCTTTTATTTCTTCAATAATTCCAGGCCTTTCATTTCTAATTACCCAAAGAGGGCGGTTAGCTCCTGTATACTGAAGTTTCATTGACCTTTGATCAAAAGAAACTAAGGCTATGTCCATTCCATCACGCGTAGAGTTTTCGCTACCGCTTTGTCGTAAGGATTTTTTCACACCCTGGTTAACGATGGATAATACCATAGAAACATCATTGCTTTTCGCCACTGCTTCGTTTAATTTTTCAGTTCCCAGCATGCTCATGATTGCGCCCGGCACTCCATGGCCTGTACAATCTGCGGCAGCAATGAAAGTTTCATTATTATTGCCTTTGTGAAACCAATAGAAGTCACCACTCACAATGTCTTTGGGTCTGAACAGAACAAATGCATTAGGAAGACTTGCGTAAATTTCATCGAGAGGAGGAAGCATGGAATGTTGAATGCGTTGCGCATAATTAATGCTGTCTGTTATTTCCTTTTTTTGCGTTTCTAAGATCTGGTTCTGGGAAGCAATTTCTTTTGTTCGTTCCATTACCTGAGTTTCCAGAACTTTATTTTGATTCGCTAAAAGTTCCTGTTTCTCTTTTTCCTGCTTGATCGTTTTCCTTGAAAGCTCCTGATTGGTTTCCATCTGAGCTGTGAGTGATTTGTTAGTTTTGGCAAAGTCGTAGGCCAGGTAAGCTGTCATGGATAAAGGAATACTAAGAATGGCGATAATAATATCAGCAACAAAAAACGTAACAAGTCCGCTATTTTTCTGATTCACATGTAGCCATGACAAAAGAAAAGCCATTAAGATGGCAAACACAATGGCAATTGAAAAGCTTAAAATGCCCCAACCAAGGAATTTTGAGGAGGGAACTCTTCTTTTAATTCCCCGAATAGCATGGGCCAGTGTGTTGAAATAACTGTAAAATGCTATTGAGACTGCAATGGGAGACCCAACACCCCAATTAAAAAAAGTATCCAGTATCAATACAATGAATGCGGCTGTGAAAAGTTTATAGTGATTAGAATTTCGTGCATTGAGGAGTTTATTGACAAGAGTTACCAGGAAAAAACAACAGGCCGGGAAAAACAAACCATCTATGTTTGACACCCATAAATAGGTTCGGGCATCGTGAATGAATCTGACAAAGTAAAGTTCAAAAAAACTAAGAGACAAAAACAATAAGAACAAAGCGTACAAAAGGTTAAAGTTTTTCTCACGATAGAACAGATAAATAAGAAGATGGATCACAAAAAGCGCCATAAAAAAGGCGGCCAGCATATTGGTAACGCTGTAAAAAATACTTAAAAGATAACCATTGTTGTCGGCCTCGTCAGCGTCATTAAAAGTGATCTCCGGGCCAATTTCAGCATGATCATGTTTTTCTTTCAATTCTTTATAATCTGAAGAAGAATATCTAATGGCAAGGGTATGAACCAGGGTATCATTAATGTAAAACGGAATGTATTCTTCTTCGGATTTAACACAAACTTTTGTTTTCCCGTTCGGATAAATTTCACCGTAAGTGTTTAATAACTCACCATCTAGATAGATCTCACAAGCACCTAACTGGGAAAAAGTCAATGAATATATGTTCTTTTTCTTCTGAACCGGAATTTTGAAATAGGTTTTGTACCAGGCTATACCTTCAAATTTAACACTGTTTGGTATCGAGTCCTCATCGTCATGAAGGTAAAGAAGAGTTTGTCTCAGTAGAGTATAAGCACTGTCATTTGACAGATTTTGTTTTAGCGATGCTTTATCATAGGCGAAATATAACCAGTAAAGATTGATGTTTGTTTTTACCTCACCATCGCCAAATGAAATATTGTAAGTGCGTTTCGTTTTAATATTTTTGACGCTGAAATCAAGCCGGTTGATAAGTGAATCATGAATGGAGAACGCAGATATCCCGATTAAAAGAAAGATAGTGACGATCAAATATTTCAACTTGTTTTTTATCATCGTATTCTGTCGGCGCTTCTTACAAGCTCCTCATCTTTTTTAATATACACTCCTGCAAAATAAGCAAGAGCTGAGTTAATTAAAGGTAAAAATGAAATCATCTGATATCCAATGATTCCTTCGGCCGAAAAATAATTAAAAGCGAAAAGTGAACCGCAGATCATGATATTTAGTATCATTAAAATATTACAGAGCTTCATTTGTAGTTTACGGTTCTTAAATAAAAAAATGCAGATAAAGCTGACAAGAACCGCCAACAGATTCAGAACAATAGGAAGATAAATAGTGCTTTTAACTTTTCCGGCCAAACAGCCGGGCAGAAGGCATAATGCCTGAGATTCTGTACCTGCTGTTAAAACCTGAATGGGCATGAACTGAACAAGAACGCCCGAAATTACCGCAGCTAATAAAAATAGACTTTGTTTTCTTTGGATCATAGTTTAAAAATTATTCTTCATTTAAAAGATCGGCAACCCGTTTATCGATCACAAAAGTAAAATTACTTTCTTTTAATTCTTTTACCAAAAGCCAACGGAAAGACTGTGCGCCTTCTTTCTTTCCTGCCTTGCCGCCAGGCAGGTTCTCGAAATCAAAGGCTTTTTCGGATACTTTAAATTTATAAGCTTGTTTGGGTTTTACAAGATAGTAAATGCTGATGAGCTGACTTGCTGTATTAAAAGCAGAGTTCACAAAAAAGTCGGTGGTGTAAAAATGGGAAATGACCTCTATTTGCAGATCCAGTTCTTCTTTGAATTCGCGGATCACACAATCAATGGTTCCTTCTCCGAATTCCAGTCCGCCACCCGGAAATTTTGTGATATAATTGCCTTTAATGTATTCGTCAGATACGAGTACTTTTCCGTTATCAATTAATATGCCATATACCCGAACATTAAAGCGCCCCATAATGCTTGAAATTACAAAAAATGAAGCTTTTTATAAAATTATTTTATAAGCGGCGAAAACAGAGTGTTTTAACCCATAATACCAAGGGTTATGCGGATCAGATCCTGTGGCATTTTAGCTCAATTTACAAAAAGCAAAAACCCCTCTGAAATCGCTTTCAAAGGGGTTTTAGTTGAGATAAAACAGTATATGATTAAGCTAATTTTACGTTTACTGCATTTAATCCTTTTTTACCTTCTTGAATTTCGAAAACTACGTTATCATTTTCGCGAATTTCGTCTTTTAATCCAGATACGTGAACAAAAATTTCTTGTCCAGTTCCCTCTACTTTAATAAATCCGAAACCTTTTTCTTCGTTGAAGAATTTTACTACACCATTTTTCATTGTTTGTTGTTTTTAATTGTTATTTATTTTATTTATTTGTTTACCAAAGCAATTGATGCTTCCCTTTACACGAAAGGGTGTGCAGTAACTACTTCAATGTTTTTATTAATTAATTTATTAATGTCTTTCCAGTATGGTTTTTCTTCGTTAGTACAAAATGATAAAGCTATTCCCGATAATCCTGCTCTTCCGGTTCTTCCGATGCGGTGAACATAAGTTTCGGCCACTTCAGGGATCTCATAATTGATAACGTGCGATAATTTATCTACGTCAATTCCGCGTGAAGCGATATCTGTTGCAACTAAAATACGAATGGTACGGTCTTTAAACCCTTTCAGAGCGCGCTCGCGGGCATTCTGTGATTTATTACCGTGAATGGCTTCGGCTTTAATGCCGTTGCTGTTCAATTCTTTTACAACTTTGTCTGCACCACGCTTAGTACGTGTAAAGATCAAAGCATGCTCAATAGATTCGTGTTTAAGAATATGTTTTAAAAGTCCGCGTTTATCTTCTTTCTTCACATAGTAAACAGATTGTTTAACCAAGTTAGCAGTAGATGAAACAGGTGTAACGCTAACGCTTACCGGATTATTAAGAATGGTGTTAGCCAATTTCATGATCTCGGGTGCAGCAGTTGCAGAAAAGAACATGGTTTGTCTTTTTTCCGGAAGTTTTGCGATTACTTTTTTAATATCGTTGATGAAACCCATGTCTAGCATGCGGTCTGCTTCATCCAATACAAAAATTTCAATAGTGTTAAGTTTTATGAAACCTTGCTGCATCAGGTCTAATAAACGACCCGGGGTTGCAACAAGTATGTCAACACCTTTACGTAAAGCGCTTACCTGCGCACCTTGCGATACTCCGCCAAAAACGGTGGTATGGCGAATGCCAAGATTAGTGCCGTATTCAGTGAAGTTTGCACTTATTTGAAGGGCTAATTCACGCGTTGGCGCTAATATTAAAGCTTTAATGCCGGTGCGGTTACCTTGTGTTTTTTTAGCATCCAATAATTGTAATATTGGTAATGCAAATGCTGCTGTTTTTCCGGTTCCCGTTTGGGCACAACCGAAAATATCTTTTCCTTGTAATAAGTGCGGTATAGATTGCTCTTGAATTGGAGTGGGCTCTGTGTAACCTTTTTTACTTAGTGCGGCAATTAGTGGTTCAATTAAATTTAAATTTGAGAAAGTCATTCGTGTTGTTTGGTATTATAATGTAAAAATTAAAGTGTGACAGTTGTTAGCTGACTTTTTGAAAAAAATATAAGATGAACCGAATTGCAAGAGGAGGGATTACTGACAGATTTGATAGATTATGATATTATCTTTTAAAAGATTTCAACAAATATATAACAAAAAATCGGGCTACACAAAAAATTGTGTTAAATCGAAGTTAATGACCTTATTAGCAAGTGTTTAAATATGGCGGTATTTAGGAATATTACCCAAAAGGCTTGTAAATAGGGGCATTCGGACCTAATGCAAAACTATTTTTTTTGTGATATTACCCTCTTTTGAGTTTAGGTTAATGAAATAAATGCCTTTTGGCTTATCAGAAAGATCGATAGGTGCCTGAAGTGTTTTTGTAGAAACGATCAATTCTCCAACCGCATTATAGATCATTAGCTGAACTTCTTCCTCAGTCTTATCACTTCCTGTGATCCGGAAAAGACCATTAGATGGATTTGGATAAACGGTAAAGTTATTTTGTACCGATCCGCCGATCTCATTTTCTCCAATGGTACTTCCAAGTTTTGCAACAAACACATCTGAATTGGCCACTGCACTTAATGTATAAGAACCAAAAGTAATAGAAGGGCCTACAAAAAATCCGGTTAAATAAACATTTGAACCTGTTCCGGCAACAATGCTTCCGCCGCCATCATCCGAAAAACCACCTTCGCTTTCGGCCCATAATACTATCCCTGAACTATTGTATTTCACAACAAAAACATCTCCTACACTTGAACTTACATTGCTTAATGAATAAGTTCCTACTGCCATGCTGTTACTATGCATGTGTCCGGTAATATATACATTACCCGCAGCATCTGCATCAATGCCAAATCCCATGTCATCCGAATTTCCTCCTGAGCTTTTCGCCCACAAAACTGTTCCCGCACCATCATACTTTGTTACAAAAACATCACAGGCACCAACGGCTGCATTGGTAAAGGTGCTGCTGCCAAATGTTATCGTTGAACTTTTGTAATATCCAGTAACAAGCACGTTCCCTGAAACATCGGTGCTGATTCCCAAGCCAACATCTTCAAAACTTCCTCCCGAATTCTGAGCCCATTGCGGAATGCCCGAGCCGTTATATTTAGCCACAAATATGTCTGCAATTCCTGCCGATGCGTTTGTTAAGGTATATGTTCCAATTGTTGTTGTCGCACTTTTAAAATATCCTGTTACGAAAATATTTCCTGCAATATCTGTGCTGATCCCATTCCCGATATCAAGGGAGGGACCGTCTTGACTCACCGCCCATAAAGGATTTCCGGCCCCATCGTATTTTGCAATAAAAACATCACCGCCACCACTGTTATTTAGTGTGTATGTTCCAATAGTGAAAACCGAACTTTGAAATTGACCTGTAATAAAAACATTTCCGCTTACATCAGTTGCTATGC
>JANYIQ010000057.1 GCA_025362575.1 Bacteroidia bacterium
ATCGGAAAAGGAAAAAGACGATTGCATCAATGAGCTTGAAGAAAAATTGCGAGTTCTTTCTACTCAGGCTGAAAAAAATCTTAATCGGTCAGAAAAAGCGGAGCTTGCATTAAAAGGCATAGAGGCTGAAAGTAAAACTGAAATTAAAATCCAAAACTCATCAGGAAACAAATTTGAAACCAAGCCCGAACAAAACTACGAGTGGATTCAATCGAAATTTTATCTGGACATAGAAGATTTTAACGAGAGAACTTCAGACAGTTTTGATAGCAGTAGTGAAGATGTAAATTGGGTGAACCTTCGTCTGCGCCCGGTAATTGAAAACGTGATCCGTTTAAGCGAACTTGCATTTATTGACCGTGAATCACTTTTAAAACTTTCTGATACCCTGAATAAAATCAGTAATAGCCGTTCATATATGAACCTGCCGTTCCATTATCCTTATTCGGAAATAATTGAGGAGCTTGCTGAGCGATTAAATACACTCGCTCATAAACAAAAAACCGACAACATCCCGCTTCGGATCAGTTTTTTATTAAAAGCAAGATTGGTGAGCATACAGAATCAAATGAAGCACAATGTAGAGCTTATTCCTTTCTCTGAAATAAATTTTAAAGAACCGCATTGGGGTATTTTTTTAGAGGAACAGGTGGCGGCAAACACATCAGGCGTTCAGGAAAAGACAAAAAATAAAAAATCGCTCGGCTGGGAAGAACGCTACAAGCAATACGTCAAAGAGGGAATTTTAGAAGCGGACGAGGACGACGATGATTCAGATGACGATGAAAGTGAAGAAGAGAGAAGTGAACCTAAACGCCGGAAGATAAATCCCTATTTAGAACGGCTCAGCCGGTTTGAGCGAAGCGGAAAGTTCGCCGCCTGATTTCATTTCTAAACGTCAAAAAGCAATTCACGATGAAAAACATTTTTTTTAAAACAAAGCCGCCTTGATGTTTGATTAAAATTTAAACTCAAAAATTTGTACAAAGAATTTAATTTGAACAGAAAACAAACACGATCACTAATAATTAAAATAAAAAAAAGAAAAATGGGAACAAAAAATGAAACAAGGTACATGGAACTGAATGTGCCGCAGGAAGCAATGACAGATGTTGCTGAAATTATCGAGGAAAATGAACTGGAAGCAACCATTCTCGGAACAGGAGAAGATGAAGAAACAATTTGCATTGGATTTGACTATGATTCTAAACAGCGGGAAAACATCATGGAAATTTTGGAGCTGATCGAGGATTATAATTCAGATGATGAAGCGCAAGAAGAAAATGAAGAGGAAGAAACAGAGGATTAATTAAAAACTAAAAAAAAGCTGATAGCCCTGAAATGCCTGATTTTACTGGTATTTCAGGCTGTTAATAAAAGAACTTTTATATGTGGGAAAGAGTGTTTATCTTAGAGATAAGAGAAGCAAAATTATTTTTTTCTCTCTTAAAAAAGTTCTTTGACAGGCTGGGGAGGTGAAAAATGAAAAAACACAAAAGGCTGAGCATAGAGGAGCTGAGAAGTTTTCCGGGCTTTGAAAATTTTACGGAAGAAGAATTAGAAAGAGAGATCAAAACATTAGAAACTCTTTCCATTCTTTTTTACGAACTGTTCATGAAAGAGAAGTTGAATGAAAATGTTAAACATTTAAAACTAAAAGAAAATCATGAAACAGAACAGAGAATTGCTGCTTAAAAAATTCGCAAAGGGCAAGAAAGAACAAAGCGAAGTAAGCGAGGTATTGAATTGCGTCATATACACTCGTGTCAGCTCGAAAGAGCAAATGGAAACAAACCAGAGCCTTGAATGGCAGAAAAAATATTGCGATGAGTACGCAATTAAAAATAAACTCAACATCAAAGGTTGCTTTGGCGGAACTTATGAAAGCGCAAAGAGTGATGAGCGCAAGGAGTTCAACCGGATGCTGAAATTTGTCAGGGCGAGTAAACAAAACAAGGAAAAAATAAATTACATCCTTGTTTACAGTCTGGACAGGTTTTCAAGAACGGGAGACAGCGCCATTTACATTGCAGGTGAGTTGAAGAAGGCAGGCGTAAACATTATGGCCGTAACACAACCCATAGACACCAATTCACACGCAGGGGCACTTCAACAAAACATCCAGTTTATCTTTAGCAAGTACGATAATGATCTCAGAAGACAAAAGACCATTGACGGAATGCGGGAAAAACTGCTACGAGGTGAATGGATCGGTCATACACCGAGAGGTTATTCATTCGTGAAGGGAGCCGAAAAGCAAACCATCATCATTGATGACAAAGGTGAGTTAATACGGCAGGCCTTCGAGTGGCGAGCCAACGGAATGACCTACGATCACATTGTAGAGAAGTTAGCAAGCTATGGTATGAAGATGCCCAAGCAAATCCTCACGGACACCTTTAGAAATCCTTTTTACATGGGCTACCTTTCGCATAATTTGCTGAATGGTGAAGTGGTGAAAGGAAAACATCCGCCCTTAATCAGTGAAGAATTATTCTTCAGGGTGAATGAGCTAAAGAAAACAGAAGGGTTCAAATGCAATCCTGCAAATGACAACCTGCCACTCAAAATTTTCGTGAAGGATGATGAAACGGGCGTGCCTTTTACCGGGTATCTTGTAAGAAAGAAAGGGCTTTATTATTACAAGGTGAATAAGATCGGGATTAAGGTAAACCGCAGTGTAAAGATCATGCACGAGAAGTTCAGGGAGCTTTTATCGCATTATACGATAAACAGCACGCACATCGAGCCTTTGAAGGTGCAACTACAATACACTTGGGATAACCTCACAGAAACCAACACAAGCGAGAAAAAGGGGCTTTCCCTGCAATTAAATGCAGTGGAAGAAGAGTTCCGCACTTTACGAAAAAGACACGCTTTGGGAACTGTAAGTCTTGATGTGTATAATGAGTTCGCCACCGAAATGGAAACCAAAAGAAAGGCGGTTTCGGAAAAGCTCTTTGAATTGGAACAAAATTTATCGAACCCGAAAGAGCTGATAAATTACACCTGTAAATTGGCTTCTAACCTCGTGAAAGTTTGGGACATGGGAGATTTTTATCAAAAACAGATTTTCCAGAACACACTTTTTCCGAGTGGTTTAGGCTTTAATGCAAAAACCAACGATTATCGAACCATCGAAATTAATTCGGTGTTCGGCTACATCGCCCATGTAGCAAGGGATTCGCACCAATCAGAAAAACGGACTTCTCAAATTTTCATTGAGAAGTCCGACTTAGTAGCCCCGCCCAGAATCGAACTGGGATTTAGCGTTTAGGAAACGCTCGTTCTATCCATTGAACTACGGGGCCAAAAAGTTTGTTCAAGGGTGCAAATTTAGCAAGAAATTTCACATCCACTTTTTTCTTTTGAAATAAATAAGCAAGCCGATCATCATGCTGAGCATAACTCCCCAGGTTCCAATATATCCCCATTTTGAATGGAGTTCGGGCATGTTGTCAAAATTCATACCATAAACTCCAGCCACAAACGTAACAGGAATGAAGATCGATGACATGATCGTTAAAACTTTCATCACCTCATTCATACGGTTGGAGTTCGTACTTAAATAAATATCCATAATACCGGAAAGCAGATCGCGATAGGTTTCAACCGTGTCAATTATTCGCGTAACATGATCCTGCAGATCTCGGAGATAAATATCAGTACTTGGATTGATCAATTTAGTTTCAGACCGGATCATGTTACTGATAAGATCCCGTAAAGGCCATACTTGCTTGCGCAGATAGATCATCTCACGCTTTAAACGATACAACTGCAATAAAGATTCTTTATTTGAATTAGCGATAATATCTTCTTCTATTTCCTCCACCGTATCCCCAATTTTTTCGATGGCATGAAAATAACAATCCACAACCGAATCCATTAAAGCATAGGCTAAATAATCTGCGCCGCATTTTCGTATGCGCCCCTTTGCCTGGCGTAATCTGTTCCTGATGATATCAAAAGCATCTCCACCATGCGGTTCCTGAAACGAAATCACTGTGTTCTCAAGTAGCACAATTGATAATTGTTCTGCCGTAACTTCTTTATTGTAGTTTATCATTTTCATGATAGCTACAACATATGAATCATACTCCTCAAATTTCGGGCGTTGATCTACGTGAACAATATCCTCAAGCGTTAAGGGGTGAAT
>JANYIQ010000076.1 GCA_025362575.1 Bacteroidia bacterium
ACCCGCAAAATGATGCGCATGATGAACGATAAGAATGCGATGGCGAAAATGATGCGTAATATGCCTAAGATGGGCGGAGGCGGAGCAATGCCTAAAATGTAATTAGTTAAGAGTTATAAGTTATAAGTGTTGAGTGAAGTAAAAATTGATTAATGAACATCATCGACGGTAAAAAAATATACTCTTTATTGATTCTATTTGTTTTTTGTTTTGCTAATTCAACCTGTAAAAGAATTTCCAAATACCCGGTAGATATGATTGGTGAATGGGCTGGAAGTTATTATGATTGCGGATGTGGTTTGATGATGGAAATTAATAGAAATAACACCGGTAAATTGTATAATTATGAAACTCCCAAAGGATGCAATGTTTTGCGATTTGGAAGAGTTAGGTACAATCATACGCATTTATATATTGGGGTAACAGCCTTCAAGTTTGTAGCTAAACCTGAAATACCTAGCGGTAATGACACTATTGAAATTAGACTTAAGAAATATAAAGTTCTCGCAAAAATGGTTTTGGAATCTCAGGCGGAAAAATACGAAACATGCAGAACTACTACTTATTACAAAATAAAAGAATACTAATATGCAACTGATAGACGGAAAAAAAATATCATTAGAGCTTCAGCAGGAAATTGCTGAAGAAGTAAAACAGTTCACGGCTAAAGGCGGCAAGGTTCCGCATCTGGCGGCAGTATTGGTGGGAGAGGACCCGGCTTCACAAGCTTATGTGGGTTCTAAAGTTAAGACTTGCGAAAAAGTTGGATTTAAATCTACTCTCGTAAAATTTCCGGCAACAATTTCTGAACAGGAATTATTGAATAAACTCGAAGAATTAAATAACGATAAAGATATTGACGGTTACATTGTTCAGTTGCCATTGCCAAAACACATTAACGAACACAAAATAATTGAAGCCGTTAAACCAAGTAAAGATGTAGATGGTTTTCATCCCATAAACGTTGGTCGCTTGGTGTTAGATCTTCCAACATACGTCAGCGCTACACCTTATGGCATTACACTTTTACTGGAGCGTTATAACATTGAAACTTCCGGAAAAAATTGTGTGGTGATCGGAAGAAGTCATATTGTTGGAAGCCCCATGAGCATATTAATGGCCAAGAATTCTAAGTTCGCTAATTGCACGGTAACGCTGTGTCATAGCCGTACCAAAGATCTTAAAGCACATTGTTTGAATGCAGATATTATTATTGCCGCTATTGGTAAACCCGATTTTGTTACAGCCGATATGGTAAAACAAGGCACGGTAATTATTGATGTTGGTATTAATCGCGTTGACGATGCATCAAATGCCAAAGGATATAAATTGGTTGGTGATGTAAAATACGATGAAGTAGCCCCTAAATGTTCTTACATAACTCCCGTTCCGGGTGGTGTAGGGCCAATGACAATTGCGTCGTTGTTAAAGAATACTTTGCTGGCAGCTAAGAAAGAGATATATAAATAGTTCGGTTTTAGAGTTCGTAGTTCGTAGAACTTGATCTGCGAAAAATCTGCGGGAACCTCTGCGATCACGACGCGTCGTGACTGCGTGAAATAAAAATTTAACCACAGAGACACAAAGTACACAGAGTTTCACCGAGGAACCCTAACTTTAAACTTTCTAACCTTAAACTTTAAACTTAGTATTTGTAATTAAAATAGAATGTCTGCTTAACCAACACGCCATTGCTCGATTGCGCAGGCTCCCAATTTGGCATGTTAAGAATGATCTTCTCGATCTCTTTTTTGGAATCTGCACATTTACTTTCTGTCAGGTCTGCTTTCACATCAGTCACTTTCCCTTTTTCGTTCACCGTTAGGTCAATTCGAAATGCTTTGTTGTATGCGATAAGACTTGTTTTTAGTTTTTCGTTCTTATCGATCTCTGTTTTTATATAGTCGATGTGATTATTGAACTTAGCGGTTTTAAAGAAACTGCTTCTGCGTAAAGAAACGGCACTCGCATCTCCGGCTGCAACACCTGAAGTAGCGGTGGTTTTAGGAGCATTTCCTTCTTCGTGCTTTGCTTCCAGTTCATCCATGCTTACTTTTTCGGCAGGAGCTTCTTTTGCTCTTTCGGGTTTATTGTTCTTAGCAATTTCAGTATTAGCAACACCTGCAGGAGCTGCAGATTGTGCAGCACTATTGCGATTATCATCTTCTCTGGTTTTTGACGAAGCTTTTTTAGCCTTTGTTTTTTCTTCGCTTTGATTTTTATAGTCTGATTTACTGCTTACTTCAGCAAGCTTTGCATCTTTACCAAGATCGGGCTGATCGTCTCTTTCTTTGCGCTCTGTCTTTTTATTTTCGCCATCCATTAATCCGCCGCCAAGTCCTTTACCGCCACTCGCAATACCTTCAGCATCTTGTTTTTGTTCTTCGGCAACAATTGGTGCAGCTGTTTTTGTAAGCGGCCCCTTTGTGATCATTCTTGGTGTTGGTTCGTTTTGAGAACTGGCATCCGCATCCTTTGCGGGTTTACGATCATCGTTGCTTAATTTATCTGCCACTGCTTTTTCGGCAGGAGGAGCAGGAGGCATTGAATTTTCTTTCTTGGGTTCTGCTTCAACAGTTTCGGAACTTGAAACGCCGCTGCCTATGGCAACTTCTTTTTCCAGATCAGCATTCGTTGAATTCTGAATTTCCTGACTTGTTTCGGGTTTGTAAGCTAAACTTTCTTCTTTTTTTGTGAAGTCATTAAAAAATAAAACACTCAAACCTACTACCAATACAAGGCCTGCAGCCATTGCATAATACATGAACTTCGGTTTTTCACCGGTTTTATTCATGTACTTTTCCTCAATTTTTTTATTGAGCTCAGCATTTAATTTTGTGGCCAGTTCATTATTATCCAAAGCGGCAAAGCCCTCGAAGGCTTCTTTTTCAAAGTCATCGAGCCCCTCGCTGTTTCCCGTTTTCACACGGTTCAACAATTCATCGCCATCGATATTATGATTATTAATTTTCTTTGTCATTTAATGATTCACCTAATTTTAACTTCAAATTTCGTTTACCGTTTTGTATGTGACTTTTTACTTCATTAGCCGAAAAGCCTGTTATTTCTATTATTTCGTTGTACGATTTGTTCTTATAATAAAACAATTCAATACATAATTTCTGTTCTTTATTGATCGTATTTAAGGCCGTTTCCAGCTTTAAAATGGTTTTCTCCTTTTCTTCCGCATTATTATGATGAGAAGAATCCCCGGAATCCATAAATAAGATGTTATTGTCCTGAAGTTCAATGTCTTTCTTAAGTTGCGACTGCTTTTTACGGAGCTCCATCAGGCACATGTTCTTCGAGTATGTATAGAGCCAGCTTTTAAAGAATTCGATCTTATGCTTTTTGAGGTCGGAACTGAGCTTCTCGAAGATCTGCATCACTACATCCTGAGCATCATCCTCGTTTTTAAGGTATTTTATGCACAAACCCAGTACCAGATGCGAATAGCGCTTGAAGATAATGCCAAGAAATACCGAGTCGTTGCTCTCGCAATAACGGGTTATCAGCTCATTATCGGTATACGAATTATATTCGCTTTTATGCAGCATTTTGCACTAAATTAGGCATTTTAAAAAGAAATTAACAGGTTTTTCACTTAACAAATATTAAATTGCTTAAGCAGATTGCAAATACTATATTTGTTGATTAAAATTGAGCGATTTATTGTCTCGATTTTACCGTATATAAATTGAAACGTTTGTTTAAATATGTGATTGTGTTTGTGGTTATTGCCTCCGGCTTTAGCTTCCGCGACAACGTTGATACAAACGCCAAAATAAAGGCAGTATTTTTATACAACTTTACACGTTATTTTGAGTGGCCCGATGCCAAAAAATCCGGCAATTTTCAGATTCAGGTAGTAGGTACCAATGCCAATCTGATCAAAGAATTGAACGAAGTAGCTATCAAGAAACAAGTTGGAAACCAGAAGATTGAGTTAATAAATACACCCATTTTCGATGGTTCAAAACCCCCACATATGTTGTTCTTACTTCCTGATGCTTCAAAGGCTTTACCGGATGCCATCACTAAATTAAAAGGAAAAGGCACATTAATTATTTCTGAAAAAGAAGGAGCAGCTAAAACCGGCTCTGCAATAAATTTTGTGGTTATAGATAATAAGCAGAAATTCGAATACAGTAAAAACAGTGCGGTTAAAGCCGGTTTAAAAACTAGTGAGGATTTTAAAAGTTTAGCAATTGCAGTAGATTAAAAAATGAAGATGCGCAATACATATTTAATTGTGGTTCTTAGTCTGGTTTCAGCACTAAGCACTTCCTTGTATGCGCAAAACGATAAGTTTAACAGAGCACAGGAATTGTATGCTGCAAAAAATCCTGAAGCTGCCAAACCTGTAATTGATTCTGTTGTTCGCCATGCTGAAACCAAGAAAGATCCAATGGCTTGGGCACTCAGAGGTTATATTTACTACGATATTTATAAAAAAACAGATAAACTTAAACTGAATTCAGCGTTAAGAGATTCTTCTGTTAAGTCGTTAATGATCGCGCAGAGTTTGAAACCGGATGCTGAAATTCGCAAGAACATTGATGTTTTGGTTAAAAACTATGCTCAAGGGTATTATTCAATTGTTAAAACCTTACTTCAGGATTCTTCGAACTTTGAAAGAAGTCAGACCGCATTTAAAAAATATAAAGAATTGTATTCAAAAGTAGATTCTACATTTGATTTCAAGCAAAAAGACATTGAGTATTATTCGGCAGTAGGTTCTCAGTTCTCTGATAAATTCAATAACGATAATACAAAATCTCAGTTTGGTGAGATCGGAAAAGTAGCTTTAATGAAAGTAATTGAACTTGATCCTAAGAACATCAGCGCCAATATTAATTTGGGTATCATTTATTATAATCAGGGGGTTAATCTGATCAATCAGATGGATCTGGATACACCGCTTGATAAACTGGAGATCATTCAGGATAACTCAGCGAAGTTATTCAAACAGTCCCTTCCCTTCATGAATAAAGTATACCAACTCGATCCTAAAAACTTAAAGGCTTTAGAAAGTTTGAGACAAATTTATCAGGCCTTGAACGATTCAGAAAAATCGATAGAATTTAATAAAAAGCTGGAAGAAGCTAAAAAAGCAAAATAGGTATATTAAAAAGTAATGAATTTCAGATTTACAATTGGGCGGAGAATTGGGACGGGTTTCGGGACTTTAATTGTACTCACTATAATTGCATTTGTACTTACTCTTTCCATTGTAAGCGACAGTAAGAAAAAAACCACTACCGTGGTAGATCAGGTGGCACCGAGTGTTGCAGCCTTAAAGGAGTTCAACTTTTTATTACAGCGTTCACAAACCCTTATCTCTAAATGGTATTACAGTAAGAACGTAAACGATGGCGGGCGCGACGAATTAAATAAGTTAATTACGTCCGATTATCCCGAGAGAAGAACTGAACTTCGTGAGCTGGCCAAAAGCTGGACAAAAGAAGAGTTCAGAGTGTTCAACACCATTATGAGTAAAACAGATGCCCTGTTCTTTACCTATCAGCAGGATATCATGATCCCATTGAATTCACTCGATTCTTATGAAGATGTTTCCATTTATTTTTTGGCAAAAGATGCTTTAGACAATGCAGAAGATGATCTCAAAATAATTTATTCTAATCTAGATGAATTAATACGAAATAAAAAACTGGCTGCCGAAGAGGTAAAGAAGAGCATGTTCAAGTCGCTCGATTTCTTACAGCGCTTTGTGGAGTTATTAAGCATTACTCTTGTTATCGGAGGTTTATTGGTGGCGTTCTTCACGGCGCGTTCCATTGTAAAACCGGTTCAGTTACTTAAGAAAATGCTATTGTCAATGGGCCTGGGTATTTTACCAAAAGAACGCATCGATTATAGAAACGATGAAGTTGGTGAGATGGGAACCGCTCTGAATAACCTCATTGAATCGATGGAGAGTACTACCGAGTTTGCAAAACAAACCGGAACCGGAAATTTCGAAGCCTACTTTAAACCTTTAAGTGATGATGATACTTTAGGTCATGCATTGCTTCGAATGAGAGATGGTTTAGCTGAGAACGAACGTGTACTCGAAAAAAAGGTAATTGAAAGAACGGAAGAGGTAGTAAGACAGAAAGAAGAAATTGAAATTAAAACCGGAGAACTTCAGATATTATTTAAACAGGTAACAGATAGTATTCACTACGCGAAACGTATTCAAGAAGCGATCTTACCGCCGAAACCATTGTTCGATCAGTTATTACCGAATTCATTCGTGTTGTTTAAACCAAAAGATATTGTAAGCGGTGATTTTTACTGGCTCGATAAAAAAGGTGATCAGGTTTATTTTGCAGCTGTAGATTGTACAGGTCACGGGGTTCCCGGCGCCTTCATGAGTATTGTAGGATCCAATTTATTAAAGGATACAGTTAACAATACAGATCTTGAACTTCCTTCTCATATCATGGATAAACTCAACGAAGGTGTTGTTTCTACATTACACGTTGGAGTTACCGAAAAGCAAACAAAGGATGGCATGGACATGACCCTTTGCGCGCTTAATTATAAAACATTAGAGCTTCAGTTTGCAGCGGCATATAATCCTTTATACATCATTCGCGATGGACAGCTGCTGCAACATAAAGCAGATAAGTTTCCTGTTGGTGCATTTGTTGGCGAAAAACAAAAGTTCACCAACAATAAAATTCAACTGCAAAAAGGCGACATGATCTATATTTTCTCCGACGGTTATGCCGATCAGTTTGGCGGACCAAGAGGTAAGAAATTCATGGCAGGTAACTTCAGGAATTTATTATTGGAGATGAGTAAACTTCCTGCCGATCAGCAAAGACAAAAGCTGGATTCTACCATTGAAAGCTGGCGCGGAACATTAGAGCAGGTGGATGATGTATTGATCATTGGAGTTAAGATTTAACCTCACTTCTTTTTATACATTTTTACAGTGTAACCATGTTCGTAAAAGCGTGGTTTTTTTATTTCCATTACTGTATTGGTTGCAAAAGTAACATGATTACCACCATAACCAGACAAGTCACAAACAAACTCTTCGATTGATTTGGGTTTAGAAACAATTGTAAACTTTTTCTTTTCAATATAAAAGTGCCATGGACCAACCTTAAAATCACCTTCAAATCTCGGACCACCATGACAATCACTTGAATTACCTTGTACGCTATAGGTTGCATAGCTATTTGCTTTGATCTCGATTACATCGATGCAACCGTTACCATTACCGTACCAGGTTCCGACATAAACATTTCCTTCACTTACCTTTTTACAGGTGTTAAAAAATAAAAGAGACAGGAAAAGACAAGTATTTACTTTAAGTCTTATCACGATATTTAAAAGTACTTAATTTTAGCCAATATGGCAAATTAGGTAGCAGAAGCGTGAGGGATTGTAGCGAATACCCCGCAGCCCCTTAGGGCGAGGAGTAGCAGCGAAAGCCCGGCCGGAAGGCACGCCCAAAAACCTTATATTCAATAAGAAATAACTAAGGTTATTTATAATTAAAAATTTGTGTTAACAGTATATATCCGTTATTTTTGTTTTTCTTAGATTAAACAAGAAAATGGCACAGTTTGAATTGGTTATGCCTAAAATGGGCGAAAGTGTTGCAGAAGCAACCATTATTAAATGGAGCAAGAACGAAGGCGACAGCATAAAGGTTGATGAAACCGTACTGGAAATTGCAACCGATAAAGTGGAT
This sequence comes from Bacteroidia bacterium, assembly GCA_025362575.1. GTDB lineage: Bacteria > Bacteroidota > Bacteroidia > B-17B0 > Aurantibacillaceae > JAHEYG01. The sequence continues at coordinate 7,712 of JANYIQ010000076.1, forward strand.
AGCGAAATACCTTCGCCATTTGCAGGAACACTTGTAAAAAAATTATTCAAAGAAAATGATGTGGTTCAGGTGGGAGCTGTTATTGCCCTGATATCTTCTGATGCCGGTGCAAGTGTTAGCGAAACTCCAAAAACAAATACAACTGAAGTAAAACAAACAGCAGCAGCTGTTATAGCCGAAGTTACTAAAGTGGCCACTGCAACAAAAACAGAAGTTGATTTCAGTAAATCCTCTAAATTCTATTCTCCTCTGGTAAAAAACATTGCCAAAGAAGAAGGGATCAGTTTAAGCGAACTAGAAAATATTAAAGGCAGCGGTCAGGACGGAAGAGTTACTAAATCCGATATCCTTGCGTATCTTCCAAACAAAAATAAAGGAGCTGCAACAACTACAACTGTTCAGCAAACCACCACTACCGAAACCGTTCAACCGGTTAAGGAAACACAGGTAATCAAAGGGCCGGCGGTATCTGTTGGAGCCGGTGATGAGATCATTGAAATGGATCGCATGCGTAAGATCATTGCCGATAACATGGTAATGAGTAAACATGTTTCTCCGCACGTTACTTCTTTTGTGGAAGCAGATGTTACCAATCTTGTTCTTTGGAGAGATAAAGTGAAAAAGGATTTTGAAAAACGTGAAGGCGAAAAATTAACCTTTACTCCTTTGTTCATTGAAACGGTTGCAAAAGCTATTAAAGATTTCCCGATGATCAACGTTTCTGTTGATCAAAGCGGAACAAAAATAATTAAGCGTAAAAACATCAATATTGGCATGGCAGCAGCTTTACCTACAGGTAATTTAATTGTGCCTGTAATAAAAAATGCTGACGAGAAAAACCTTATCGGCATTACAAAAGCCGTTAACGACCTCGCTAACCGTGCCCGCGCAAACAAACTATCTCCCGATGAAATTCAAGGCGGAACATTTACCTTGACCAACGTTGGAGGTTTTGGTAACTTAATGGGCACCCCAATTATTTTACAGCCTCAGGTTGCTATTTTAGCAGTAGGATCCATCAAAAAGAAGCCTGCTGTTATTGAAACCCCTCAAGGTGACATGATCGCCATTCGTCATTTCATGTTCCTTTCTTTGTCTTATGACCACCGTGTTGTAGACGGATCTCTTGGTGGAAGCTTCTTAAGAAAAGTAGGTGATTATCTCGAGGCTTGGGACATTAACAGAACCATTTAAGCTTTATCAGCAATCAATAGTTGAAAACCCTATGGAGACATGGGGTTTTTGGCTTGGTATTAGAGTATTTTTGCTTAGGTAAAAGAGGAATTTTTACCTGAATTTAACTATATTTGATATTTGTAAAATTAACCTAAAATGAAGAAAACTTTACTTCTCGCTTTATCTTTAATTGTATTTGGCATGAAGGCTCAGCTAACCACTGGCTCATACAAAGATTATTTTAAAGAAGGTTCATATTTGTTTCTTGAAGAAAACTATGATGTAGCTCTTGTAAATTTCTTAAAAGCTTACGAATTGGATTCCTCTTCAGCTAACATCAATTACAATGTAGGAGTATGCTATTTAAAATCACCGACTCAAAAAAACAAGGCAGAGCGCTTTTTAACCAAAGCCGTTGCTCATGTTGACAGTAAATACAGAATTGACGATGCTACAGAAAAGAACGCGCCACCATTAGCTTATTTTTATTACGCTCAGGCCTTGCAGATCAATTATCATTTTGATGAAGCAATAGCTAACTACAATAAATTCGCGCCGCTGGTTGCTACAGATAAAGAATGGACAAAAGACCTTATTTATTACAAAAAACAAAGTGAGTATGCAAAAGAACAGGTTGCCATGCCGCTTCCGGTATTGATAAGTTCAATGGGAGATAGCATTAACAGCGAATACCCAGATTACAGTCCTGTACTTTCTGCTGATGAACGTACAATGATCTTTACAACACGTCGTCCAAATAGCACGGGGCAGGAAAAAACTCCGGACGGACAATTTTTCGAGGATATTGTGGTTTCTTATCGCGATAACGAAGGAAGATGGAGCAAACCGGTTTCAATTGGTAATAACGTAAATACTACAGGTCATGAAGCTTCCATAAATTTATCACCCGACGGACAAACATTAATTGTATTTAAAGATGATGGTGGAAACGGAAATATTTATTTCACCCAGTGGGATGGAAAGACTTGGGGTCCGTTAGAATCATTTGGTTCCGACATCAACACCAAGAGCTGGGAATCACACGCCTGTTTAAATGCAGACGGAACCATTCTTTATTTCGTTTCTGATCGTCCGGGTGGACAAGGTGGTCGTGATATTTACCGCAGTGTTAAATTACCGAACGGTAAATGGAGTAAATCTTTGAACATCGGTCCAACTGTTAATACTCCATATGATGAAGAAGGTGCATTCATTCATCCGGATGGAAAAACATTTTTCTTTGCATCAAAAGGACATCGTTCAATGGGTGGATTTGATATTATGTTCTCTATTATTGACGAAGACAATAAATTTTCTGAGCCCTTCAACATGGGGCATCCGATCAACACTCCCGATGACGATGTGTTTTATGTAACATCTCCCGACGGAAAAAGATCTTACCTATCATCTGCAAGAGAATTTGGTTTAGGAGAAAAAGATATTTACATGGTTACCATACCTGAAGCAAAAGAAAAAGCTTTGGCTTTATTTAAAGGTCAGATCATTCCTGCAGATGGCGAACAGTTGCCTGAGGATATCGTTATCGTTGTAAAGGATAAAGTTTCGGGTGACATTATTGGTAGCTACCGTCCTAAGATCGTTAACGGAACGTTCAGTACCATTTTACCTCCGGGTAAAGAGTATAACTTCTCTTATCAGGCAAACGGCCAGGAGTTCTATAATGAAGATGTTTTTGTAAGCAATGAATTGAATTATCAGGAGATCAAAAAAGAGATCAATTTAGAGCCGGTAAAAATTGCAGGTAAGGTTACTATCAAGAACAAAGGCATTCTTTTGAATGTTATTGTTTTAAATAATGCTAAGGATAAAAAGCCGGTAGCAAATGCTAAAGTTACTTTAACAGATAAAGCCGGTGCTGTTACAACAATAGATGTTGATGATAAAGGAAGAAAAGAAGGAACCATGCTTGCATTAGATGATGCTTATACGCTTTTCGCAGAGTTTAACGGTAAAAAATCGACGACAAATAGTTTCAATACTAAAGGCATTAAAGGTTCAAAAACATTTAATGAGGTTCTTTACGTAGAGGAAAAAGCAAAAACAAGTGCTTATGCTTTATCGTTGAATGTTTCTGTTTACAGCAGTTCAAAAACGCATAAACCACTTGCTAACGCTAATGTTATTTTGGTTGGTAATAATGGCAGCAAGGTTGAAGTTAAAACAGACGATAAAGGTCAGGTTAAAGGTATGAGTCTTGAATCGGATGTAAATTATGATCTGTCGGCTTCGATGAACGATATTTCTTCTGATAAAACATATTTCACTACCGCGAACACAAAAGCTAATAAAACGTATAACAAAACCTTGTATGTTCAGGCAGCCCCTGTAATTGAGAAATTACCGCCTACCAAATACGAATACTACTTCTCTTACAATAAAAATAAAAACGATGATGCGGCAGAAGCATGGATCAATTTTATCGATCGCTTGGTTGAATTGAGTAAGAAGAGAAATGTGAGTGTTTCTATCGTGGCAAGTGCTTCTAAAGTACCTACAATGATCATATTTAAAGACAATAAGGAATTAGCAAAATCACGCGCTCAGATCATGCAGGATAAGATCAATGAAGCGGTTGCGGCTAAAGGCGGCGATGTTTCAAAACTTAAATTCAGCAAGCAATCAAGTGTTAACGGTCCGGGTTGGCATAACGACCACGTTGAAAGAAGATTGATCTTTGAGAAGTATCAGTTCGTAAAAGTTACTTCTAAGTAAAGGTTTATAAATAAATAGTTTAAAACACCCTCCCAAAAAGAGGGTGTTTTTGTTTATTCACAGTAGCATTAATCTATTACTTTCTTCGTAAATTTGGGTATGCAGGAAGCAGAATGGTTTAAAGATTGGTTTAATTCTCCGTATTACCACATACTATATAAAAACCGTGACCATTCAGAGGCTGCTATGTTTATTGATAAACTCAGTGAGCATTTAAAACTGAACGCAAACGATGTTGTATGGGATTTGGCCTGCGGAATGGGACGACACTCCCTTTATCTTAACAAAAAAGGATTTAAGGTAGTAGGAACAGATCTTTCTGTTAATAGTATTACATCTGCCTCTCAAAATTCAAATGAACATCTCGATTTTTATGTACACGATATGCGTACACCTTTCCGTACGAATTATTTTACCCATGTTTTTAATTTGTTTACCAGCATTGGTTACTTCGAGAATTATAAGGATAATGCTAAGGTCTTTAAGAATATTCATGCTGCGTTGAAACCAAAAGGTTTATTTGTGATCGATTTTTTTAATGCCGATAAGGTATTGGGCTGCATGGTAGATTCGGAGAAAAAAGTAATGGATGGAATTGAATTCAAGATCTCTAAAAAGGCGGTGTTAAAACAGATCGTTAAGCGGATTGAATTTACAGATCAAGGACACAATTATTTTTTTGAAGAAAAAGTTTCTGTGATCACGAAAGCTGATTTTGAAAACTTAGCTAAAAATGCAGGATTTAATATTGTTGGAATTTTTGGGGATTACAACTTGAATGAATTCAATAGTAAAACTTCCGACCGATTAATTTTAATATTAGAAAAATAGAAATTGGAACGCCTTACTTTATTTGTAGATATAATTGTGCCTTTGGCGGTTCCTAAAAAGTACACGTATAGAGTTCCTATTGAGCTAAACGATACCGTTGAAGTTGGCAGACGAGCTTTAGTTCAATTTGGAAAAGCAAAATTTTATTCAGGAATAATTGCGGCCATTCATCAGAATTCGCCACCGGATTATACTGCAAAATACATTGACTCTGTAATTGATGAATCACCTGTGGTTATCGAAAATCAGTTAAAGCTGTGGGATTGGATTGCGTTTTACTATATGTGCGGTCCGGGTGAAGTCATGAACGCTGCTTTGCCCTCGGCTTTAAAGTTGAGCAGTGTCTCTAACATTCAATTGAATTCTGAATTTAATTTTGAAGAAAGTGAACACGGATTTTTTAATGATAAGGAACATCAGATCATTGATGCTCTGCATCTAAGCGATACCATGAGTTTTGAAGATGTTGTGGCTTTATTGAAAATAAAGACCGTTCATCCAATAATTAATGGTTTAATTAAAAAGAATGCCATTTCGGTTTACGAAGAAATAAAAGATAAATACAAACCGAAAATGGTTTCCTTTTTGCAATTGCACAGCGATTACAATAACGAAGCAAAATTGAAAGAACTTTTAGATGGCCTCGAGAAAAAAGCATTCAAACAGGCTGAAGCTATGTTGTATTTTCTTCACCTTTCAAAAACTGCTGAGAATAAAGAGTTGAAATGGATCCGTAAGTCGGAACTGACCACTAAATTTGATGCGTCGCCGGTTAATGCTTTGGTTAAGAAAAATGTACTGATCGAAAAAGAATTTGAAATAGGGCGTTTGTTATTTGAAAATACTGAGACCACTAAAAAAGAATTGAATTCTGTTCAGGAAACTACTTTAGCTGAAATTAAAACAGCTTTTAAAAAACATGACGTTACTTTATTGCATGGTGTAACCGGAAGCGGTAAAACCGAAGTTTATGCCCGTTTAATTAAAGAAACCATTGAACAAGGCAAGCAGGTATTATATCTGTTGCCTGAAATTGCCTTAACTACACAGCTCATCACCCGCATGCGTGCTTATTTTGGTGAGCGGGTAGGGGTTTACCATTCAAAATTCAGCGAAAACGAAAGAGTAGAGATATGGAACAATGTATTGCATCAGAATTCAAATTTAAAAGATGATTTCGGCGAAAATAAAAAACATTATCAGATCATTTTAGGGGCGCGTTCGGCTTTGTTTTTGCCTTATAAAAACCTGGGTTTAATTATCATCGATGAAGAGCACGATAATTCATTTAAACAGCACGATCCGCCACCACGTTACCACGCACGCGATGCGGCCATTTACCTTGCCACTTTGCATAAAGCAAAAGTATTGTTAGGGTCGGCAACACCATCTTTAGAATCTTATCAGAATGCTTTAAAAAATAAATTCGGGCTGGTTGAACTCAACAAAAAATACAATGAGAGTTTTCAGAATGAAACCGTTATTTGCGATATTAAATATTTTGAGTTCACTCATCAAAAGAAATCAATTGTAACACCTCCTTTGTTTGAAGCCATTGAAAAAGCTTTAAAAAATAAAGAGCAGGTTATTTTATTTCAGAACCGCCGTGGTTTTGCACCCTATACGGAATGCCACAGCTGCGGCTGGATACCACATTGTGTGCAGTGCGACGTGTCGTTAATTTATCATAAGCAATCTAATAAATTGCAATGTCATTATTGTGGTTACAGTATTTCTCCGCCAAGTGCCTGTAATGCATGCGGACACAATGACCTTCGCTATAAAGGCATGGGTACCGAAAAAGCGGAGGAGGAAATAGAGATCTTATTTCCAAAAGCAAAAATTGCGCGAATGGATTTGGATACTACCAGAAGTAAATTCGCCTACAAACAAATTATCGATGATTTTGAAGAACAGCAAATCGATATTTTAATCGGTACACAAATGGTGACTAAAGGATTAGATTTTGATCATGTGAGTGTAGTGGGAATTTTAAATGCTGATACTTTGTTGAATTTTCCGGATTTTCGTTCGCACGAAAAAGCCTATCAGTTAATAACGCAGGTTAGTGGCAGGGCAGGGCGTAAGGATAAACAAGGTAAGGTGTTTATTCAAACTTCGCAGCCCAATCACCCCTTGTTGCAGCAGTTCATGCAAAAAAACATAAAAGCGTTTTTTACCAATCAGTTAATTGAGCGGGAGCAATATCACTATCCGCCTTTTTCGCGATTAATTGAATTGAGAGTGGTTTCAAAAGACATTAATATTGTAAATAACATTAGTGAAGAGTTTGCTCAGGTTTTAAAACCTATGTTTCAAAAAAATCTGTTGGGCCCTGAATTTCCTTTAGTTTCAAAAATAAAGAATCAGTTTGCCAAACGAATGGTGTTGAAAATAGATAAATCTTTTTCTGCCGTTCAAATACGTCAGGTATTAAATACCGAAATAAATAATTTGTTTTTACGCCACAAAACCGGGCAGTTTAGGATTCAGGTGGATGTTGATCCTAATTAATTTTTACTCTCCTTTAGTTTGGTCCAGGTTTCGGTGCGGCCCAGTAAAGAAATTCCGATAAAGCCTCTCACGTTTATATCGCCGTTTGCTTCTTTGGTAATTTTGCAGTCGTAGGTTTTACCGTTTTTGGGGTCGTAAATGGTACCGTCTTTCCAGCAATCATCACCATCAAACGTAAAATTGTTCATGATGTTCATGCCAAGAATTTTATTAGTCTGTTTTGTTTTATCAGGATTATTGATGTCCAGTTTATTCGGATCTTTTATAACGACCAGTTTCCCATGATATTTTCCTTTACTCTCATAAATCTGGATGGCGCCGTCTTTTGCAGGCACCATATAATTGCCTACAAGGTCAGCGGCTTTGATTTGCGCGTTAGCTAAATAAGATACAGATAGCAACAAGCAAAGAATAGCTTTTTTAAGCATTGTTTTCGTGTTCAGCAAAGGTTAGTATTAATCCGTTACAATCTTTTATGGTAAATTCGGTTGCACCATAAAAAGTTTTTTCGAGGCCTTTTAAAACTAATGCTTTATTTTCTATTTTTTTGAAGAACCCTTGAATATCTTTTACATTGATGTAAAACAACATGGGGCCACTTGTATCGGTTCTGCTAATTTCAGTTAAATCCTTACCCAAGCTCTCAAAGGTTTGAAACATTATCGTCACTTTGTCGTTTGTCATCATTACCCAAACGTATTCAGGTTGCTCCGGTACGCTCATCGTAACTTTAAAACCTAATTCCTTATAAAAAGCAATGGTTTTATTGATATCATGTACAAATATATTCGGACTTAAACTTTCCATATTTTCTTTTTTACAATGAAGCGTGACGCTAGTCTCTGCTTCACTGATCCCATTTTGGTAATCGGCCCGGAGTAGAAGGAAGCTTCATATTTTCAGCTTTATTTTCCAATGCTTCCAGTTTTTTATCGGCATCAACGATCTGTGCGTATACAGGTTTGAATTTGTCCTTTATCTCAGTAAGTTTTTCTTTATTGGTATTAGTGGTTCCTAAACTATGTCCCCAGCTGCCACCAACAATGTTTTCCAGCGAACCTACAATTCCCGATAAGGTTTCAAACTCATGTTTTGCAACACTTCCATCACCATTTAAAGCAAGGTTTATGTTTTGAATTTGTTTTTCAATGTCATTCAATTCGCTAAGTAAACTTAAACTGTTGCTTGGTCCTTTTTGTAAACCTGCTTTTAAATATTTAAGATGCTCGCTCATCTGTCCAACATAATCGCTGCTGCCTTTTAAAACGCGTCTGAATTCGCCAAGTATTTTATTGAATTCAGCTTGTTGAATCTTATCGGCCACAGGTAATGTAGAATTATCAAGTGTTACAATATTAAAGCCAACTTTATCGCTTAATGGCTCAGCTTTTCCATTTTCTACTTTTACTAATTGAACAAAATATTTTCCGGGAATACAAACCGGTCCCTGATCTGCATCTTCATAAGGGTTATCAGGGTTAGGCGTATAAAAACTAACCGGCCCTGTAACTTCCATTCTGCCATCCCAGGTAACTTTATTCATTCCTTTTGTTGCGCCTTCTTTCAATTTTCGAACTTCATTTCCTTGTGCATCCGTGATCACCAGCAAAGTATAAACCGCTTCTTCCTGTTCTTCCAAACGCATGGTGTCTTTACTTGGATAAAATACATCTTTATTAGCTTTTATTTTATCTTTTTCTGCTTCCTTACGTTTGTCTTTTAAAGTTTTATAAGAATCTTTCAAGTAATAAGTAATGGTAGCTCCAATCGGTGGATTTGGCGCGGTAAAAAGCGATGCACCCTGAAATGATTTTCCTTTATGACCATAAGGTGTTGATTCAATAAATACCAAGCCATCTTTTATAGGGAAGATCGTTGCTTTTTTATCAAGGTCTTCTTTTTTGATATCGCGCAACAAACTGTAATTATCTAGAATATAAAATCCTGTATTGAATGTAGCGATCACCACATCGTTCTCGCGTTTCTGAATCACAATGTCTTTTACGTTACAAGCAGTTGGTAATCCTGCGGTAATTTCAATCCAGTTCTTTCCGCCATCATTGCTAAAATAGAAACCAAATTCTGTACCGCAAAATAACAGGTCTTTATTCTTGTGATCTTCGTTAATGCAATACGCAGAACCTTTTTCAGGAAGATTACCGGTTATGTTTGTCCAACTTTTCCCTTTATCAGAACTCTTTACTAAATAAGGTTTAAAATCACCATTGCGATGATTGTTTAAAACAGCGTACACTACATTTTCATCGTGCTTCGATGCAAAAATATTCGGCACCAGCATTCCTAAAGTAGCTCCGCCAACTGAGATGGCCGGTGCGCCTGGGAATTCAGAGCTTTTTGTCCATGTAGTTCCACCGTCAGTAGTTGTTTGAATTAATCCATCATCGGTTCCGCAATAAATGATCTTTTCATTTTTTGGCGATTCCGACATGGCAGTTATGTTTCCATAAATGGAGGTAGATTGATTTTTAGCAACGGCATCCATACTCCACACTTTTCCCATTACAGGTAATTTATTACGATCAATTTGACGTGTTAGATCCGGACTAATTACTTTCCATGTAAAACCTCGATCATCACTTCTGAATAATTTATTGGCAGCAAAATAAATGCGTTTGTTATCATGATTACTAATGTTCAATGGCGCATCCCAATTCCAACGGTATGCAGGCTCTCCTGGCTTTTCCTGAGGTTTAATATCTACTTGCTCCCCTGATTGTTTGTCAAAGCGAACCAAACCTCCGTATTGCGATTCTGAATACACAATGTTAGGTTCATTAGGATCAACCTGCGATTGAAACCCATCTCCGCCGGTTGTTACATACCAGTCCGCGTTAATAATTCCGGTCGCACTTTTTGTTCTGCTTGGTCCGCCTAATGTATTGTTATCCTGCGTTCCGCCATAAACATTATAAAAGGGTTTGCTGTTATCTACAGCCACGCGATAAAACTGTGTTATTGGTAAATTGGCTTTAAAGTCCCAGCTTACTGCATTATCAAAAGTTTCATATAAACCTCCGTCGCAACCAACAAGCATGTGATTGGTATTATCCGGATCAACATAAATAACGTGATTATCTACGTGTTTGTTTTTTTCTCCCAAACCTTTAAAACTTTTCCCGCCGTCGTTCGTAACTTGCAACCAGGTATCCATCGAATAAACTTTATCGGCATTCTTTGGATCTGCAAAAATTTCCTGATAATAGTTTCCGGCAGTGGCCCAGTCGCTTTGTTTGTTCCAGCTGGCACCACGGTCGGTACTTTTGTAAAATCCTTTTCCTTCGGTAGCTTCTATAATGGCATAAACAATATCTGTATTTACCGGCGAGATCGCTAATGCAATTCTTCCCATTTCAGTAGTTGGCAAACCACCTGATAATTTATTCCAGGTTGCACCTGCATCAGTACTTTTGTAAATAGCGCTTTCCGGCCCGCCGCTGATGTAGGTCCATTCGTGGCGACGACGTTGGTGAGCTGTAGCGTAAATGATGTTGGTATGATTAGGATCAATGTGCACTTCGTTAAAGCCTGTGTTATCGCTAACATTTAGAACACGGTTCCAGGTTTTTCCACCATCTGTAGTTTTGTAAATTCCTCTGTCTCCACCGGCATTCCATAACGGTCCGTAAGCAGCTACATAAACAATATCCGAATTGCTTGGATCGATTGCAATTTTACCGATGTGTTCTGATTTTGGTAAGCCAACATTCTTAAAGCTTTTTCCGCCATCTTCACTTTTATAAATTCCGTCGCCATAACCAACCGCGCGCTGATTATTGTTCTCGCCGCTTCCAACCCAGATCACATTAGTGTTATTTGGATCAATAGCCAAGCAACCGATCGAATAAACGTTTTGAGTTTGAAAAATGGGTTCAAAGGTAATTCCGGCGTTATTAGTTTTCCAAACTCCTCCTGCAGCAGCAGCAATGTACCATTGGTATTTATTTTTAGGATTTACAACCAGATCAATGATACGACCTGAGGTAACAGCAGGGCCAATACCACGGAACGACAAGGAGGAATAGTTTTCCGGCTTTAACATCGGATCCGTTATTTCTATTGGTTTTTTTTCTGATTCTTTTTTTTGAGCGAACGAAAGATTAGAAATTAAAGTTGCAGTTAAAACAAAGGCAAATATCTTTTTCATAGGTGTGGGTTAGTTGTAACAAATCTAACATTTAATAAGAGAGTACCAAAACCAGTAAATTCACCTAAAGTCACTTATAAAATTGAAATACAGTGTTTTATGAACCATTTTTATCCGAAATTTTGATCAAGATTCACGCAGTTTGGGTGACTGTTAAAAACGGATATTAGTGTTTTCTTTAAATTTAGACTAGTCTAAAAATTTGTTTAGACCAATAAAAATATTAATTTTACGCCATGGTTATTTCCTTTACCGAAGAAAATTACTTAAAAGCTATTTATACACTTTCAAATCAGTATGATTGGGTGGAAGTAAGTACGAATCAAATTTCGGCGCATTTAAAAAATAAAGCGGCTACGGTTACTGATATGCTGAAGCGTTTGTCGGAAAAGAAGTTGATAGCTTACAAACCTTATCAAGGGGTTAAATTAACAGATAAAGGAAAACGTACTGCTATCACTGTTGTGAGAAAGCACCGTTTGTGGGAAGTTTTTCTGGTGGATAAATTGAATTTTAAATGGGATGAAGTTCATGATATTGCCGAACAACTTGAACACATTCATAGCGATGAACTTATTGAAAAATTGGATGATTTTTTGGGCCGCCCGAAAAGTGATCCGCACGGAGATCCTATTCCCGATGCCAATGGAAAGTTTTCAAATAAGAGATCGATACTGTTATCATCAGGCGTTAAGAAAGGAAGTTATGTTGTTACCGGAGTTACTGATCATTCAACTTCGTATTTGCAGTACTTAACGCAATTAGGAATTAGCCTTGGTTTTCAATTAAAGATAGAGGAAATAAACGAGTACGATCAGTCTTTAAAAATAAAGATCAATAATAAACAAAGTAATTTCATCAGTCACAAAGCCGCTTCACATTTATTAGTGGAGCAAAGATCATGAATTTAAATAAAGGTAAATCTTTAGAAGAAGTAAACGCTTCGGTAAACACCGAATCAAAGCGGGGCATAAGAGGTTTGTTAGCCTTTCTTGGGCCGGCTTATATGATCAGTGTTGGTTACATGGATCCGGGCAACTGGGCCACAGACATTGCCGGTGGAAGTCAGTTTGGTTACAGTTTATTGTGGGTATTGATCATGAGTAACATTATTGCTTTGTTGTTGCAAAGTCATAGTGCGCGTTTAGGAATTGTTACCGGAAAAGATCTGGCGCAGGCAAGCCGAGAAAGTTACCCGCGTTTCGTGAATTTGTTTTTATATCTGCTGGCCGAGATCGCCATCGCGGCTTGTGATCTGGCAGAAGTGATCGGGATGGCCATTGGTATTCACTTGTTATTTCCTCAAGTGCCTTTAGTGTGGGGAGTGATCATTACTGTTTTGGATAGTTTTGTATTGTTATTCTTATTAAATAAAGGAATACGAAAACTCGAAGCTTTTATTATTTCATTGGTTCTTTTGATCGGTGTTTCATTTTTAATTCAATTGATTATAGCCAAACCTAACTTTGTGGAAGTGGCAAAAGGGATCATTCCCGGAATCGCCAACGAAGATGCTTTGTATATTGCAATTGGTATCATTGGTGCAACGGTTATGCCGCATAATTTATATCTGCATAGTTCTCTTGTTCAAACCCGAAAATTCAAACGCACAGAACCGGAAATAAAAAAGGCAATAAAATTCAATCTGATCGACAGTACAGTTGCTTTAAATCTTGCCTTATTTGTAAATGCCGCCATTTTAATTCTTGCAGGCGCTTCTTTTTTTACGAACGGATTAAATAACGTAGCCGAAATTCAGGATGCTCATCGTTTATTAGAACCTATGTTAGGAAGCACTTTAGCACCTTTATTATTTGCAGTGGCTTTGATTGCGGCAGGACAAAGCTCAACAATAACGGGCACTCTGGCAGGGCAGGTGATCATGGAAGGCTATCTGAATCTACGATTGGCTCCATGGATCAGAAGATTAATGACACGATTGATCGCCATCATTCCGGCCTTATTAACTATTTTAATTTTAGGTGAAAGCAGCACAGGAAAATTATTGATACTAAGTCAGGTTATTTTAAGTTTGCAATTGGGTTTCGCCGTCATTCCATTAATTCATTTTGTGAGTGATAAAAAGAAGATGGGTGAATTCGCCATTCCGATGTGGCAAAAAGTGGCGTCATGGCTTGCTGCATTGATCATAATCGGATTAAACATTAAATTGGTTTACAGTGTTTTGGTCGATTGGATCCTTTCTTCTGAGAGTCCGCTCATGATAAGCTTCACCATTGTGCCGCTTTGTATCTTTTGCCTGATCATGCTTTTGTATATTACCTTTGCACCTGTATTTGCATCGCATCATCAGCATAAAAATTTCGATTTTCATGGTGTTGTGCAGGCTTTACAGTTTGATAAAATAGAAAATTACAAGAACATTGCCATTTCAGTGGATTTTAGTAAAAGCGATAATAAGGCGATCTCAAAGGCTTTAAAGCTTGGGGGTAAGGAAGCCCGTTATTTACTGGTTCACGTTTTAGAAAGCACCAATGCTGTTGTTTATGGTGAAGATGCTTTTGATATGGAACGCGAGCAGGATTATAAGGATCTGAAGCTTTATGTAGATCAGATCAAGGAAAAAGGATTTGATTGCGATATGGCTTTAGGATTTGGTAATCCAAAAACAGCTATACCTTATCTGGTAAATAAAAATAATTGCGACATGCTTGTTATGGGTACACATGGTCATAGAACCATTAAAGATATTTTACTCGGAACAACAATTGAAAGTGTAAGGCACAACATTAAAGTGCCTTTGGTTCTGGTTTAGAACTTAACGCTTATTAAAAGGACGTCGTCAACCTGCTCGTACTCACCTTTCCAACCGTAAAACTCTTCATTGATCTTTTCATCCTGTTCTTTGGTTGTAAGAGGGGCAATATTCTGTAAAAAGCCTGCTAAGCGCATGCTCGAATATTTTTTACCTCTATCGCCACCTTGCTGATCAACTATTCCATCTGAGAATAGGAATAAATTATCTCCCGGCTTCACTTCCCAGATGTTTAGTACGAAAGGTTTTTGTATGTCTTTAAATGCACCGCCGATAGAGTAAGGCGGACTTTTAAATTTCTGTAATTCACCATCTCTGTAAATTAAAACAGGTCTAACAGCAGCGCTGAATTCCAATATTTTTGTAGCAGGATTAAATTTAGCAATAGATAGATCCATTCCGTCCATGTTAATTTCTCCTTCACGAGAGTGCTGATTAAGAACTTTATTTACCTGGGCATCCAGTTTATGTAATATCTCAACCGGATTTAATTCCTGGTTAGCAGTAACTATCTCATCGAGCAGGGTAGAGCCAATGAACGACATGAATGCTCCCGGTACACCGTGACCCGTACAATCAACTGCAGCAATGAAGGTGTACTTGTCTGTTTTTTTGTACCAGTAAAAATCACCGCTAACAATATCCTTAGCTCTGTAAAAACAAGAAACGTCAAAACCTTCTCTAATATATGCGTCTAATGGCAACAGGGCTTCCTGAATGCGTTTGGCGTAATTGATACTATCGGTAATATCTTTGTTCTTTGACTTGATCTCGCCAAAAAGAACTTCGATCTTTTCTTTTTCTTCAACGATCTCAGAGGTTTTTTGTACAATGATCTCTTCCAGTTTCTTCTGTTCGGCTAATAATTTTTTGGTTCTGATCTTTATTAAACTATAAACAGATACCGAAAGAACTAAAACCAGGATGATGTAGAACCAATAGTTTTTCCAGAATGGTTTTTTAATGGTGATTGTAAAAGTAACAGGGTTAGAATTCCAAAGGTCATCGTTGTTGGAAGCGTAAAGTAAAAGTTTATACTCGCCATCCTTTAGTTTTGGAAATTGTATTTTGCGGGTTTCACGCGTTAGCGGTTGCCACTCGTCTTGCAAACCTTCGAGTTTGTATTTGTATTTAACATTGGAGGGATCAGTTAAACAAACCCCAACGAAATCAATGGCCAGATCATAAGAGCTGTAGCTTAAAATGGTATCGCGTGTAGAAGATAGTTTCGTTCCGTTCAATGTGATCTGTAAAATATTGAGCGCAGGTTCTACTTCATTAAAATGTTGCTTGTTGGTATTTACTCTCGAAAAACCATTTGAGGTTCCAAATAAAATATCATGCGATTCGGTATCGTAAAAGAAAGAGTTCTCAATGAATCGTGTTTGTAATAGATCGGATCCGGCAACAATCTTGTTAAAATTCTTTTTATTCTTATTCTTGTAAGAAATGCCATTCGTGTGGCCCACCCAGATCCCGTTTTTGAAATCTGCAACTATCTCATAACAGTAATTCGATTTTAAACCGTTCTTAGTAGTAAAATGCTCAAAGAATTTACCGTTATATTTAAAAACACCATCTCCTATGGAAGCGATCCATATGTTGTTGTCTCCGTCTTCGCACACAACTGTTGTGTTAAACTTATCGAGACCAGCTACATCCTCAAATTTTCTCACGGTTTTAAGATCATCAACATAATAAATTAATGTACCCGGAGAGCAAACCCACATGTGTTTTTTAGAATCGATGAAAATGAAACGAACGTTGTTATGAAGTAAACCCGACTCTGTATTTAATAACTGACTCTCAAAATTATCGGCGTTAATAACATATAAACCCGAAGTGGTACAGGCATAAATATTCTTTTCGTCTGAACTTAATGAGTTAACTGAAATTTTGGCGTTACGCGTTATGAGCGGGATCTGAGTTACCGTTTTGAATAAAGTATCACTTTTAAAAAGTTCGCCTTCTGAAGAAGATAATATCAAACTGTTCTTATAACGTATCAGACAATTGATGCTTTTTTTTGCGAGTTTAGGGTGCGTTGCAAAATCAACCTTATCATCATGAAAATAACCGATTCCTTTTTTTGTTGCCACTATGATCCGGTTATTCAATTTAACGGTAGCGTTTACTGGTAGGTTGTGACCTTCGTTATCAATGATGTCGTAGTAACAATACAACTCACTATTCAATTGCTGTAATCCGCTTCCGTATGTTCCGATCCATAAATTATCTTCACGGTCAATTAAAATACTTTCAATGGTATTTGATGTTAAACCGTTCTTAGTAGTAAAATTTAAAATGGTTTTTGTTTCAGGCGTTATTTTGTAAACACCATTTTCGGTAGTAGCTACATAAATATTGGCGAAGCGGTCGGTGATCAGCTTTTTATAAACCGATCCGTCATTCTTTTTTAGTTTGAAAGTATCAACAGCATTTAATTTACCGTTGTTTTGAAAGGTTAAGATACCGGATTGATTATCGGCAACTACTATCAGGTCTTTGGCAGTATTTAGCCGCATCAATACAGCTTCTTTAAGTTTTATGATAGAATTGGTCTCATATTTTTTGTTCAATAAGTTCTGGATCTTGATCGAGTAGATTCCGTCGGGCTTTAATAAATATAATTCATCTTTTACAACAGCAATGCTTAACACCTCATTGAAATTATCATTTTCAATGTTTGTATAAGCGGTGGTAGCGTAGTTGTATAAAATGAATCCGGTGTTATTCTTTAAAAAAACGTAGTTGTTAGGTGATAATTCCGCTATCTGAATGATCTTTGATCCGATCTCTTCTTTGTAAACAACCTGTTCGATCAGTCCTGAATTATGAAGCATGCTCACTTTCCCTTCCTGATGACCAAGCCACATAACATTCTTAGAATCGCGGAAAATGGCGGTTATGAAATCGTGAGCAAGACCTCTCTCTTTATTGAATATCTGAAAAGAATTCCCGCCATAGGTAGCCAAACCATTGGCCGTTGCAATGTAAATGAATCCACGGTTATCCTGACTCAGTTCATTTACAAAAGACTGTGGCAAACCATCGTCTTCTGTATAATTTTTGAAGGAATAGATCTGCGAGTAGCCCGAATAACCAATGAAGCAAAGTAACAGGAAAATTATTTTTTTCATTGTGCTCCTTTGGATTTATTTAGTGACTTTGATCTTGTATTTGAATTTCGGAACACCGCCAATTGGTACGGAGAAGAAGGCAAGCGACTCGCCATATTGGTTCTGAATGTAAATGGTAATGTTGTTATTCTTAACCGGTTTTTTCTTTATGAATTGAACATCAAGCGAAGTGTTTATTTCATCAGCAACAATTTTATGTTCAGAAGCTTCCCAGTTGGTTCCTTTTTCAATAGTGGTTTCTTCTGCTTTTTTTGCAACCGATATAATTCGAATATTGCCTTCTTCATCATAATCATATACGTGAATGTTCACGGCTGTAATTCCTTTAGATATGAAAGGATAGAGGTGAGATACAGATCCTACATTGTCAGCGGTTCTTAAGCAATATTCATAAGTAAAAATGTTTCCGCCTTCTACTTTAATATTATCATCTTTTGAAGTAGATAAACTTAGTCGGTATAAATTCCCATCATCACCATCTAAACCTTCAACAACCAATTTAAAAACATTACCATCAAATTCGGGTAGAAATTCGCCTTCAAGCGGGTTAATAGGACCGAAGTTGAACCATTTATCATCAACAGAAGCATCTTCACCAAAAGTTTTGGTATACAATAAAGAACCGCTGTTGTAATTTCCTTTAGGGTCTATTGCCTGAGCATCTTTATTGCTGTGAGCGCCTTTTCCACCGTAAACAGAATATTTGGTTTTAGAATTAAATCCGCCGCGGTTTTCATCATATTTGCCGCCATTATCCGGGTCAAATACTCTGATAAAAAAAGGTGTTTTAATGTCTTTTGGAATGGTGAAGAAATAGATCTGAATATTATCGTCATCTCCCCAGGTTTTATCAGCCTGTTTACTGAAAGTAACGAGGTAAGGAATGTTCTCATCAGTTGAAGGCATTACCTGAGAAAACAATGAAAATTTTGTCGCTAAAAAGAGCAGAGTAAGGGTGAGCGTTTTTTTCATAGTTATAGTACCATTTTTAATGATGCTATATTAATAAATTATATCATTATTTGGTAGTAAAAACGCCTTTTTTCTCGAGGTTTTCCATATAAATACGCTTTCCATGGTAGAAAATGCACACAAAAGCGTCGGTTTGGCCTGCCATTATTACTTTTTTATTCTGTTCAAAGGCTTCTCTTAAGGTTTTATAAGATCCTCCAATGGTCATGCGGGTAATACCGTTCTCAATTCCTGCTTTCTCAATTACGCCCAGTCCAAGCTTGTTTAAACGCGGGAAATCCCAGTCTTTTCTGTATTTGAAGAGCGCTATTTGAACCTTATATTCAACACCTTCAACGGCCATATCACCATATTTTTCGATATAAGCCATAGTTTTTCTCTGAACTACGGTTGTTGGCACAAAATCCTTGGTATCGTATTCTTTGGCAGGAGCAGATTCAGCAAGAACATCGTTCTCAGCTGCTTTTTCCTTAGGTGCTTTTTTGGTTTTACGCTCTGTTTTCTCAATTAAATTATTTTCGTTAATTACAGTTTCATTGTCACTCGCAAGGGCTTCACCTTTTTTGTTGATCACGCCGCGTTTTTCAAGATTTTCAATGTAGATCCGTTTGCCTTTGTAGTAAACCGATACGAAAGCATCCTCATGACCTCTTTTAAATACTTTTTTATTGAGTTCAAAAGCCTCTTTAAGAGTTTTAAAAGAACCTCCAATGGTCATGCGTGTTAATCCGTCTTCAAGTGATTCGCTTTCAACTTCACCTAATCCGCTTAGCTTAGGAAAATGATACCTTTTGCGATGCCTGTAAACACCAACCTGAACTTTAAATTCAAGATCCTTTGCACTGATGTCACCGTACTTTTTAAGATACAGCATTATTTTTTTCTGAATGTCTGTTTTAGGAATAAAGTCTGCGTCGCCCGACATGGCTTCGTTTATCTCGTTTGTTGCAGTAGATACATCGCTGTTTGAATCGCTCGAATTTTCGTGATAGGTATTTGAATTGTTATTTTCTTTTTTGTTTGAGTGCTTATTTTTCGAAACTTTTTCTTTTGGAGTGTTCTTAGAGTTCTTTTCTGAGTTTGTAGTTTCGTTTGAATTGGAGTTTTGATTTTCGGAGTTATTATTTGATGCTAAAACTGTATTGTTTTCTTTTGTTGGATTTGCCGCATTGTTATCGTTGCTTGTTTTATTTCCCTGCGAATTATCAGCAGCATTGTTTTTTAAATTGTTATCTGCTGCATTCGAATTTTCATTTGTATTCGATGAATTTTCTTTCGCATTGTTGGAAGCGGTAGCCTCTGTTGTAGCAGTGGAAGCAGTTACAGCCTTTGGTTTGATCTTGCTTTTATCTTCATAAAAAGTTGCGTCCTTAATGTTTTTAGATTGATCTTCTATGATCTGACCATTTTTGTAAGCAATTACAACCGGGTTTTCTACTCCGGCATTCAATACGTTTTTATATGATTTTTCAATTGCATTGATCTTTTTCTCGTCGCCATAGGTGTATTGATATTCGCCGTTGATCAATTGCTGATTGATACCGGTTATGCCATTAGCGCTGATGGCGGTTGTATCTTTTAAATTCTTGCTTTTCCCTAAATGTACTTTAAAGGTTACGCCATCTCCTTCTTTCAGATCAAACAAGGTGTCAATGTCGCCTTTCATGTATTTATATTTGAGAGAGAATGCTGTGCTTGATCCGCTTAGTTCTACCGGAGCATTTCCTGTTTTGTTCCTGTCTTCAACGTAAGTTTTTATTCCATCGGCAACTTTTTTGCCATTAAGTCCGGATTTGGTATAATTCATGCTTACATCGTCGTAATTGATAGCTGCTAAAGCAGAAGAATCGGATTTGAATTTTGAGGAACCATATTTGAGAACTTCTTCTGCAATTTTTCTTTTTTCAACACCCGCCCAAACCTGCGCATTTACAGCTACAATGTTCTTGGTGGTACACATGAGTTGTTTTTTTGTTGAACCCTTTTGAGTATAAGTGATCCCCAGCTTAACAACATGACTTCCCAATTCTTCAAAGGTGTGTTCGATCGATCGTCCTCTAATACGTTTACCTTCTATTTCATAGAAGTATCCTGTAATTTTTTTATCCGGTAAAAAAGTTCCGATCGTATTAATATTGAATTCACGGTCTACTAAAACAGTATCCAGTGAATTTATTTTTAATTGAACGATCGAATCCACAGCGAGATCAAAAGAAGCCTGGGTCATGAATACCTGCTTGGTGGTAGAATCTACAACATTCAGGTTTATTAAATAGTTTCCCGGACCAATAAAGCAATGCCTTACTTCCAATCCTTTTTGTTTGGTACCATCTCCAAATAACCACTCATAATAATAACCCTTTAATGAATCTGTATTCAAGGTGCTTTCTTCACTTAGGTTATAACAATAGTCTTCTTTAACCTGTTCAACACAATTTTTAAATGATGGCCAGGTCTTTGTAAAAAAGAAGATATCATCCTGATTTTCATTTCTGCTAGTTGAGAAATATCCGTTCTCTTCGAGTGAATCAATGTAAATTCCGAAGTCATCGTATTTTGTGTTGATTGGGCTTCCCAGGTTTTGAATCACCGCATTGCCGCTATCTATGGTGCATTTGTATATATCTAAGCCGCCATAACCCCCGGTCTGGGTACTTGAGTAATAGATCTCATTTTCGCTTACCGCAAAAGGAAAGTATTCGTTTTCTTCGGTATTGATACTCGTATAATTCGTGAAGATCTTCCAGGTACTGTCTTTATATTCGGCAATGTAAATATCTGTTTTACCTTTTCCTCCAGGTAAATTAGCCGAAAAATAAAGTTTGTGATCGTATATCATGGGATGCGATGCCGAAAAAGTATCTGCAAGCACCATCTCCGGTTTTGGTGTTTCAAAAACATTGTTTTTTAGTAGCGAAGAGTAAATTGCAAGTTTGTGTTTTTCCTTGACACCTGAGCCCGGTATTTTTATATCGGTAGAGTAATAAAGTTTGGAACTTTCTCTATCAAAAAAGCAGGAACCCTGATTAAGAGGATTGTTGATCTTATCTGTTAAGGCTTTAACTTTTTTTACTGTAATTGAATCTGAAAGGGTTCCTGAATATAGATCCAGCATCTGATGCAGGGTAGAGGCTTCCATATTAATAACGCCGATCTTTCTTTCTTGTGATGAAGTATAATAAAGTGTATTGCCAATTTTATACGGGCCAAATTCAGATTCTTCGGTATTTATGTTCAGAGGCTTTAACTGAATGTTTGTAGAGTCAAAATAAAAATTATTCTGCGCGAAAGAACATAGCTTTAGCATAAAGCAAAAAAAGAAGAACAAGGTTTTATGCTTTAAGGTCATTAGAAGAATCTTGGGGTAGGCGCGTTTGAAAATTTACCAAAGAAGTAGTTTAACATGATCTCATGTGTGCCTGAATTGTATTTTCTAAGTTTGCCGATCGATAGATCGTAAGCATAACCAACTTTTATTCTTCTGTCAAGTAAACAATCAAAATAAGCTACTATTGCATCTTTGTTCCTGTAAGCCACTCCAACACCCAGTATTTCTTTGAAATAGGTTGTGAAGTTCACATCGAACTGCACCGGAGAATTTTTTACCCCTCTCACCAGGAAACTTGGTTTAATGGTAACATCATCATTGATCTTGTAAACATAACCTCCAACAAGATTGAACTCTGCATACCAGCTTCCTCCGCTGATGTTAAAGAGTTCAGGTGATGATAGGCCAACATACATTTTTTTAGTATAATAAAATATACCTGCGCTGGTATTGAATTTATTCACAACCGGAGAATTGGTATTAAAGGTTTCATCCCCTTGAGTAGTGGTTCTTAATTTACTGTAATCATAAAAAATTCTTTTATACGCAGGCTGAACTCCGAATGAGATCGTTTTTTTACGGTCGATCTTTATTCTGTACGCAAAAGCAAGTTTTACGTTTGTGATACTGGTTAATCCTATTTTGTCGTTGTAATATTGAACGCCAAGTGATAAATTCTTTGGCTTTATCTCTAAACTTGATAAAATGCAAACTGTTTGCGGCGCTCCGGTTATACCTGCCCACTGCTTACGGTAAAAGCAAGTCACGTCAAGCGCTTTTTTCTGACCGGCATACGCAGGATTCACGTCAAATAAATTAAATAAATAATTTGATGTGAGTGTAGAATGCTGCGCCCAAATTACATTTGAGGTAATTGCGAAGATCAATATGTAAAATAATTTTCTCATCGTTTCACCATTATATAACCTGTTCTTACTTTGTTGTCTAAGCTGATCACATAGAAATAGGTATCGTCTGTAAGCGGCTGACCGGTCATGTTCAAGCCATTCCAGTTATTATTGTAATTTGAATTTTCATAAACTACATTTCCCCAGCGATTCAATATCTTCACTTCTATTTTAGTATATGAATCTGATAATGGAATTTCAAGGAAATCATTAATGCCATCACCGTTAGGGGAGATCGCGTTCGGTATCTCCAATTCAATTAAAGTAATGTTGATCTCATCTTCGGTGTAACCGCATACATCTGTTATTTTCCAACGTATAGTATTTATACCGGGTTTAATGGCGGTAATTGAAGTAGTGTTCAGAGCAGAATTTAAAATGTTATAACTGCCTCCTACATACTCCCAACTTCCAATGCCCGAAGTTGGGGTATTAGCACTTAAACCAAATGCATTAACGTATATGGTAGTATCATTACCCGCAAAGGCCTGCTGGATCGGTGCGATAATTCCAATTGAAACGGTATCTGATGAAACAGGACAAGATCCATTGCTTATCGACCACACTAAGGCATTTGTTGAAGTGGATAAACTCGTCACCAAAGATGAATTAAGCGTAGGGGTTGTTACTGAACCACCGCCGGTAAATACTGTCCAGATGCCTGTTCCAACAACTGGCACGTTTGCATTCAATGTTGCTGTTGAAAAACAAACCATTTGATCAGGACCTGCATTGGCCACAGTAGGTAAAAGTTGCAGCTCAATATTCATGGTATCAGATGTGGTAGGGCAAACACCGTTAGATGTTATCCATACCAATGAATTTGTTCCTACTGATAATCCGGTTACCAAAGATGTATTTAATGTTGGGCTTGTCACCGAAGAAGCGCCTCCAATTACAGTCCATGTTCCAACGCCTGTGGTCGGAAGTAAAGCGTTAAGATTGGCAGTATTTGTGGTTAAACAAAACGCCTGATCAGGACCTGCATTCGCCGCAGAAGGGAAGGCATCAACAAATACATTCATGGTGCTGGTTGAAATCGGACAAACTCCATTTGATGTTGTCCAAACCAGCGAATTTGTTCCCGTACTTAATCCTGTAACCGCCGAAGTATTTAATGTAGTTGTTGTTACTGAAGAACCTCCTGAGATCACCGACCATGCACCGGTTCCAATAGCCGGTATGGTGCTGTTCAAAGTAGTGGTTGATGCACAAATGGTTTGATCCGGTCCTGCAACAGACGGAGAAGGATTCGGATCAACAAGAATGTCAACTGTACTAGTTGAAGCTGGGCATACACCGTTAGAGATGCTCCACACAAATGAATTTACTCCTATAGTTAAACTACTTATAGCAGAAGTGTTTAATGTTGGAGTGGTAACAGTTGAACCTCCCGCAATTACCGACCACAATCCAGTACCAACGGTTGGTGTATTAGCACTTAAAGTTGCAGTTGAAACGCAAAGTGTTTGAGTAGAACCGGCGATTGCAGTAGTCGGGTAAAGGTCTCTGAAAATGGTTACGGTATCCAATGAATTCGGACAAGATCCAAATCCTGTTGACCATACAAATGTATTAGCACCAAAGCTTAATCCTGTAATGCCTGAATTATTCACGTTTGTAAATGTAACCGCTGAACCTCCTGCGATCACAGTCCAAATACCCGTTCCAACAAAAGGAACATTTCCGTTTAATGTAGCAGTGCTGGCACAAACCGTGAAATCAGTTCCTGCATTAGCAGGTGTTGGGAACGGATTTACGTTGATCAATACAGTACTTGTTGAGGCAGGACAAACACCGTTAGAAATTGTCCATACAATATTATTTGTTCCCGTTATTAAACCTGTAATTCCTGAACTGTTTAAAGTAGGAGTAGTTACAGTGGAGGTACCTGAAATTACAGTCCAGACTGCCGTTCCTACTGTAGGAATATTTGCATTTAAAGTCGTTGAAGCAATGCATAAATTTTGATTAGGTCCTGCATTGGATACCGTTGGCATATCGTCAACATTGATTGTAACACTTGAAGTTGAAGTAGCGCAAGGAGAATTTGAGATCGACCATTCAAATACGTTGGCTCCAACTCCCAATCCGGTTACACTTGTTGCAGGTGAAAGCGAGTTTGTTATAGTTCCGCTTCCTGAAATTAAACTCCAGGTTCCAACTCCAACTAAAGGAGTGTTTCCTGTTATTGCAACAGTAGGATTATTAACGCAAATGGTTGTATTGGTAATTGCGCTTGCCACAGTTGGCATATCGTTAACAGTGATCGTAACATAATCACTCAGGGGGCTGCATGGGTTATTAGAAATGGTCCATGCAAATACGTTTGTTCCCACAGGCATTCCGGTAATGGCGGTTGTAGGAGATGTTGGACTCACAATAGTTCCACCACCTAAAACTACTGTCCATAATCCGGTTCCCACTGTTGGAGTATTAGCAGCCATAAGGGTTGTTGGTGTTGAGATACAAAGTGTTTGATTTGGCCCTGCAAGCGGAGTAGTAGGTACGTCGTTTACATATAATGTAACATTTGAAACTGATGATAAACAAGGTGAATTAGAAATGGTCCATGCAAAAACGTTAGCACCTAATCCCATTCCGGTTACCGGAGTTGTTGGTGATGAAGGAAGCATAATAGTGCCGCTTCCCGAAACTAATGTCCAGCTTCCGGTTCCAATGGCCGGAGTATTTCCGTTCATGAAATAATTAGGGCTGGAGATACAAACTGTGTTGTTAACGCCGGCAGAAGCAATGGTAGGTAATGGATTAACCGTTATGGTCATAATATCAACCGATGCGGCACAGGGTGAATTGGAAATGGTCCATGCAAAAACATTGTTACCAACAGTTAAACCGGTAATGGTTGTAGTAGGAGATGTAGCACTTGTAATCACTCCGGTTCCAGAAACTAA
>JANYIQ010000179.1 GCA_025362575.1 Bacteroidia bacterium
TAAGCGCTCGTTATATCCGTCATTACCCCTTGCATCCGTATGCGCATTGATCATGATGGATAAGTTGTCGTTAACCAACATTAACTCCACGATCTTATCCAAATTCTCTTTTGATTTCGGGCGAAGCGTTGCTTTATCAAAATCGTACTCAATACCTTCTATCTCAACCTCACCCGATGGGATCTTAGCTAAAAAGAAATCCTGCAAAAGATGTGTTGTTTCGGTCAATGTTTTTGTACTTGCGCTGGCAGACTGACCTAAATATGTATTTTTCTGAGCTTTCATGAAATACTCCATGCCTTGTTTTAACTCACTGAAATAATTTCCTTTATCGTCGGCCACAATATAAATTGGCTCATCGTTATCGTGCACATCTTTTATAGTAACTAAAGCGCCGGGAATTGGTTCTTGAGTTTCTGCATCAAAAACTGTTCCGCTGATATCGAAAAATATAGGCTCATTTCTGAACTCGTAAATGTCATAACAGTGTCCGCCTTCACATTCTTCTCTATCGCTGGCAAAGAAACCCCTTGTTTGAGTTCTTTCCATAATAAAGTAAGCATCATCTTTACTGGAGTTAATTGGTTGCCCTAAATTTTTCGGGAAGGCATAAACCGAATCATCAACGTTAAATGCCGATTTAAAAACATCTAAACCACCAAAACCGGGCAAGCCGTTTGAAGCATAGAACAATGTATTAGAAACGGAGTGCATGAAAGGCGACATTTCATCACCACTCGTATTTACAGGAGCACCTAAATTTTTTGGTGTTCCAATAAAACCATTCTCATCAATATTACACATCCAAATATCAAATCCACCTAAACCACCCGGGCGATTGGAAGAATAAAATAATTTGGAGCCATCGAAGCTTACATAAGGGTGCATTGCCTTGTAGCCAACCACATTCACGTTAAAGTTCAGTTTAAAGGCGTCAAAGAATTTTCCGTCGGTCATTTTGGCCATGTAAATAAAAGCCTCATCACGGTTCAGATCGCTCCAGCGCGTAAATAACATTACATCGTCGGGCGTAACGTAACCTGCACCTTCGTGCAATGCAGAGTTAACGGGGCGCCCAAAGTTAATTGGTCTGGTCCACAAACTATCGATCAACTCTGTATAATACAGATCGCATAAATATTTCGAATCTTGTTTTTCAGGATCATTAACTACACCATATCTTCTGGCGCTGGTGAAAATAATTTTGGTTGGACTTAAATAATACATTGGCGCAAAGCTTGCGGTACCTTTATTAAATACAAGCGTGTCCATTAATTTTACACGGATCTGATTATGTTCATTGGAAGGATCGATCGCAAAGTAGCAACTCGTTTCTTTCTTCTGTGCTACTTTTTGAAGAGAATCGTTAATGTATGGGTTACTTGATATTACATATTTATCAAATTCCTGTAAAGCATCTTTGTATTTTTTCTTCGACATTAAACATAAAGCATAATAATATCTTCCATCAGGATAAGCATTTCTATCGACAACAGTTTTAAAGGCTTTAATGGCATCATCATAATCGGCCATTAAACGATACGATTGAGCTAATTGATAGTAAATGTAATCTAACTTGGTAATGGGTGTGAAAGTTACTGCTACTTTACGAGCAGTATCGTTCTTAGGTTTTTCTTGAGTATTCTTTAGCGCCGAATCGTTCTTGTGTTTATGCAAGGTAAGTTCAGGAATTTTCAATAAAGATTTCATCTTTAAGTTCACCATCTGCGCTTCGTAAGGCAAAACGTAAGTTTCAAGAACGGTAGTATCGTCCAATACTTTCGCATAGTATACTGCGGCGGTTGGATAGTCCTTAGCTGCAAAAGCATTATCTGCCGTAAGTAGCCACAGCTTTTTAGATTGAGAAGAAGCGCTTAATATGAAAATAAAGGCAAAAAGTATGACGAGGCTAGCTCGACATCGCGAGTTACGCCTCGCGACTGTAGGTTTATAAGGTAACATATATATATTTAAAGACGAGGGCAATTTCTGATTTCTTTTAATTTATTTTTTCCCGGCATGTAAGTAAGTGAAATTTCAAATGCTCCTCTTGTTTTTGAGGCTGTTTTTAAAGACGATGTATTGAAATCATATCCGAACTTAATAATGTAATGGTCTTTTCTGAATCCGGCATAAGCAATGCTGGCATCCTTAGCACGAAAAGTATATCCTGCAAGTAAAAAGAATTTTTCTCCCTTAAAGAAATAACCTGCATCTAAAGCATAAGTTTGCTCATAAGCATTGCCTTGTTTCATTATTAAAACTTTAGGAATAATGAATAACAACTCATTTAAGTTCACACGTAAACCTGCGTGCGCATAAATTCGTATCGGTAAATGATTTGTTTGATCGAAAAATGTTTCTTTAGGATGCGTTAAGTTGAATGCTGAGATACCAACAAACGGATTAATACGCGACTGCTGTTTTGCATAAAAATAAAGCAAGCCTGCATTTAACTGAGGTAATATCTGTGACTGGCGCTTGAAAGATTCGTTAGTTGATAAACTCTGATCAAAAGAACCACCATTTTGATTGGTGTATTGGCTATCCCAAGTATATAACTTATACTCCACTGATTTTTGAGTAATACCACCTTGCAAACCGAAAGACAAATTATGGAATTTACGTTTATCCAGAGGTACGGCATAAGAAACAGAGAACATTCCCTGAAAAACATTATAGTTACCGATACCGGCTCTCATTTCTATCATTTGAATACCAAAGCCCCATTTACCTTTTGGCATATCCACGCTTATTAGCGCAGTGTTATATGGTTTGTAGGCAACAGAATTCCATTGATTACGATACTGAGCATGAACTCTGAATTTAGCATCGATAACTCCGGTCATTGCAGGATTCAAAAATAAAGGGCCTGCATCGTATAGTGATAAGTGAAAGTCCTGCCCTTTTACAGACATGCTCACTAAACAGAATACGATATTAAAATATATTATTACTTTTTTCATCTTACTATCTTATTAGAGTAACATCACCGGTTTTTCTGACCGACTTGTTGTTATAAATATCAACATCCAATACCCATACATAAACACTCATTGGTTGATCTTCGCCATTGTATTTACCATCCCAACCAATTTTCTGATCGGTGGTTTCAAATATTAAAGCCCCCCAGTTATTGTAAACTCTGAAGTGCATATTTTCAAACGGTCCGCCTTTTACAAACAATAGGTCATTTGCTCCATCTCCATTTGGAGAGAAGGCCGAAGGAACCAAAGGTAAAAGCGTAACTGAAATTGGTTTACGAATTGTATCTGAGCAGCCATACTGATCAGAAATAGTTAAAGACACCGTAAATTCACCCTGATTATTATAAAAATGCTCAGGTGTTTGAACGTTAGAGCTTATTGAATCGCCAAAATTCCAATGCCAGGTTACAATTGTACTTGCCGGCGTACTGAAATCGGAGAAATAAACTGTTTCTTGTGCTAAGGTTGGATTGTTTGTCATACCAAAATTAGCAGTTGGTTTAGGTCTAACATTAACCGGTTTTGTAACTGTAGCTTTACAGCCATTATTCGAGGTTACCGTTAAAACTACGTTATAAATACCCGCACTTACATAAGTGTGCGGCGGATTTTTATTTATTGTATCTTTTCCTCCATCAGCAAAAACCCAATTCCATCCGGTGATGTTTCCGGGGTTCACAAAAGAAGAATCGTAGAAGTGAGTTGGATGTCCTTCACAAGGTGTATCGTAATAAAAATTAGGGAAAGGTACGCTGTTTACAACCACAACTTTTGTGATGGTATCATAACATCCGTTCGGTAAAGAATTCTGAACCCAGTGCGTAACCGTATAGGTATTAGCTAAAGAGTAACCGTGAATTGCATTTAATGAAATTGCTGTTGCTCCATCGCCGAAATTCCAGCCACCTGTTAAACTTCCTGCAGGCGAAGAGTTATCAGTAAAGTTCACCGGTTGATTTGCACATGCTGTTGTGAAACTGAAGTTGGCGTTTGGCGAAGGCTTGAAGCTGATCACCACTTTATCGCTTTGCGGACTACAACCTTTATTATTGGTTGATAAGAGTGTAAGCGTTAAAGAACTCGATGCCAGATCGGATAAACTTGGAATATAATAACCATTTAATGCAGTATTATTCGGTGTAAAAGTTCCTGTTCCACTCGAGGTCCATTGCCCGGTATTTGTAAACCCTGTGACCAATCCTTTCAAAGGCACATTAATGTTGTTACAATAGGCAGAATCTCTGCCCGCATTTACATTAGGGGCTTTTAAAATGGCAAAAGTAACCGTGTCTTTTCCACCGGAACAACTTCCACCTGTTGTGGTAAGAATTAAGGTAACCGTGCCTGCCAGGGTATCGGCGGCACTCATGGTATAATTAGGATTTAAAATAGTGGTGCTATTAAATGATCCTGAACCTAAAGTTGACCATAGAACACCGGTGCTTGAAACCAAACTAACTGTTCCTGAAAGCGGAATTGATCCTGCTGTAGCGCAAATGGTATCATTAGGTCCGGCATTAACTATATCGAGTTTAATAATACTGATCGTGAATGTATTTCCAACCGCACTACAGAGACCGTTATGAGTTGAATTAAGTGTAAATGTAAGTGCACTTAAGGTGTAATCAGACGGACTTAATAAGTAAGATGTATTTAATAAAGTATCATTCGGACTAAAGCCACCGGTACCATTTGTACTCCAAATACCTGTAGAAGCGCCGCCGGTAACTGTACTTGTAAGAGCAATAGAAGTACTGCTTGCACAAATGAAAGATGGAACCGTTGCATTAACAACAGGAATATTTGTAAATGTTATTTTGATGGTGTCTGATTTTCCGGGACAAATATTACCGGTTGGAGTTAATACCACACTAACGCTTCCCGTACTTATATCGCCGGGCGATGGCAGATAAGTTGTACTGAGAGCTCCGGAGTTACCATAAGAACCTGTGCCTCCACTCCACTGTCCACCAATTGCATTCACAACAGAACCGCTAATGTTAATTACGGGTATATTGTTCTTACAGAAGGTTAAATTTTTAGATGATAATATTTTTGCAGCAGGAGCTTTTTTAATGAACACTACAAACGTATCAGTAACCGGCGTACAGTTTCCTGTAGAGGTTAACAAGAAACTGATCGATGTTTTTGTAGTGTCTGTTGGTGACAAAGTATAAGTAGTATTCAAATTTGTAGGAGTACCTATAGCCCCTGTACCATTCATGTTCGACCAGATACCGCTTAAAGCTCCACCACTAACTAAACCATTTAAACTTATAGTATTGGTTGTACCTGCACAAAATGTGAACGAAGGACCCGCATCAATATTTACTTTACGTAAGAATGAAGACATATAATGGAACAAACCTCCTGTGTTGGTGTTCCCATTAATAATGCCCAAAGCAAAAACATCTAAATTATTTTGGATAAGATTTGCAGAGTTAACAGGAATTTGTGCTGTGCTAAATTGAATTTGGGCTCCGTACCAAGCCCCTGCGGTACCAGGAACAACTGTAAATGCTGCGGCCGGAACTAAAATAGTGCTTCCGTTCAATGTAAAACTTCCAATTGCCGGGGCTCTAACTAATATGTTTAATAAGAAAGGTTGGTTATTGTTTCTGGTAAAAGTTACAGAGTTTGAACCGGCACAATTAATAGGAGGTAAAATTGCAGCGCCCGCTTCACAACCATAACCTGTTGTTTGCCACAAATAAACATTTTTGTTGGCCTGAATATGAGTTAATGGATTTACAATAGAAAACTGTTTTGTATCACCTTTATTTATCGTATAAGTTGTAGCGGTACCATCATTAATAGTTAATTGAGTGAAATTCTGAGTTCCTACAATAAATATACTTTCAATTGAAGCGGCAAACATAAAACCTTTATTGGCAATGTATTCTTGCCCAACCACATCAACAGGAACGATTTGATCACCAATTAAATCGAAACAACCACCACCAGGTGTATTAACTGAATCGTCAGCAACCGTTACCGAAATTGGATTGTTGGAGACAACAATTGTACCGGATAAATTTTGTCCTGCCACATTTGTTAACTGATAAATATTTTCTAATGTATATACATCTCCACGATTCATTGCCACGCTATATGTGATATTGGCCAAATGCCCTACAATATCTGTTTTTGGTGTTATCCAAACAACAGTATTGGACATAGTTGCAACAATTGCAATTTGTTGTTTAGGCTGAGAAACTATTCCGTCGCAATTCAAATCTTGAGCATTCGCCCCACAAGCACTTCCACCAAAGAATTGATTTTTCCAGTTAGTTTGAAAAGGGCAAACAAATTCGGTACCCATACCATTTTGACCCTTTAGAGAAAATGTTTCGGGATTTAAGAAACTTGGAGCTCTTGTTACAACGTCATATACAACCGTAATAATTGCACTCGACGAAATATGTAAGCCATAAGGGTGAACAATATTAGCAGGGCGAGACTCCAATGAATCGTAACCAAAATTGGTAGCACTTGCGCCGGCATCTCTCCAAAATGTATAATCAAAAAAGTTCGTACCAGGCATTATAAAAGTAGTATCGTATTTATTCGGTGCAACGGCAGCCGGTTGACGAATTGTAACCGAAGTTCCGGCCGCACCGGAAATATGCACTTTTACAGCATCACGCCAGGTATGATCCGGTGTTACCCATGGAGCTGCAAACCAAAAGGTGGTATCGATCTGCGCAAACGAGGTCGTAAATTTTATCACAAAGAATAAAATGAATACTAATATTTTGCCTTTTTTCATTTTTGTATTGTAATTAGTTTTTAATCTTTTTTAGGTTCTTCAGGTTTCTTCTCTTCTTCCTTAGGTTTATTTTCATCAATGTCCTTTGGAGTTATTTTCTTGTTCTTAATACTTTGGTGAACGCTATTATCCTTAGCTTTCATTTCCTCCTCAATAGGATCTATTTTTTTCACTTTGATGAAATTGTAATTCAATACGATCTCATGACTTCCCTGATTGTATTTTTTAATGTTCGATAAGGAATAGTCATATGAGTAAGCGATGTTCAATTTTTTGATCACCGTAAATCCAACCATAAATGCAACAGCGTCGCGGGTTCTGTAAGAACCGCCCACCCAAACAAAATCTTTGTAGGTTACTTTTAAATTATACTCCGGTTGAACCAAAGGCGGAACTCCTTTAAGACTATAACTGTGTCTGTTTTGTTTAATTAAAATGGAAGGCTGCACAACATAATCTTTACCTGCCTTAATGTTATATCCTACCACTCCATACAAATGTGGTTCAACTTTACCGGAAGCATACTTGGAATGGATCCTGTTATTCAACATATGCTGATCAGATATTCCAACAAAATATTTATCACTGTATAAATAAAAGCCGGCGTTAGCATCTAAAGCATTTGCAGTCATAATATTTCCGGTTAAAACCTCATCGCCCTGATCGTATGCACGAACATCATACAAACGAATTTTAAATTGATTAACTCCGCCTGAAAGACCCATTCCAAATCTGGTTTTCTTGGTAACATTTACATGATAAGAAAACGAAAGGTAACCGGCAGTTGTCGTCATTAATCCTGTTTTATCAGAAACAACCATTCCGCCAATGGCAGCGTTTTTTAATTTTTTAACCGGTCCGTAAAGCGACATCAAATATGTTTTTGGCGCACCTTCAAAACCTGTCCACTGATTACGATAAAACACATTGGCTTGCAAATACGGTTTTGCTCCTGCAACTGCAGGATTGTATGCATAAGCATTCAATAAATAATTGGTGCTTAATGTTAATTGCTGCGCTCTGCCATTAATGCTGATCATTAAAGCAAAAGCGATACTATAAACTATTTTAGAATATTTCTTCATTACTTGATCAATAATATGGTTCCTTTATAAATACTGCTTTCAACTTTAGGGTCCTTTAAGTTGATGATATAATAATACGTTGCGATCGGTAAAGGCGTGCCTCGGTAAGTTCCATCCCATGCATTGCTGTATCCTTCCGACCTGAAGATCAATTCTCCCCAACGGTTATAAATTTCAATTTCGGCGTTCGGATAATAAGCGTTGATGAAATCTAATCGCCAGATATCGTTCTTACCATCGCCGTTCGGTGAAATGGCATTTGGAATCAATTTAGTGATCTCACTATACACGTTCAATATCTTTAATATTTGTTTTGCAGTATCTGCACAACCAAACTGATCTTTTACAATTTGTGTGATCACATAATTTCCGTTGGCATAATAAGTGTTATATGGATTCTGAACCGTACTTGAATTACCATCACCGAAAGTCCAGAACCAGTTTACTGCATTACTCGAACTATCTGTAAACGCCACTGCATTACCTAAGTTAAAGCCGGAGTTATTCGAGAAATAGAAGTTAGCTTTTGGCCTTGGTAAGATGTTGATCGCTTTTGTTAAGGTGTCTTTGCAACCATGGTTAGATGTTACAATGTGAGTAATATTATACAAACCCTGGAATGGGAAAACCTGAGTGGTTGTAAATGTATTTGAAGTTCCTAATCCACCATAATCCCAATATGAGAATTTCACAGTATCAGGTGCAGCGATCCGGCTGCTGTCTTTAAAGGTTAACTGCAAAGCCGAACCAAAGCAAGAACGCGTATAGCTGAAGAATATTTTTGGTAAAGGATAAACTGTAACCGGTTTTTTAATGGTATCGTAACAGTTATATGAGTTCTTTACAATTAATGTAGTAGTATAAGTTCCTGCACTGGTGTATGTGTAAACCGGACTACTAACGGTCGACGTACCGCCGTCACCAAATCCCCAGTTCCATCCTGCAAGAGTTCCAACAGTTGTGTTAGAGAAGTCGATGAACTGAGTGGATTGTTTCTGACAAACCAAATTTGAAGAAAAATTCGCAGTTGGCTTATCCTTGAAGTCAATTTTCACAAAATCACTAACCACCACACAATTTCCATTGTTGGTAGACGTTAAACTAAGATTCACAAAACCGGCCAAAATTTCGGCAGCGGTTGGAATGTAAGTTGCAGTTAAAACAGCATTTGATGGAAGATATGTTCCTGCTCCCCCGCTCCATGTTCCTGTCGTAGTTGCTCCTCCAATAAGACCATTCAATACAACCGCACTGTTATTCTTACAACTGAATAGATCCGGACCGGCATTTACGTTAGGTGAAGGTGTAAAGAATACTTGTATAGAATCTTTCACCGGTAAACAACTGCCGTTATTGGTCGACTGTAAAGTTAAAGTTACAGTGGTTGCTGCAATATCTCCTGAGCTTGGAAGATAAATTGTATTTAAGGCTAAGTTGTTTGGCGTAAAGAATCCTGTTCCGCTTGTGGTCCATTTACCGGTATTCGTTAAAGTACCACCGGATACTGATCCTAATAGCGCTATGGTAGGATTATTGATACATAAACTCATTGAGGTTGGTCCTGCATTTACCAATGGCGGTTTAGTAATAGTCACCTTCATTGTATCTTTCATTAAGGCACAGAGTGAAGGACTATGTAAAGACGTTAATATAAGATATACTGTTCCTGAAGCTGTATCAGCAGATGAAGGAATATATGTTCCGGTTAAGGAGGTTGTAGAAGGCGCGAAAACACCACTTCCTAAACTACTCCATGTACCTGTATTTGTATAACCTGTAACAGAACCATTTAATGTAACGGTTGCGTTATTACCACATTTGATCTGATCGATGGAAGCGTTTACAATAGGCCCTTGTTTAACAGTAAGATTTAAAGTGTCAACTCTTACAGGGCATGGTCCTGTTGAGGTTAACCAAATTTTTATCGGTTTAATTGCAGTATCAAGTGGACTTGGATTATAAGTATTAATTAAAGAAGTTGTACCGGAGGCAAAAACACCGAATCCGTTACTAGCCCAAGTTCCTGTAACGTTCCCTCCCGTAACTAAGCCGCTCAAATTAAAATTACCATTAGAACAAATAACTGCATCCGCACCGGCATTTACAAATGGATAGGCGTTAAATTCAGATAAATAAGCATATGTATTTCCATTGTTAAATGAACCTTGATTAATACCGCAACCAAAAATATCTCCGGTGTTTGTAATACGATTGTAAGATCCTAGTGGAACTTGCGCTAAAGAAAAATAAACCCTACCTGCCATAATACTGCCTGAACTACCTGGAACCACAGAAAAAGATGAAGCAGGAATTGGAAGAGTACCAACACTATTGGTTAAAGCGAACATCCCTTCAAAACCCGTCCGGGTATAAAGATTAACCGCAAATGAATCCGGCGTTGTTCTTGTAAAAGAAGTTGTATAGGTTCCCATACAGAACATACTTGGCATTTGTGCACCGCTCAATTTATTTCCAAAACCGGTAACATGCAGGGCGTAAACGGGTTTTGTTGTTTGAATATATGTTAAAGGATTCGTTATATTGATTGAATATGTTTGCCCCGTGTTAATTAAAGTGGTCACAACCGGGCCGCCATTATTAACAACAATACTGGTTGAATTAACGGTTGCTAAAATATAAACACGATCAACGTTAGCATTTCCTTTATTGACAACAAAATCAGTTCCTGCAAAATTGGAATTAGTTATTTGATCGGATACATTACTTAATGAAGCACTTGTGGTGTTTGTATTCACTATTCCGGATGAAGAAACCGTTATAGCAATAGGCTTACTGGAGGAAACAATTGAACCTGCCAATTTTGTTGGACCTTGAGTAGTAGAATCTACGCAACTATAAGTTTCACCAACATTTAAACCCACCGTATAAGAAACATTTATAGCATGCCCAATAACAGCGGCTCTTGGTGTAATTAAAATAACATTGTTGTTTTGTGTTGAAACAATATCAATTGCAGATTGCGATTTAGGTGCAAATGTTCCACTACTTCTGAATGAATTTTGAAAAGGTGTATAAAAATCAACCCCAACTGCTTTTTGTCCTTTCAAGCTGATCCATTCTCTACTCTTCTGAGCTTTAATTGTATAAACTATGGAAACGTTCTTAGAAGTACTAATGTAAATTCCTTTATTAGAAACAGAATTGGAAGGGGCGCTCTCTATGTCAGTTAAAAACGAGGTTAAATCAACAGAATCAACTGAGTTTGCGGGAATTATCAAATTAATTGGAACGAAAGTGCTTGTTGATGCAGGTTGACGAATATAAACATTACTCGAAGCGGTATAAGTAGTTATGTATAATTTAACAGGAGATTGACCTAAACCACTCGAAATATCGGGAGCAACAAACCAAAACGATGTATCGATTTGAGCGTTAACACTTAGAAATCCAATAAAACTTAAAACAAGGCAGTAAAAATACTTCATAAGTTAATAACCAAGGGTTTAAAAATTTCGACTAAAGATATAAAGAATTTATCATATTTTAACAGCTAATTTTTTAAAATATAGTAATTTTATCAAGATGCATATTAACAGGCAAGTAATTGAACCCTTCAAAAGTCTCGAGCTTTTGGCTAAAAAAGTTGTAGAAGGCTTTATTACAGGACTTCACAAGAGTCCATTTCATGGCTTTTCGGTTGAATTTGCCGAGCACAGGTTGTATAATTCAGGTGAAAGCACCCGGCATATTGACTGGAAATTATTTGCGAGAACGGATAAACTGTTCATTAAACGATACGAGGAAGAGACCAATTTAAGATGCCAGATCGTGATCGATACCTCCTCTTCCATGCTTTTTCCGGTTGATGCTGAAGTGAATAAACTCA
>JANYIQ010000188.1 GCA_025362575.1 Bacteroidia bacterium
ATTTTTGGCTCTCATCAATTGCTTCCAATATAATTTTCAAAGCAGCTCTCAATTCTTTATTAGTAATGATCAATGGCGGAGCAATGCGCATGGCCGTAGTACAATGTAAGAACCAATC
Source organism: Bacteroidia bacterium (assembly GCA_025362575.1). GTDB lineage: Bacteria > Bacteroidota > Bacteroidia > B-17B0 > Aurantibacillaceae > JAHEYG01. The sequence goes on from JANYIQ010000188.1 coordinate 119, forward strand.
TGTAATAACACCTTTGTTAATGCAATTGGAAATTATCTTCATGTTGAGGTCGGTATCGCCAAATTCAACAGCACATAAAGCGCCCACACATCTTACTTCTTTGATCAAAGGATGAACCAATACTTCGGTAATGATCTTTTCAATTTCGCCTGCTCTTAAATATAATTTCTCCTCAACAATAACCTCTAAATTAGCTTTTGCGGCAGCAACGCAAACGGCATTTCCACCAAAAGTGGTGATATGGCCAAGAACAGGATCGCTTGTTAAACAGCTCATTAATTTTTCGGAAGAAACAAATGCTCCGATGGGTAAACCCCCTCCCATACCTTTGGCAATAAGCATTACATCAGGAGTGATATTATAGTGTTCGAAAGCAAATAATGTTCCTGTGCGGCCAAAACCACTTTGTATCTCATCAAAAATTAAAAGTGTGCAACATTCATCACACTTTTTTCTTAAGGCTTTTAAAAATTCTTTGTTCGCTTTAATAATTCCGGCTTCACCTTGTATGGGTTCAATAATTACGCAGGCGGTTTTAGTTGTAATTTTATCTAACTGGGTAAAATTATTGAAGTCTAATATTTTTACATCGGGCAAAAGCGGCCGAAAACTGTTTTTATATTCTTCGCTGCCCATTACACTTAAAGCGCCATGGGTGCTGCCGTGATAAGAATTTTTGAAGCAGATCATCTCCGTTCTTTGTGTTACACGCTTCGCGAGTTTTAAGGCGCCTTCAGTAGCTTCAGAACCTGAGTTTGTAAAATAGATACAATTGAGATTTGGAGGCAGTAAAGAGCTTAAAAGTTTGGCATATTGCGTTTGAGGATGCTGAACATATTCGCCATACACCATTAAGTGCATGTATGTTCTTGCCTGAGCATTTATAGCATCAACAACTACAGGATGACAATGCCCAAGATTGCTTACTGAAATTCCGCTTATCAGATCAACGTAAGTTTTTCCGCTAACATCGGTCATGTGAATGCCCGAGGCACTTACAATTTCTAAACCTATTGGAGCAGGGGAGGTTTGTGCCACATGTTGCAAAAAGATATTTCGGTGATTGATATTCATATTGGACTCGTCAAGAAGTGTGGTGGTCGGTCACGATTGGTCGTGACCGACTAGCTCTACTTCTTGACTAAACTAATAAATAATTCTCTGTTCTCTCTGGGTTTAATGGAATTATAACAAGGTTCCATTCTCTCAATTGTAAAATAAGGCTCAAAACAAGTTACATATTCTTCTTTATTCCCACCAAAAGGAGGGCCTTCAGCATTAGGCACCGAACTGAATAAAAGTCCAACCAGTTTAGCTCCCGGCTTAAGTAACTCACGCATGTGCTTGGCATATTTTGACCGTAATGAAGGATCAATAGCGCAAAAAAATGTTTGTTCAATGATCAGATCATATTGTCCTTTGTGTTCAAAAAAATCATTCTGTATTAATTGGTCGTTGGAAAAATCAGCGCATCGTTTTTTTAAATTCTGAAGTGGTTCGGCAGCATAATCCAAGGCAAAAGTATTTTTAAAACCGTGTGAAAATAAATACTCAGCTTCGTAGCCGTTACCACCACCGGGAATTAAAATTTTCAGAGACTTGTCTTGGAGCTTATCGAAATAATTTTTTAGAGGTGTGGTAATTTCACCGGCATCCCATCCAAAATCGTTTTCAAGATAACGGGAGTTCCAGTATTCAGAATTTAACTGCATGCTATAAAGTTTCGTTTACTTTGAACTTAACGCTTTCTACGCTCTGACGATTTCGTTTTAAAACCGTTATTTCGTACCCGTCTTTTAAGCGGGTATCGTTGGTAGCGGGTATGCGGCCGAAAATATAATTGATGTAACCCGAAATGGTTTCGTAGTGCGGACTTTCCGGCAAGGCTATAGGCAGAATATCGTTCACATCTGTCATTGCAGAATTGGCATTTACAATAAATTCTGTATCACTTTTCTTATCCACATTTGGTCTTTCTTCATCGTGTTCATCTTGAATTTCTCCAACCAATTCTTCAATAATATCTTCCATGGTAATTAAACCTGCAGTTGCTCCTGACTCATCGGTAACGATGGCCATTTGTACGTGGTGTTTCTGGAAATCGCGCAATAAATTATTTATCATCATGCTTTCAGGCACAAAATGTACCGGTCGCATAATGTCTTTTATGGTTTTGAATTTATTGTCAATTACGGCACGCAATAGATCTTTAGAATGTGCGATGCCAATTATGTTATCCGTATCGCCCAGATAAACCGGTAAACGCGAAAAACCCTCATCAATGATCTGCTTTATCATCAGATCACGACCAAGCTCCACGTCAATTGCTACCATTCGTTTTTGAGGCACCATGATCTGTTTAACGGTACGGTCATCAAAATCAAATACATTTTGAATTAACTCATTCTCGCTAGGTTTAATGGCTCCGCCTTCTTCACTTTCAGTAAGTATCATACGGAGCTCCTCTTCAGTATGTACTTCTTCGCCCATGCTCTTCACGCCAACCATTCGCAAAACTAAATTTGATGTTTTATGCAAAGCCCAAATGAATGGTCTGAAAATAAAGTAAAATATGTTTAAAGGCAAAGCAATAAGCAAAGAGGTTGGCAACGAGAATTTAATACCCAGCATTTTTGGGATCTGTTCACCAAAAATGATGTGTAAAAAGGTAATTAAAACGAAAGCTACAGGAAATGAAATACTATGAACCAGAAAACCTGTAGGATTGGCTCCAAATTTCAAGAACAACTCAACAACAAGCTCAGCTACTACGCGTTCTCCAAACCAACCTAAACCTAAACTCGCTAAGGTAATTCCTAATTGAGTAGCAGAAATCGTGGAATCAAGTTTTTCGGTTAAACCCCTGGCGGTTTTTGCACGTTTGCTTCCTTTCTGAACTTTAAGATCAAGTTGAGAGGAGCGTACTTTCACCAATGAAAATTCGGCCGCCACAAAAAAACCATTTAAAAAAACTAAAAGAAAAGTAAGTAAGAGATCGATCAACATAGATTATTCGTTAATACAAATATAGTAAAATTGGCAAATTATTTGGCTGAAAAACCTATTTTAATGTAAGATTTGCGGATTGACATAGTACTGTCTACGTAAAGTTTTTCCACCATAAGGTTGTCATTATCAAGCCATGCCACGTTATTGGCCCCCCATCTAATGAGTTCGCGACTCCAGTTTAGTTTTAATGAATCTGAGGTTACCTCATACATTTGAAGTCCGTTGAATACAAAGGCAGCCTGCAGATCAAAACCTGCAGCAACAACATGTTTATTATTTGGAGAAACAACCGGCATTCCACACAAAGAGTTTTCTTTTCCGGTATTAGCGTTTATTAAAATGAAAGAGTAGGATTCCCAGAAAGAACCAAAGACCAAATACGAATTGATCGAATTTATTTTTCCTAAATATTTGTAATTTTCAAAATCATCGGCTTCGCTGCCTTTATTGATGAGCATTTTACTTGAAGATGCCAGTTTGAAAATTAAACTATCACCGATGCGCTTTACAAAAGCAACGTCGCGTTTTAAATTGTTTGCTTCGGAAGTATCGTTGTTGGCTTTAAAAATAGATTCAAAAGCAGCTTGACTTGTATCGCTACAATGCAGCAAATATTTTCCGCCGTAAAATGTATCTGTTTCTGAGATCAGTTTCTTTGGAGAGTTGTTTTCTTCTGTTTTTGGGTTAGTACAAGAATAAAAAACAATAAGTGAAGAGAAAATAAAAGAAATTCTTAAAAGCATATTACTTAACGCTTTTTAATTCTTCTTCTTTTTGCGCCAGCAGTTGTTTAAGAAATTCAATTTCTTCTTTTAATTCCAGTTCATTTACCGGACCTTTATCTTCCCAGAGTTTGTTCACGTAGTATGGTTTTTCGTTTGGATTGCCGTAAGAGGCCTTGGTTCTGAAAAAACTGTACAATGGAATTTTTAATCCTTTCGAAATGAGTTCAAGCGTTCGTAATTCCAGTTTTTTAGTTTCAAGAGCAGTATTAAGATCAGCCTCGCTCATGTTCACATACTCAGCAAGTTCTTTAAAACTGTACTTTTCTTTTTCTAAGATCTCTAAAACTTTTGCTTTTAAATCCATACACTAAAATTAGTAAAAAATCGGATTGCTTTTATAAGGAAATTCAAAATTATTTTTGGGCGCGCCTTCCGGCTGGGCTTTCCGCTGCAAGTCCTCGGCCCTCGTACCTCAGGCCTGTGGGCTTTTCGCTACAATCCCTCGCGCAGCTGATAAATTCTAAAATTTTCTTTTTAAAGACCTGTCAAAGTTTTAAACTTTGACAGGTCTTGCTGAAATTAAGGAAGTTTAAAATTATTTAACGCCACCCATTAACCTCTTAAGGAAAGGAGAAATGGCAATTATGAAAACACCGGCTATTAATGAGTATATGGCTAGTTGTTTATAGCCTTCGGTATAAATTAGCATTTTGTCAAAGTTGCTCGAGTTTTCGGATGCTCCTGCAATGTTGGCACCTAAAAGCCCCGCAAAATACTGTCCGTATGCACTCGCTAAAAACCACATGCCCATCATTACTGCCTGCAATTTTTGAGGAGAAAGTTTGGTCATGATCGACATCCCAATTGGCGATAAACAAAGTTCTCCGAATGTTATAATAAACCATCCAAAAGCAAATAGGTTTAACGAGGTAACTCCGTTGGCATTGCTGAAAAATTTAGTATAAAAGAAAATGTAAAAGCCTGCAGCCAGAAATAAAAATCCTAATCCGAATTTTACAATGGTATTAGGTTCAATTTTTCGTTTGTTCATCCAGATCCAAACTAAGCCAATTATTGTAGCAAAAATAATAACGCATAAAGAGTTGGCAGAGTTGTTCACCCCGTTGGGATCAAGCGTCATTCCAAGCAAATTACTATTCAAATTATTGGCAGCAAATAAACTTAATGAGCCGCCACTTTGCTCGAAAAAGGCCCAGAATAAAATGGAGAAGATCATGAATAAAATGGCGGCAATTAATTTTTTGTTCTCTGCAAGCGAAAAATTCCGCATCTCAAAAAGAATGTAAATTAACGAGCATGGACCAATAATATACATAAATATATCGGTGTACTGCGGATTGGAAACCATGGTGATGATGATCGGAATAATAAGTAAAGAACCACCATAGGTTAAATATTCAAAAAGCTTTTTCTTATTTGCAGTGAGATGGGCAATGGGTGAATTACCAATGCTTGCCAGGCTTTTCTGGGTTTGTGTAAAGGTAAGTAAACTCACTACCATCACCACAGAAGCCAGCCCAAATGCAATGTTCCATTCTAAACCTTCAGGAATTAAATTTCCGAACAACATGCGTTTACCAATGGCAATGCATAAATAACCGCCTAATAAAGCGCCCAGATTTACACCGGCATAGAATAACGAAAAGCCCGCATCTGTTCTTGTATCACCATCTTTATACAAACTTCCAACCATGGTAGAGATATTCGGTTTAAAAAAACCGGTACCGATAATATTGAAACCTATACCTAAAAAGAAAAATTGTTTCGGGTCAATAGCAAGAATAACACTTCCGGCTATCATAAGAAGTCCGCCCCAAAAAAGCGATTTGCGATACCCTAAAATTTTATCGGCAAAGATGCCTCCCACAAAAGTAAAAGCGTAAACAAAGGATTGTGTGGCGCCGTACTGTAAATTGGCAACCACTTCGTTCATCGAAAGCTGATTCACCATGAAAAAAATGAGCATGCCCCGCATTCCGTAGAAACTGAAGCGTTCCCACATCTCCGAAAAAAATAAGTACCATAATTGCTTAGGGTACTTACCTTTAAAACTCTGAATTTGTTCTAGTGATTCCAAATTAGTTTAAAGTTTTAAAGTTTAGGGTTGGAAAGTTGTTCTGCTAAACTTTGAACTTTCAAACCCTAAACTTTGAACTTATTTAACGCCATGCATCATTTTTTCTAACTTCTTACAAAGGAAAAACAACATCACCGATGCAATTCCTGAGAAAATTACGAATAAGATGAAGTAAGAATAAAGATCGGTGATCTCAAATCCTAATACACTCGGATGTGTTGTTGCTTTGGCATCCGGGTATAATGAACTCATAGTTCCTGCTAATTTATTTCCTGTTGCGATCGCCAAAAACCATATACCCATCATTAACGATGTAAAGCGGGCAGGAGTTAATTTATTTACCATGGATAAACCGATGGGACTCAAAAATAATTCGCCAATTGTGTGTAAGAAATATAATCCTGTTAAGAACATGATACTTGCACCGGTAGCAGGAATGGATCTTGAACCAAAGGCAATGTATAAGAACCCTAATGCTAAGAAAGCAAGTCCTAAGGATTGTTTGTAAGGCGCAGCAGGGCTCATTCCTTTTTTAGAAAGCCAAACCCACATGGCACTAATGATCGGCGCTAAAATAATAATGAAACCGGCGTTAAAGCTTTGGAAATAACTAGCTGGCATAACCCATCCGAAAATGCTTCGGTTGGTTTGTTCTTCGGCAAAGAAAGTTAATGATGCTCCAGCCTGTTCAAAACACATCCAAAAGAAAATAACGAAGATCATAATAAGAATGATAACCCATAATCTATCTTTTTCGGTTTTGCTTAATGATTTATCTGTGATAATTACAAAGGGACCAACCAATGTCATACCATAAATTAAAGATCCCCACACATCCACACCGAACCCAAAGTGTATTGTAGTAAATGCGGCAACGATACCTCCCAATAAAATAACTAATTGTAATGAGCTGAAAGCTGCGTCTTTTGTGCCTTCTGCAGAAACATCGGCTGCTTTGTTAGGACCAACACCTAATTGTTTACCATTAGGATCGATCACATATTTATCTTTAGTAAGGTAAAAAATGATCAAACTCACGATCATTCCTAAACCCGCGGCTAAAAAGCCCCATTTAAAATCAACGTTCTCTCCTAAGTAACCACAAATTAAAGGAGCAATGAATGCACCGGCGTTAATACCCATGTAAAAAATAGTGTAAGCTGCATCCTTACGGCCATCACTGGTTTCGTAAAGCTGACCAACCATTGTAGAGATATTTGGTTTGAAGAATCCATTTCCAAAAATTAAAAAGGCTAATCCTGTCCACATCATTGTGATGGCAAAAGCTTTGTCGTCGCTATGCGCCATGGTTGCTGAAAAGAACATTAAGAATTGGCCAAGCGCCATAAGGGCACCTCCAACGAAAATTGATTTACGGTTACCCCAATATCTATCGGCAACATAACCTCCGATGAGCGGAGTTAAGTATACCAAGCCGGTGTAGCTTCCATAAATGTTACTGGCCAAAGATTTTTCGAGTAATAAACTTTTTGTCATGTATAGAACAAAAATGGCCCGCATACCGTAATAACTGAATCGTTCCCAGAATTCGGTAACAAATAAAACGTAGAGTCCTTTAGGGTGACCTTTTTGTTGAGTAGCTTGTTCCATAGAATAATTTTAATGTGGCCTAAAAATAGGTTTTTTATTTAAAGTGAGCAAAAGCAGTTATAAGAGATGAATTATGAGTGATAAGTTATGAGTGATCAGAGATAAGTTATTGAATATAAACACTTATCATTAATAACTTATAATTCATCACTCTAATAAACGTGTTGTCCGCCATTGATGCTGTAGTTGG
>JANYIQ010000192.1 GCA_025362575.1 Bacteroidia bacterium
TTTTTTGGCTACTTCATAATCGTTAACAGATTCAAAGAAACCAAAAAAACCATCTTTATTTCCAGTAAAATTAATGTGATTGTTGTTTCGTATTGCAGCGATACGCCCCACTATTTCATTATCCTTGTAAGCTAAAAACAATTCTAATTTGGAGTGCTCATAGAACGGATGTTTTTTTGGATCGAATAGATCTTTTTGTGCAACAAATAATTCAGGCACATAATTCGGATCCCCTTTGTACAATTCGTGCGGGAAATCAATGAACTCTTTTATTAGTTTGGACGAATCTGCCTTAATAATGGATATCATTGTTTAATTGTTAATGGTAGGACAAAAGTAATAATTCTTTTTTGTGATAATGAAAACCAAATTATAAAATCGCCTCTTTTAATTTTCCAATGATCATTATCAAAGTAATTGCCATTAAAGCAATTAATAAATAAACTGAATTCATCCAGGAACCCCCTTCGCCATTTACCACCGGCATTAACACAATCGTTACAACAGCGCCTGCATTACCAAATAGCATAAGTAAACCCGTTGCAGCCCCGGCTTTTTCGGCACCTGCAAGTTCTTCGCACATCGCTAAGAACAAAGCATAGCCCGGTAAAAAAAAGAATCCCATTAAGCCACCTAAAATATAAAGTGGAACAAGTCCGCTCATTGTGCATAACGGATATAATACTGTAAGCGCAGCAACACAGCACAAAATTAAAAATGGTTTGCGTTTTTTAGAGCGGTCGGATAAAGTTGGAATTATTAACGAACCAATAATTCCACCAATAATTAAGCAAGCTCCCACCATGCCTGCATCTTCTGCATTAATGCCATTCGGTTTCAAAATTGGTTCCATCCAAGTTGTTAAACCATTAAAGAAACCAAATGCAAAAAACCAGATGATAAATAACATTCTTAAATTGCTATTTTTTAATAATACTTTGATTTCCTCCATAGCACTCTGCACAACAACTTCAATTTTGGCAGAAACATTTTCTTTTCCTAATAAAATAAATATGAGAGTTAATACTGCAGAAATTATCCCAAACACCATCATAGTATTGCTAAAGCCCATACTTTCATTCAAAACCGGAGTTAGTCCCATACCTAAAGCCATACCTATTAGCATGCCTGCAGTTCCAATTCCTGTTGCCATTGCCGCTTCCTTTTTATCAAACCAATCCGATACAAGCTTCGAAATACCATTAATAATATACGGTTGACCAATGGCAATGCCGGTTTGACCAATGACCAACATGTAAAAATTGCCATCAAATATTCTCACGCATGCAAATACAGTGCTTATTACGCTCCCTAAAATAATTACGTATCGATATCCCTTTTTATCAATCATTGTTCCGGAATGAATAGATAACAATAGGTATAATAATGGGAACGACAATAAAAGTGAACTTACCATCAATTCACTTACATTGTATTTTGCCTGGATGAAGGAAACGAGCGGTGCCAAATTAAGCCATAACATTTGGCTCATTCCGGCAACGCCAAAATAGGCCATTAATGCCATCCAACGTTGTGGTTTATTAAATGAATTCATTTATTTGTATATTGTTAAATGCAGTAAAATCTTTAGCCTATTAAAATTGCTTATCCACAATTATGTACAACTTAACGAAGGTAAACATGCGGCAAGAAAAATAAAAGGAAATATTAATTTTTTCACGATGGGTTAATTTTATATTAAAGAAAAGAAAAAAACCGCTTCAGTTCAAAGTATTAAATACAAGGTTTCGCTATGGTTTTTTCTATCCGTCGCTAAACTTAGTTTGCTTCGAGCAACCAAAAAAACAAGAATTTATTTCACTAGTAACAACACAACCATGTTGAACTAGATGAAGATCTATTTTATTTTTTGTAATAATGCAACTTTATACGTGTCGGTTCCATCCAGCATATTTCTATATAGGTTGGTGCCCGGATCGCGGTAAAAGTTTTTCAATGCCAGTTCAGCTTCCATGCGTCTTTTTTTACCAAGCCCCGGAATTTTAAATGCCCAAAATGAGTTCAGCATATCTTCGCAAAATACTTTTACGCGCGCCATATCCTGATCACGTGCAATTACAGCTTCTTTGGTTACATCGCATACTTCTACCACTTTCATTCCAATTGACTCTAAATAATCGAAGCAAGGTTTCCAGGTTATTTCCGGGATTGCATTGCCCCAAACGAAATAACCGTTTGGCTTTAATATCCTATACATTGTATTAAAGAACATTTTATCTTCATCGGTAATAACGCCTGGCATTTCGGTTACATGTGTTTCGTTAACGGCCACAAAATCGGCCGATTCATCGTTTATAGACAATTGCGTAGCATTTGCCCAGGTTGCTTTTAAACGACCTTTTAATTCAGGTACAAATTTACGTTTACAGGTTTTAATCGCAGCTTGTTGCATATCAACAGCTTCGTAAGTACACTCAGGTAATAAGGTTTTGGTTACATGATGGGCACCGGCACCTGTACCACAACCCATTTCAACGATATTAACTTTACCATCCAGTTCTTTTACACGGTTCTTTACTAATTCAAAATGATATAATCCGGTGTAAGCGTTTCTACCGAATCGTTGTGGTTCAGAATCAGGAATAGGTTTGGGGCCCCATGCCGCCGGCCAAGCATAACCCCAAGTATTAAAGGTCCACTCGTATTTTGTGCCATGCTCATCTTTTACTTCGCCCATACTACGGTATAACGCGTATAATAGCGAATAGATGGATTGTTTATCATAATCATCTTCAGAAACGTCTCCGTCCGTTAATGATATTGTTTTCTTTTTTTCTGTGAGACTGCTTATAACCCATCCGGCAAGTATCCATTGTAATTGGGTTTTCGAATAATCTGCGTCTTTGCTTAATGATTTTAGTATGTTCATTTATTTCAATTTCCAATAAAGAAAAGCATTTTTTTAAAAAATGGCAAATTATTATTTTATTCATGCGTGCAGATTCCGCA
>JANYIQ010000221.1 GCA_025362575.1 Bacteroidia bacterium
GCCGAATCAGCTGATCTTAAATGTGAGTCCGAACACAACAATTTGTTACGGACAATTATATCAGATCTACGGAGCAGCCGGCGGAGGAACACAGCCATACAACTACACCTGGAATCCTTCAACACTTGTTGGTGCAGGACCACATGTTGTGACTCCAACACTAACCACTCAATACACTGTGTCGGTAGTGGATAATAATGGTTGTCCTACAATTCCATCTATTATCACTGTTAACGTAAGACCTGATCTACAAGCTACAGGATTCTCAGTAACAAAATGTGATACTAAACTGGTGACTTTAACTCCAAATATCTCTTCAACGAGTCCGGGTAACGGCGGACCATACAGCTACAACTGGAGCAATGGTTCAACGGCACCAAGTATAACTGTACCCGCTAACTATGTGAACAATCCGAACACCTATACAGTAATGATCGATGATGGTTGTACAATACCGGGAGCTCAAGCAGTGTTTACAATAAATGTAAACCCGCTTCCTTCAGGAACGTTTAGCTCTGATGTACAAAAAGGCTGTCAGCCTTTATCAGTAGTGTTCACCGCTTCATCAACAGTAAATACCGACCACTACAACTGGATCTTCGGTAACGAGCAAACAGGAACAGGAAGCCCGGTTAGCGTGATATACAACAATGTTGGGTTATACAATGTGTATCTGCAAATTGTAAATCAGTACGGTTGCAAAAAAGATACAACTATCACAAACTATATTGAAGTATATGGTTCACCAAAAGCTGAGTTCAGTGCTAGTCCATGGGCAGGATCGATATTGGAGCCTGGTATTCACTTTACAAATGAATCGCAAAATGCAAACAGTTACTTCTGGGATTTTGGAGATTATAACTCAAGCGCGAATAACAGCACGGTAGTTAATCCTGACCATGATTATACTTATGCCGGCATATATAATGTTTACTTAGTTGCGATCAGTGATAAGGGCTGTACTGATACTGTAATGCATAGTATTGAGATCACTCCTGATTTTGGAATATATATTCCAAATTCATTTACTCCGGATGGAAATAACGTTAACGATACTTTCCAACCAAAGGGGTATGGTATCGATGAAGACAGTTACCGTATGTATATCTTCGATCGTTGGGGTGAGAATATCTTTACCAGTGATAACTTCCGAAAAGGATGGGATGGCAGTGTAAAAGGAAGCAACTCTAACTTTGCTGAGCAGGGAGTTTACATCTATAAAATATGGGTGAAAGATCTTGGTGGTAACCAGCACTATTATGTTGGACATGTAAACTGTCTTCCAAGAGAAAGTAAAATAAAATAAGAATTACACATATAAAATGTAAAGCCCGGACGGTAAAATGTCCGGGCTTTTTGTTTTATGATACAACCAGATGCAGTCCGGATCCTACCACTTAAAAAAGACTTATGGCCACATTTAATATGTTGGTTTTTTATGAAGGAAAGCTGAAATATCTTTACAGTAAGAAATAAGGATCAAAAACAGAATATGGATAAAATTTACTTTTTAAAGTTTAAAAATTGTTTAACCATTAAAAATCTGTGTTATGAAATTCTTATCCAACAACCAGCAAAACTTAAACGACATTATTTTTGCTGAAAAGAACAAAAGCTACGGCGCCTATGCCATAAGGGCTTCTTATAATAATTCATTACTAAAAGCATTGAGCATTATTTTCTCGGCTATACTATTAGCAACAGGATGCCTGTACTTATTTAACATGCGACATGCTGCAGAAGAAAAAAAATTCATCATTCCTGATAATCCAATCCTGAAAATTTTCGAAGTAGACAATACTCCGAAAAAACCGAAAGCTCCGGAGCCGCCAAGATCTAATCCTCCAACAGGACAAAAAGCCGCAGCTTTAGGAACTATTGTAAGAGATTCATTACCTGAGGATAAAAATGCGAATAACACTACAAATGTTACTTTGCAAACTACAGGAACTAATACTACCGATGTGTTTGATCCTAATACCGGCACATCCACGTTAACAGGAGTTGAAACCGGTACAAACACAGGTGGCCCGCTTGTTAAGTCAAACGAACCATTTGTGATCGTTGAAGAAATGCCGGAATTTGAAGGAGGAATGAATGCGCTCCTGAATTTTGTTTCAAGAAACATAGTTTACCCAAACAGAGCAAGAGAAGCAGGGGTAGAAGGAGTTGTGTACGTGAGTTTTGTGGTTGATGAAAACGCCAAGGTAACTGATGTGAAAATTGAGAAAGGCATAGGAGCCGGTTGTGATGAGGAATCGGTGAGGGTGGTAAGCAAGATCCCAAACTTTAAAAAAGCAGGCAAAAACCAGGGCCATATTGTTAAAGTGAGATATAATATTCCGATAAAATACAGATTGGGCAAATAAATTCTAAGGCCGTCACAATAAAAGTGGCGGCTTTTTTGCTGTTGTTCGCGTAACCTTCATGAATTTTAACGTTATAACTAACATACTCGTGTTTAAAAACCTTTATGAGCCAACATTTACCTGCCTTTTAATAAAGTAATTTCGTAACTAAATCTTTTTACTAATGTTAAATTTCATTTTACAAGCAGGGGTAAGTGCTGTTAATACGGTAGTTGCAAGCGATTCTTTAAGTCAGGTAAGCACTGGAATTCAAGCCGCGGCGCCACTTGCAGAACCAACAGAGACAAAGATCTCGCTGATCAGCATGGTTATGTTAGGCGGTCCAATAATGTATATTCTTGGAGTATTATTTGCCCTGGCCATTTACGTTTTGGTAGAGCGCTTGCTTGTAATAAGTAAAGCCTCAAAGAAAAGCGAAACTTTGATGTCCGGCATCAAGGAAATGATCAATAGCGGTAACCTTGCCAACGCGCGAAGCATGTGCAAAAGTGTAAATACACCGGAATCACTAATGCTCGAGCAAGGAGTTTCACGCATTGGACAATCGGTTCATGAGATCAGAGAAGCCATGAATGCCTGTGGTTCAAATGAGATCGGAAGATTAGAAAAAAACATGAATATCTTAAATGTTACCGGTCGGATTGCACCAATGTTTGGATTTATCGGAACTATTTTCGGAGTAATTAAAATATTTTATAACATCGCTTTAATGAAGTCAGTAGAGATAGAGACCATTTCAACCGGTCTTTATGAAAAAATGATAAGCTCTGCCGGTGGCTTAGTGGTGGGTGTATTCGCTTTCGTAGCATATCACTGGTTAAGCGCCCGCATCGATAAATTATCGCATCGCATGGAAGCATCTCAAATCCAATTTTTAGACATGCTTAACGAGCCTACTAAATAGCATTTGTGTAGGCAGTTGCAGTAGACAGTTTTTGTTCTGCAATAAAAAATGAAATTTGAAAATTTATTATAAGAGTTTAAGATAAATGGGATTAAGAAAAAAAGGACATAGAGAAGCAGAAGTTAGTACAGATTCGTTAAGCGACATTATGTTCTTTCTTATGTTATTCTTTTTGATATTGTCTACAATGGTAAGTCCAAATGCCATTAAAATAAACTTACCGAATTCGAAATCGAACCGGCCAATTGAAAATGATAAAAAACCGGTACACTTAGCTATCACAAAAGAAAGAAAGTATTTTGTGGATGCTAAGGAAGTTGATTTCGCTAATCTGGAAACAGTGCTAAGTGAAAAAATTGCAGGAAGAACGGAACCCGCCGTTGTTTTACATATTGATAAAGATCTGGTTTACCAGGATTTCATTGATGTGATGCAGATCGGCGATCGTTTAAAATGCAAAATGATCTGCGCTACAGCGCCTTCAAACGGAAATAATAAGTAAGATGTACATTTCGCAAGCAGAAGAAAATAAGAATCGTGTCATCGCTTCTATAATTTCAGCAACCATCATTGCTCTGATTTTGCTTTTTTTAATTCTCTACCATTTGATCACTCCAAATCCTCCCTTTCCGGAAGTAATTGGGGGAGGCGGTGGTATTGAAGTTAATTTCGGTACTTATAATGAAGGTACAGGTAATGTTGAAGAGAATGGAATTGGTAATGCTACCAGTGTTGTGGAAAATAAAGAAACAACTCCACTAGCCGAAAATTCAAAGACAGAAGAGGTTTATACCAGTGAGAACGGGGAAGATGTAAACTTAAAAGACAATAAACCAAAAACAAAAGATAATGTTACGGTTATCAATCCCATTAAACCTGTAGTTGAAAGACCGAAAGAAAAAACCGCAGCGGAATTATTAGCAGAAAAATTCAATAAGAACAAAGGTAAGAATGGCGGCGGTGATGGAAACAGCGGCCATGCCGGAAACGATGGAAGCCCTGATGGAAACCCGAATACCAACAGAACTGGTGGTACAGGCGGTGGCACCGGTGGCGGAGACGGCCCAGGCGATGGTCCTGGAGACGGTCCCGGGAAAGGCCCCGGAAAAGGACGATTCGGTTTTAGTCTTGCCGGAAGAGCCATTGTTCAGCCACCTAACATGCCAAAAGATACTAAAGAAGAAGGAAGAGTAGTGGTGGAAATTACCGTTGATAAGAACGGAAACGTTATTGAAGCGAGCCCTAACGGTCGTGGAACAACGACGTCAAGTCCCATGCTTAAAACAAAAGCGCGTCAGGCAGCCCTTGCCACAAAATTTAATGTAAGCGGTCAGTTCGAAGAACAAACCGGCACCATAACCATTGTATTCGCTTTTAATTAATGAACTATAATCAAACCATTGATTATTTGTTTTCTCGTCTGCCTATGTATCAGCGCATAGGCGCAGCAGCATATAAGGCAGATCTTAAAAACACCATCGCTATTTGTCAGGAGCTTGGCAATCCTCAGAATAAACTGAAATGCATTCATGTAGCGGGTACAAACGGAAAAGGTTCGTCGTCGCATATGCTTTCAGCTATTTTACAAAAAGCAGGCTACAAAACCGGATTGTATACTTCTCCTCACTTGATCGATTTCAGAGAACGTATTAAGATAAACGGAAAAGTAATTTCGAAAGAATATATTGTTGACTTTGTAGAAAAATATCAAACTCCTTTTGAAAAAATTGAACCTTCTTTTTTTGAATGGACGGTTGGATTGGCCTTTGGTTATTTTGTGGACCAGGAAGTAGATGTGGCTGTTATAGAAGTAGGATTGGGAGGAAGGTTGGATTCAACCAATGTGATCAATCCTATAGTAAGTTTAATTACCAATATTGATCTGGACCATGTGAATCTTTTAGGAGATACTTTAAAAAAAATTGCAGCGGAAAAAGCCGGCATCATTAAAGCCAGAAAGCCTGTTGTAATTAGTCAATACCAGGCAGAAGTGGTTTCGGTATTTTCGGAAAGGGCTAAGGAATTAAAGTCACCAATAGTTTTTGCAAGCAAAGACTATAAAGTTGTTGGTAGCAAAATAGAGAAGGGGAAACAACACATCAACGTTTTGCATAAAGTAAATAACCTAACATCCGAGTATGAGTTGGATCTGGCAGGAACCTATCAGCAAAAGAACATATTAGGAGTTTTAGAAACGGTAAAGATAATTTCGGAAGAAGGGTTTTTTATTGGAGAGGAAAATATTAGATCCGGATTAAAGAATGTTGTTAAACTTACGGGTCTATTAGGGCGTTGGCAAACAATGCAAGAAAAACCCTTAATGATCTGCGATACCGGACACAATGAGGCGGGAATAAAGGAAGTGATCGAGAATCTGAAGAGGTATGAATACAAAAAATTGCATTTTATTTTAGGGGTGGTGAACGACAAAGATGTTTCTTCTATTTTAAAACTGTTACCAAAAAATGCTTTGTATTATTTCACGAAAGCTTCTGTTCCAAGAGCCTTACAGCAGGAAGAGTTGAAACAAAAAGCAAGTGAGTTTGATCTGCAGGGAGAGGTTTTTGCAACTGTTCAAGAAGCCATCAAGGCTGCAAATAAGGACTATAAAAAAGATGATCTTATCTTTATTGGCGGAAGCAATTTTATTGTGGCGGACGCACTGTTTTAAATTATTTTCCCGTTCAAGATTTTATATCAAGATCATTTTAAGCCTGCTTGCAAACGCTAATTACTATTTAACTTGTGCAAGTATGTATTTGTCGCTTGCAACAATTTCTTTGTCAAGAACAGTAAGTGCTTCCGGTTGTTTGCAACGAGGCTCCATGTCCGACCCGGCAATTGGTTCAAGTAATTTCTTTTTGATATTGTAACCATATTCACCAACATAATCAAAGATCTCAGCGGTTTTGTCGAACTCGATCATGGCTGTTGGAAAATCTATCGTTTCAGAACACAAGTACTTCGATTCTTCTTTTGTGATCGGGCAATCAATGATAAATGAAAGTCTGTATAGATAGTCGCGGTATACATTATCATAATTTGTGTTTATACTTATTAGTTTCGGAATGTAGTCATCCTTTTTAATATTTATGGAATACCAGGCATTTTTCTTTAGGAAAAATTTGAAGGTTTTACCTTCGGTTACCTGCAATGAGTCTACTGCAGAATTTCCGCAAATAAGCACCACTGTAAATACACGATCTGATTTTTTTTCTGTCCTATCTAATTGACCGATCACTTCAAGACAAAGGGAAGTATCTCTTTTTGATTTAGGGTTGCCTGAACGCATTATTGTTGAAATACATAATGCAGCCACTAAGAGTGTAATTTTGGTATAAGGTGTAATTGATCTCATGATTTTGCTTTTAAAATTTGTAATGTTTATGTCTTATTAATTAATTGTTGACCGCTAAAAATAATTTGCTGCTTATTTCTAATGCGGGAATATCGTTTATATAATAACGCTTGCCATTATATTCTGCAGTAACGAAAGCATCTGTTTGCCCTGCGGCTTGAATTTTTGAAAGAAAATCACAAGCTTCGTTGATACTGTCGAATTCTTTATCAGCAACTATCAAAACGATATTCCCGTTAAGTTTTCCATGCTGAATAACATTGCAAATGGCCTTTAGATGTTCGCTTTTATAATTTTGCGGAAAACGATAAGCGGCAAGCTGAACGCGGTATTTTAGGCCATTGGCTTTTAACTTGCCGTATTTAGCGAGGATCTTTGCATCCATGGTTTTGTGTGGTATTTTTTTCACGTCTTCCATGCTAGTTGTACCTTCATCGGCATTATTTCCTGTAGCTGTAAAGTTTGGGGTCTGACTTGCAAATGGTGTTCTGAAATCAAGCGTAAACTCATTCGTCGAGCTGGTATCTGCCATCCCATAATTTACGTTAATGAATTTTTCTGTAAAGTCAGAGTTAGTATTGGTTTTAACCTTAAAAGTTTTATCACCGAGAACGGGGTGGTAAAAATTCAAGCTATAATCATATCCCGAAGGCAAATTAATAAGGTAATGTCCGCTATTAGAGTTTGGTTTAAAGGTTCCGAATTTTCTATTGTCACTCAAAAGCGTGACCTGAATTTCCCCTCCTTCAAACGGAAAAAGATCTTCGGTCATTTTTCCTTTTATTACTGTGAGTGAATTTTTTTTAGCGGCTATGGCCGGCTCAACAACATAAATGTCTTGATCGCCAAAAGCATCTTGTTTTGTAGCTGAATAATAGCCTTTTTTTCCATCTGCAGATATTGAGTAAAAAAGATCGTCGTTGGTAGAGTTAACAGGGTAACCAAGGTTAACCGGGCTTTTCCAGCTGCTGTCTATTTGATCAAGGTCTGAAACAAAAATATCAAATCCTCCCATGCTATTATGCCCCTCAGAGCTAAAAACCAAAGAACGCCCGTCGGGATGAATAAATGGTGCATCTTCATCTTTTGAAGTATTAATTGTACTGCCAAGATTTTTAGCTTGCCCCCAACTGTTGTCGGGCATAAGATAAGCTACATAAAGGTCTTTACCCCCAAAGCCACCTGAGCGTTCGCTGGCAAAGATGATCTTTCTTGCGTCGGACGACTGTGAAATGCTACCTTCCCAACTATTGGTATTTACGTCTCCCTTTAATCTTACCGGTGAACTGAATTTTCCATTCGAAACTTCACTAGAGTATATATCCCCATTATCAGTTTCAGTCGCTTTGTATAAAAACAGTTGATGCCCATCATTTGATAAAGCAATTGCGGCTTCATTGTCGATGGTGTTTAATTCTGAAACACTTTCCGGTTGTTGCCATTTCCCGTCAATTTTTTTTGAAGTAAAAATATCCTCACTGTATTCTTTGTCCGCAGAGTCACGCATGGCGCTCTTGCCGCGGTATGTATAATACATGCTTTCTTCATCCGACGTTAATACCGGCGAGTATTCGGCGGCATCTGTGTTTAATGGTGAACCAAGATTTTCAATTTTAACCTGGTTAGGATTTTGAAAAAGTATTTTCCCTGCCTCACAGTTTTTTCTGAGTTCTTCGATATTTGATTTTACATTCGGGCGTGTATTCTTATTGGCCAGTAATTTCGAGGAAAGTTCAAGCGCTTTATCAAACTGATAGTTTTTGTGGCAAAGTTCTGCAAGATAATATTCTATGTCGGTTGCTTTTTTATCAACTTCATAAACATCATTTAAATATTTTAGTGCCTCACCCTGATGTTCGGTAAGATGTAGCCCGCAAATGCCTAATTTGTATTTCAGATATGTTTCGTTAGGATGTTTCACAAGTAGCTCGCTTAAATTGGCATATGCTGTTTTATAGGAACCGCTTTCCATTGAGGCATCAATTATTTTTAATTGTTTACCTTCTTCCTGAGGCCAGTTTTTGGACGGGTTCTTTTGTGAAAAGAAATTGCTTGTAGTTGTTATGATCAAAACGATTGTGATGATTTTTCTCATGCTGTAATTTTTAAGTATAATTAATGAGGTTCTGCTGCTAACCAAAAGTATGCAGGCGGGATCATTATCACCTTGCATTGAGAATTGTTTTCTTACTGATGTAAGAAATTGTAAGAATTTGGAGACTGTTAAAATGATGTTTTATTTAGAAAAACCTATGGATTGCCCGTAAACAGTGATTTTTGAAAAAAATGCCCCGATCCTGAAAAAGGACTTTACAGCGAATTTAACATCTCGGATGTAAGAGGTTTACTGAGGTAAATAACGTCTTTATTGATCTTTTTAGTCTTTCTGCTGTCTTCAGGATGGGCTGAAGAGGTAAGAACCACAAGCTTGCTTTTATTCAAGGTTTTGTTGTTGATCTTACCAAGACTTTCCAAAAACTGGAAGCCATCTAATATTGGCATGTTAAGATCGATAAATATTACATCGGGACAAATCGTCTTAAAATCGTCTTCCATTGTAGTTATTAAATTTGAAAGGAATTCCAACGCGCTTTTTCCGTTAGTATTTAAATATATTTTTTTAGAGAAGTGTGAAGATTCAATGATCTTGGTGTTGATGAAATTATCCAGTTCGTTGTCATCTACGATCATTACCTGCTTATACTTGTATTTTGGCTCTTTTATTTTCATTTTACTGATATTTAAACGGCATAACGTGCATCTAATTCCGAGGATAAATGACTCAGTAGCCGATAGTTTTTATTTTGGGTTGAGAAAAGCACATAAAGATCTTTTTTCGATAATTTTTGCTGTTTGTTTTTGTCGTTGATATCAAGAAGAAACAACTTGATCAGGTTGTTTACGTAGGCAAATGCGCCAAGATCGTCGGTTTTTATCTTTCGGGTAAGGCTTTTCAAAATATTCTCTGCCATGTCAGGCTCATGTTTCTTTATGTAATAAAAAGCAAGCGTTAGTTTAACGTCAATGTTTATCGAATGGAGTCCTTTAACACTTATTTTATTCAGTAAATTATTCAGAACCGCAATGGCGCTTTTTAGTTCTCCTGAATAGAATAAGATAACTGAGTTGTAAATGGTTGCCAATACAACCGAATGCATGTTCTTTGAATCTAAAATGCCATCGTTAAAAACGTCAAGATGAGCTATGGATCTAAGATCGGTCTTTTGAAGATAGTTTAATTTTGAAATGTGAAATTTTGAAACAAGTCCAATGTTGGAGTAGAAAGGAAGCGAGCAACAAAGTTTGTTTACCTTTTCATAGTATAGTTTTGCGTTAAGCAGATCATCTTTTTTATTGAAATATTCAAAGTATAAATAATCCAGCACAGGCTGCCACTGTTTTTGTTCTGCATTATCAGGTAATTCAGAGATGATGGCTTCCGATTGTTTAAGAAGTGCTTTTGGTTCGGCACCTGCGTTCTGAGAAAAATAATTTGTAAAAATGCTTAATTGAATTTCAATGATATTCCTGATAAGTTCAATTTGTTTCGACGCATTCAATGCATACTGTTCCTGTATCCCATTGTAAAGGAATTTTAATGTATCAAGGTCTTCTTCCGATCTTGAAAAATCGTATTTTGCTAAATGCCTGTTAAAATTGCCGAGTATTTCGTTCGATTTTTCAAGCGTTAAACTATAGGCAATTTGCTTATTATACAATTGAGCGTAATGAAAATATCTATCAGAAAAAAGATTAAGTTGCTTTAAGGCGCTGTAAACTATAAGGAGCTCGCCATGCATGTCTTTTACCAAAAGGTTTTCCTCAAGTTTGGTTAAAAAAGCGATCGCCACATCCTTCGAACTGTTATAGCAAACCTGATGGATCTGATTTACCTGCCCTATAATGTCCTCCATTTCCACTGGTAAATTGTCGGTTATATGGTCCTGAATTTTGTCATAAAGTCGCGATTTCAGGGTATAAAGGGCGGTAGGATTTATGTTAAGCTCGTTTATTATGATTTTATCAGGGGTGTTTCCTGTACGATAGGTTTTAAGTAAAAAAAGAGAGTTGTCGGCTTTTCTCTTGATCATATTCTGTTCAAGGCGCTGATAAACGGAGCTGTCAAGTTGCGAAATTATTTTCCTAAGGTCTATCAAGAGTAATGAATTATGCTATTTCCAAATTTAGTTAATATTATCAGAGAAAAAATTCCTCTCTTGATCATTATAATGAATTTTCCTGTATTCCACATCTCTATGGTTTTATGAAAGTATAGTATAATTCTTAGCCCTGCAAACTTGCCGAAATACAAAAACACGAAATTTCTTACACGTGTAAGACCTTATCAAAGCCCTGATAATGTTTCATTTCTATCTCTTTACATTTATGAACATATCCGGCCCGGTCATTAAACTCGATAAGGTGTTCTGATAGTATGAAATCCAATTAGAAAGCCAATTATGACGCCGATAAATACACCTAAAAGAAAAATATCAAAGTATTTATTGAATGTCAATTTAATATTGTTAGGCATGCTCCTGATGATAATGGCGTTGATAGGGCTTAATTTTTATTCTGTATTCAAGGGGGGTGCCGAACTTGATGAGCAAATAAAAACTTATAAAGCGGTTGTACTCCGGAAACAATACCTCCTTAATGAAATTAGTTCGTATAACACCACAATGAAGGATATGCTGTTTATGCATTTTGCAGAAGACAACCCTAAATTAATGCAATATTATGAAAGAGAATTTGCAGCCCTACAAAACCGTTGCGAAAAAAAATATAAAGAATTAGCTGACATGTTAAATTCACAAGGTGAAAGAGCCATGCTTCAAAGTTTACAGAGACTCAAAAGCCGGTATTATTTACAGTGCGATTATTTTGTAAAACTTAGTAAAGACGGAAATAAAGTGGATGCAAAATCCCATTATGGCCGGTCTTTTTATTATTCCTGCACTTTATTCAACGCTCAGCTTCAGAGCATCTCAAATCAAATAGACAAATCTTCGGCAACCTATTACGATTCATTAAAGGAAAACATCTCCGGAACCTACAAAACAATAAAAAGAATAAGCGCCTGGGGAGTGTTGTTTGTAATTTTACTGGTATTAATAGCTTATGTAACCATAAATAAACTCAATAAAAATAATCTCGATTTGGCAATTTTACTCGAAAATAAAGAGGAAAAGGAGAAAGAGATCAATTCGTTGAATAAGGATCTGGGGAACATAGTGATCCAAAGAACCAAAGACCTTGAAGTAGCATCGAACGAATTGAACCAGCAAATAGAAGCGTTAAATGCTGCTGCAATTGTTTCCGTTACCGATGCCAAAGGAGACATCGTTTTTGTGAACGACATGTTTTGCAAAGTATCAGGTTACAGCAGAAGTGAGGTCCTTGGAAAAAACCATAGGATGTTGAAATCCGGAAAGCAGCCAGATGGCCTATTTACCGGCATGTGGGCAAGCATAAGCAAAGGCTTGGTTTGGAATGGCGTGATACAAAACAAAACCAAAAACGGAAGTTTTTATTGGGTAAACAGCACCATAATGCCATTTAAAGATGCAGAAGGTAACATTACAAAGTATGTGGCCATCCGTTTTGACATTTCTAAAGAAGTTGAGCAGCAGAGAATTTTACAGGAGCAAACCAAACAACTTAAGGCTTCCGAAGAAGAATTAAAAATTCAACACGAAGAACTCATGTCAACCAACCAGGAGCTTGAAGAAAAAGGAGAGTTATTACAAGAAAGAAATTTGATAATAAACCAAAAGCATCAGGAGCTCGAAAAAGCATCCATTGAACTTGAGAAAAAAGCCGAAGAGCTCGCTTTAAGCAGTAAATATAAGTCAGAATTTTTAGCCAACATGAGTCACGAACTCAGAACGCCTCTAAATTCGATATTACTGCTTAGTAAACTTCTTTCCGAGAATAATGATGGCAATCTTAATGCCGATCAAATTGAGTACGCAACAGTAATTAATGGCTCGGGTAATGGCTTGCTTGAGTTGATCAATGAAATATTAGATCTTTCAAAGATAGAGTCCGGTAAAATGGATGTATATAAAGAAAATATTCCGGTGGCTTATTTAACTAAGAATACCGATAATATTTTTAAGCCACTCGCTAAAAATAAAGGGATCAGCTTTATTAGTGCTATTGAATCCGATATTCCTGAATCCATTTTCACCGACAGGATCAAAGTGGAGCAGGTTCTTAAAAATCTTATATCCAATTCTATGAAATTCACAGAAAATGGCGAAGTTAAACTTCAAGTTTATAATGCAGATCCAAACTACGTAGAAAACCTGAAACTTCTCTCTTGTCCCTATGTGATATTTGAAGTTACCGACACCGGCATTGGCATTCCGCAAAATAAACTCGAGCAAATATTTGAAGCCTTTCAGCAGGCTGATGGATCAACCCGCAGGAAGTATGGTGGCACAGGTCTTGGTTTAGCTATCAGCAGGGAAATAGCTCATTTACTTAATGGCAAGATCATTGTGAAAAGTGAAGTAGGTGTTGGCAGCACATTTCAATTCATAATTCCTGCAACCAATGTAAGTCAAGACCAAAATAGTGTTCTTGGGGCAGATGAAACCACATCTGCTAAAAAAGTGATTGAAGTTTCAGAAAGTACTACCGCTTCATTAAACCCCGAGGCGCCTGAAATTAAGGACGCGAATAAACCGGTTTATGTTTCGCATAAGGCTTTAGTAGGAAAAAAAATACTGATAGTTGACGATGATAATAGGAATATATTTTCACTGAAAAATCTTTTGGAAAGCCAAAAAATAGAGGTGGCGGTGGCAATGAATGGAAAAGAAGCTTTAAAGGTTATGAGTGGCGATGTAGCCTTTGACATTGTATTGTTAGATATGATGATGCCGGAAATGGATGGATACGAAACTGTGCGAGAGATTCGCAAAAAACCGGAATGGAAAAACCTTCCTGTAATAGCACTTACCGCAAAAGTCATGTTGGGTGATAAACAAAAATGCCTTGAGGCGGGTGTGTCTGATTACATGACAAAACCCGTTGTTGGAGAGAATTTACTTTCATTATTAAGGATCTGGTTGCACAAATAGAAATGATCTTATGTTAAAAGGAAAAAGAATATTAATAGTAGACGATAATGACCTTAACATTTTTGCCTTATCGGCCGTGTTAAAATCAAAAGGCCCTGTTTTGTTTAAAGCAAAAGACGGAAAAGAGTGCATCGACTTCCTTGAAAAAAATGATCCGGTTGATCTTGTATTGCTCGACATGATGATGCCTGTCATGGACGGATACGAAACCTTGACTGAACTTCGTAAAAATAAGCGATTCGAGAATTTACCGATTATAGCCCTCACCGCTCAGGCTATGGTGGGCGATTCTGAAAAGTGCCTGAAGATCGGCGCGAGTGATTATTGTTCAAAGCCTGTTGATTTTGATGTACTATTAAAAAAAATATGTTCCCTGCTACAATTATTATGAATAAGAAGATCATAGAAACTTTACCCGAAAACGAATTGCAACAATTCCTTGAACTTGTTTATAAGGAATATGGTTATGATTTTTCAAATTATTCGGAGGCCTCGTTTCAACGTAGAATAATAAGAATAATGAATCTTGATCAAATGCCTGACCTCGCAGCTTTACAAAATAAGATAGTAAATAACCCCGATTATTTTAAAACATTCATTGAAGAGGTAACTGTAAATGTTTCTGAAATGTTTCGCGACCCTTTATTCTATCGCTCCCTTGTTGATAATGTGTTTCCAAAATTAGCACAGCTTTCTACCATCAGAATATGGCACGCAGGTTGTTCGGCAGGCGAAGAAGTATACTCGCTCGCTATTTTACTGAAGGAGGCCGGATTACTTGAGAGATCACTTTTATATGCAACCGATATTAACTTGAGCGTTCTTGAATCCGCGCAAAGAGGCGTATTCCCAATTAGCCTTAAAGATGAGTATTCTCAAAATTATTTGGCTTCAGGAGGTAAAAATAAATTATCAGATTATTATTCAGAGAACGGAAAGACATTTGTTTTTGCAAAGGAGCTATCGCAGCGCATGGTATTTTCACCACACAATTTATGCATTGATCAAAGTTTTAATGAATTCAATCTTATATTATGCCGCAATGTGCTTATTTACTTTAACATTAATTTGCAGGATAAGGTCATTAAATTATTTAAAGACAGCATTGCTCCTGACGGCCATCTTGCTCTTGGAACAAAGGAAACCCTCGATTTCTCAGCCGTGGCCTCTGATTTTGAATCCGTAGATAAAAAAAATAGGATATGGAAAATAAGGAAGCGATAATTATTGGAGGTTCGGCTGGTAGCATCGACAGTTTAATGGAAATATTGTCGGCCTTAAGCAAAGATGCTTGCCTTCCGTTGATCGTCATTCTTCACCGGAAATCGGCAATTGAGAACAGGTTGGAGGATCTGTTACAGTTGAAAACAAATTTTGAAGTAATTGAAGTAGAAGATAAAATGCAAATTGAAAATAATAAAATATATCTGGCTCCGGCTAATTATCATCTGCTTATTGAATCCAACAGAACATTTTCACTCGACTACTCAGAAAAAGTGAATTATTCGCGACCTAACATTGATGTAAGTATGAAAAGTGCTGCTGAAGTGTTTCGCGGAAAAACGGTTGGCATTTTATTAAGCGGTGCGAATTGCGATGGTACTGAAGGCTTGAGGGCCATTAAAGATGCAGGTGGAATTGCAATTATACAATCACCCGAAACGTGCTTGTTTCCGGAAATGACAATTCACGCCGAACAACAATTTGAAACCGATCATAAATTGAGTCCGGATAAAATTGCGGAATACATTAGTAATATTTAAATGTTTAATATGGAAGAGAGCAGAAATCAAAGTCAGGATCAGATACTAAATGAGATGGTATCAGTTTTAATTGTTGACGACAGGATCGAAAATCTAATTGCAGCTGAAGCTGTTTTGAAAAACAGGAATTATAAGATCGACAGAGCTGATTCAGGTTACAAGGCGATACAAATGGTAGCCATAAACGATTACGATTGTATTTTGCTCGACGTTCAGATGCCGGAAATGGATGGTTTTGAAGTGGCTGAAATACTCAGCGCCAACGAAAAAACAAAAGACATTCCAATTATATTTTTAACAGCGCTCAGTACCGAAAAAGAATTCATGATGAAAGGGTATAAATCAGGTGCGGTAGAATATTTAAGTAAACCCCTTGATTCGGATATCCTTAAAATAAAGGTTGAAACTTTTGCCCAGATCAACAAGCAAAAAAAATTCATAAAAAATGCGCAAAAAGAATTACACAAAACAAATTCTTCCCTTGAGGCTTATACGAGTCAGGTTAATTCAAGTATTCGGTATGCAAAGAACATTCAGAACGCAATTTTGCCAAGCGAAGAAATAATTAAACGCGTTTTCTCCGAATCCTTTGTTTTTTATAAACCTTGCCACATTGTAGGCGGCGATTTTTATTGGTTCACCATTAAAAGCGGTAAAGCTTTATTGGCCTGCGTTGACTGCACCGGGCATGGAGTACCGGGAGCATTAATGAGTATGATAGGAAGTAACATGCTTAAGAATATTGTTGAGGAAAAGAACCTTACAAATCCGGCTGCCATTTTAGACGAAATGAATAGAAAATTAAGAACAACATTTAATCATAATAATGTTGGCGGCATAATTGTGGATGGAATGGAAGCTGCGATTTGTAGTTTTGATCTAGACAGCAAGGAGTTGCAGTATGCAGGCGCTGGAAGACCTTTATTGGTGATCAGAAAGGATGGTCATGAGGTAGTGAAAGCAGATAACTACGGGATAAGTCATTATACACCGCCACAACATAAATTCACTAATCATGTTGTAAATATTTCGGAGGATGATTATATTTATATGTTCACCGACGGATATACAGATCAGTTTGGAGGCGAGAAAGGCAAGCGTTTCATGAAATCCAAATTCGTTGATCTAATAAATTCGGTAAGAGTATTGGAAATGAAAGAACAAGCTGCTTTCATCGAAAAAACATTTGATGCCTGGAAAGGGGATGTTGACCAAGTGGATGATGTGCTGGTAATGGGATTTAATTTGTTTAAAATTTAGTAGGATTTTGGATACTACATCGGGGCATAAAGTACTTATAATAGATGATTTGCCGGAGAACCTTATCTCTTTAGCTGCTTTATTAAAAAACAAAGGCTATAATGCTGTCACTGCCCGTTCAGGCGAAGAAGGACTAAAAAAAATAAGCGAAGACGCCTTTGAACTGATCCTGCTTGATGTAAGGATTTCCGGAATGGACGGCTTTGAGGTGGCCGGGCAATTAAAAAGCGATCCTGCAACAGAGTCTATTCCCATCATTTTCTTAACAGCCGAAACCGATAATATTGAGAACGCCATTGAGGCTCACAGGCTTGGCGCCTTAGATTACATATCAAAACCAATTAACAGTGAGTTGTTACTTTTAAAGGTAAAAAATCACATCGAAACCTATACATCTCAGCGTGAATTGGAGAAGAGAAATCAAACTCTTAAAAACAGTGCCAGAAATCTTGAGTTGTCTTTCGAAAATTTATTTTATTCTTCACCCGACGAAATATACATCGTTAATAATGATGGCTTCATTGTAAAAATAAACAGGCCGGGTAAATTAAGTCACGGTGAATATGCTTTCAAATTCATAGGCAAAAACATCGACGCCTTGCCTTTTCACTACAGCCTAAATAGTGGAAACAATCCTCAAAGTTTATTCGAATTCCTTAATAGTAATGCCATTAAAGGTGAGGTTGCAGAAATAACATTACAAACAAACGATGGATCAACCATTTATTATGAAATAATGTGCAGCATATTTCATAATGAAGATCTTGAAAGATTTTTGCAAATAAATGCTCGTGATATTAGTGCAAGAAAAAAAATAAAACTGAAATTAGATGAAACCGAAAGTAAATACCAGGCCATAGTTGAAGATCAGACTGAATTGATCTGCCGATGGAATTTTAAGGATGGGATAACATTTGTGAACAAAGCCGTATGCGCTTATCTTAACCTGAGTAAACATGAACTTTTAGGAAGATCATGGGAGCCCTATGTCTATCCTGACGATATTGAATTAATGAGAAACTGTATCGGATCCATTACAGTTTCAAATTCTGTTTCTACAGTTGAGCACCGCTTAATATTACCAAACGGCGAAGTAAGATGGGCAAGGTTTAGTAATCATGGATTTTTTAATGCGCAGGGTGGTCTAGTCGATTTTCAAACTGTTGGAAGCGATATTACTGAAAAAAAGCACCATGAAGAATCGCTTGCAATTTACAAAGAAGCCATTGGATCTTCCATTGGTGCATTTGCTTTTTGTGACCTAAACGGTAGGGTTACTTACGCTAATAAAGCCTTTCTTGATCTCTGCGGTTATTCTCTTGAAGAAGTATTGGCGATGTATACTTATGAGTTTTATGAGGATAAAGTTTCTGCAAAAAAAAGACTTTCGGGAATTATTCAAAAAAATAGTTTAGAAGGTGAACTGGTAGCCATAAAAAAGAATGGAAACAAGATCACTGTTAGATCATCGGTGAATCTTGTTAAAGATGTTAAAGGATCTCCCATTTGTATCATGGGCGCCTTTATGGATATTACAAGCAGTAAGCAGGCACAACAGAAACTGATAGATAGTAAGGAAAAATTAGATGAGGCCCAGCGTATCGCAAAAATTGGAAGCTGGGATCTTGATTTACTGAATAACGTGCTCACGTGGTCGGATGAAATTTATCGAATTTTTGAAATTGATCCTGCCGAGTTTGGCGCTTCTTATCAGGCTTTTCTTGATGCAATTCATCCTGATGACAGAGCTTCGGTTGATTTTGCCTACACCCTTTCTCTCAAAACCAAACAACTTTACAATATCACTCACCGAATAATTTGTAAAAGCGGAAAAATAAAACACGTTCACGAAAGATGCGAGACCATTTATGATGAAAATGGTAACGCTTTATTTTCACGGGGTACTGTTCAGGATATTACCGAAACCAAGGAAGCAGAATCAAGGCGTATACGAAGTGAAGCTGCACTGAAAGAAGCGCAGCATATGGCCAAAATAGGAAACTGGGAGTTTAACTATTCTACTAACTTGATAACCTGGTCGGAAGAAGCATACAGGATCTTTGAAGTTGAACCTTCTAATTTTGGCCATACTTATGCGGCGTTTCTTGATCTCATACATCCTGAGGATAGACCTACAGTTGCATATACCAACAGTGATCCTAAAAAAATAAACCCGCATTCGGAGAATACATACAGGATCATTTGTGGTAATGGAGCCATAAAATATGTACACGGCAATAGAGAAACAATTTATGATAAGAATGGTGTTCCATTAATAATGCGCGGAACAGTTCAGGATATTACTGAAGCTAAGCTGGCAGAACAAAAGTTGACCGAAAGTGAAGAGCGTTTTAATCTCGCCATGAAAGGGGCTAACGACGGGCTTTGGGACTGGGATCTTGTAAACGATTCGGTTTATTATTCTCCGCGTTGGAAAGAAATGATCGGTTATGACGAGGACGAGATCAATGGCGATGTTGAATCCTGGATCTCATTATTGCATCCCGATGATCAGGATAGTACATTTAGAGAAATTGGCGAGTATATTTTTAGTAATGCCATAGAGTTTCAAGTTGAATATAAATTGAAGCATAAAAAAGGACATTATGTGGATATACTATCGCGGGGGAGAGCCATACGTGATAAAGACAATAATGCGATCAGGATGGTTGGAACGCATGTGGATATTTCGGAACGAAATAAGGTGCTTAAAAAATTGATCGAGAGTGAGACCTTCATAAAAGGGGTACTTGATTCCTTAACTTCACACATAGCGGTTGTTGACAAAAAGGGCACCATATTACAAACAAATAATGCTTGGGATGAATTTTCAATACTCAATGGTGCCTTGGATCTGAAACAAACTTCTATTGGCGCCAATTATTTTGAGGTTTGTAAAAAAGCTTATGATCTTGGTGATGAGAACGCAGGAAAAGTATTATTTGGAATTAAAGATGTTCTCAAACATAAAGCACCGCGTTTTCAGATCGAATATCCCTGCAATTCACCCGATGAGGAACGGTGGTTCCTTTTAACGGTAACTCATTTTTTAAGCGATGAACCTAAAGTTGTAGTGAGACATGTAGATATTACCAGTCGCCGAAAAACAGAATCAAAGATCAAACTCGATTCTGAAATTCTCTCAAGTATTACCGATGCGGTTATATATACAGATCTTGATCTTAATATCATAGAATGGAATAGAAATGCCACAGAGGTTTTTGGCTGGTCACGTGAAGAGTCCATCGGAAAAAGATATCCCGATCTTCTTAAGTTCAAATATTTGAGCGAAAGAGGTTTTGATCAAATGATCATTCAGCTGATAAAAGAAGGAAAATGCAGATCTGAGGTTTTGGCGGAAACCAAAGAAACGAAGGAAATATATTTGGCAGAGAATGCTTCCCTTCTTAAAAATCATGATGGTGTTCCAATAGGTATTGTTTTGGTTCATAAAGATGTTACTGAAAGCATTCTCCAACAAAAAGAACTTCAGATCTCCGAATTGAATTATAAGGAACTATTTGAACAATCGCCTTTTGGTGTAGTAACGCTGGATACTCAAGGAATCATTCAATCCATCAACACCAGGATCACTGAAATGACAGGAAGCCCTAAAAGTCAATTTATAGGAAAGCATTTTTTAAAAAGCGCCTTGAATGCAAAAATTATTGGCATGAGTTCAAAAGACCTGTTCAATAAAATTTTGGAAAGTGGCAGCACCGGAATTGAATTCGAAGCCCTGAGTCAGATCAGTGAGGATAAAGTGTTGAATTGTGAGATAAGTGCGAAATATATCAATGAAATAGAAAAGATCTATTTGATAATAAGGGATATTACTTCCAAAAAGGTCATGGAAAGTAAATTGATCGAAAAAAATGAAGAGCTTCAACTTTTCATGTACCGCGCCTCTCACGATCTAAAAGGCCCTCTTTCAACAGCAAAAGGCCTCATAAAATTTGCGCTTCAGGAATGTAAGGATGAGAACGTCTTAAATTATATTCGATTAATTGAAAAAACCAATAATAAGTTAGATGATATTCTTTCCGAACTAATGGAAATTGTTCTCATAAAAGAAGGCGCCGTTGAAAAATCAAACATCGATCTTAAAGCCCTCATTAACGATGTGATCAATTTAAACGGAATAGTTTTGGATAACGCCTTAAAGATCGATATCCAGCAAAAGGTGGATGTTAAGTCGGCGGTTCATACCGATGAAAAGTTATTGAAGATAATTTTAAGGAACGTATTCAATAATTCGGTTAAGTACTCGAGTGCAAAAGCAGAGAAGCCTTTTGTAAAGATCGAAATGTGTGAACAGAACAACCATTTGAACATGAAGATAACTGACAACGGCATTGGAGTGAGAAAAGAACATTTGAGTAAGGTGTTCGACATGTTTTTCAGGGCAACCGACCATTCTACCGGTTCGGGCCTTGGATTGTACATTACGCAAAATGCCGTTGAAAAATTGAAAGGCTCCATTGATCTAAAAAGCAAGGAAGGTCAGGGAACTGAAGTAACAATTAAAATCCCATTATAAATGAGTACAACTTACAATACAGTTTGGTTAATTGATGATAATGAAATTGATAATTTCATTAACAAAAAAATTCTGCTGAAATGCAATTTCGCGAAAAACGTAAAAGAATTCAGTTCTGCTACTGTTGCAGAAAGGCAGATCGATGAGCTTACCGCGAATAGTGAAGCAGAGATCCCTGATTTTGTTTTTCTTGATCTGAACATGCCTGTTTATTCAGGCATCGATTTCCTGAACAGATGCGAACAAAAACTTTTAGGTCTGAATCCGGATATCAAACTGGCCATTCTTACCAGTTCAATTAATCCCAGCGATGAATTTAACGCTTCATCATTTTCAATATTTAAATTGTACATATTTAAACCATTGGACGAAGAGGTTCTGAAAAAACTTTAAAGCCATTAGGTAGATAATAATTTTAGATCCATACCGAACCGCAACTAAAAGCCCGTACCGAACTATGAACTCACAACAAAAACCATCAGCCGGATTCAGTCAGCTGCAATTACCAAACAACAACCAAACCCCTTTCTTAAAACAACGAAACTTTTGTTACGACTTGAGCAACCGGTTATTTATTTTCAAGAACCAAATAAATAATTGTTTATGAAAGTTGTAATTTTTGGTGGTGGTGTGGCCGGTTTAAGCGCAGCACACGAACTTATTAAACGTAATTTTGAAGTAGAAGTTTACGAGGCAACTGCTACAACCGGCGGAAAAGCCAGAAGCGTAAATGTTCCGGGATCAGGTAAAGATGGCAGAAGGGATCTGCCGGGCGAGCATGGATTCCGATTCTTTCCCAGATTTTACAAACACGTTGTTGCTACCATGGCCGAAATACCATTGAAAGGTAAAAAAGGTCATGTGTCCGATAATCTTACTGAAACCGAAAGGATCCGTTTGGCTCAGTTTGATAAACCTTCGGTAATAATGCCGGCAAGATTTCCACGATCGTTAAAGGAATTAAAAATGATCTTGGATAAAGGTTTAGGCGGAGACCTGGGTCTAAGTAAACAAGACAAAGATGATTTTGCAATGAAACTCTGGCAATTGATAACCAGTTGCAGTCAAAGAAGGCAAAATGAATATGAACGTATTTCGTGGTGGGAATTCATGGATGCCGATAAGCACTCAGAGGCTTATCAAACTATATTGGTTAAAGGTTTAACAAGAACCTTAGTGGCTGCACGCGCCGAAAAAGCCAGCACAAAAACCGGAGGCGATATTTTCATTCAACTTATCTTTGATATTGCACGCCCGGGAATAAGCAGCGACCGTATTTTAAACGGACCAACTAACGAGACATGGATCGATCCGTGGATGGATCATCTGAAAAATAAAGGAGTAAAATTCTTTTATAATTCTCCGCTAAAACGTTTTGATTGCAATGCACAAAGCATTTCAAATGCCGTAATTTCAAGCGAAGGAAAAGAAAAAGTGGTGAAAGGCGATTTTTATATTGCAGCTTTGCCCGTTGAAGTGATGGCAGGAGTTGTAGATAAGGATCTGTTAGCCATTGACCCAACATTAAAAAGTATTTGCACATTAAGTGAAGAAGTTTCGTGGATGAACGGAGCGCAATTTTATTTAACTGAAGATGTAGAGATCTGTAAAGGACATACCATTTACATTGATACACCCTGGGCACTCACTTCCATTTCGCAAAAACAATTCTGGCCTAACGTAAATTTAAGTGAGTATGGCGATGGAAAAGTAAAGGGTATTTTGTCGGTTGACATTTCTAACTGGGATGCCAATGGCATTATTCACAAAAAGCATGCAAAATTATGCAGCAAAGAAGAGATCGTGGAAGAAGTGTGGGCGCAATTAAAACGAAGTTTAAATGTAAATGGCCAAGAAGTTCTGAAGGATTCACATTTGCATAACTGGTTCGTTGACCCCGATATTGAATTTGACATTCCTGCAAAAAACAAGGAGCCCTTATTGGTGAATACGGTTAATTCATGGGAGCTCAGGCCGTTTGCCTATACTCGCGTACCTAATTTATTTTTGGCAAGCGATTATGTAAAAACCTATACCGATCTGGCAACCATGGAAGGAGCCAATGAAGCGGCACGCCGGGCGGTAAATTGTATCATAGATAGTTCGGGAATAAGCGCTTCTAAATGTGAAGTATGGAACCTGCACGAACCCTGGATCTTTACTCTCTTCAGATGGCGCGATTCAAACCGATACAAAAAAGGGCTACCATGGGACGAAAAACTACCACTGTTCTTTGAAACCATTCAAAGAATTTTAATTTTTTTAAAGCGAATATTTTAATACATTAACAACATGGAAAACTGGCTCAATTTAGAAACATATACTAAACTGGAATTAAGTTTATTTGGTGTGGGTGCATTCTTCTGGCTTATCTGTTACATATTTGTCATTAGGGGGATCATAAAATATAAATTTGTTGGTATTTCAGCGGGAGTGGTAGGAGCAAATTTTGCCTGGGAGTTCTTATGGGCATTTGTATTTAAACAAGACATGGGAAAACTTTTGCAGATCGGGTATTTAGGTTGGTTTTTTCTGGATTGTTTTATTGTGTGGGGATTATTTAAGTACGGCACTAAACAGGTGAACGATAAAATAAAACCTCATTTCAAAGCTTTGTTTACTTTTTCTATCATTGGCTGGCTGGTGGTTTTGTATTATTTTACAAACGGATTCATTTATGAAACCACACACATTGGCGCTAATTCGGCTTATGCCATACAGTTACTTATATCTGTGAGTTGTTTACTAATGCTCATTAATAATCCTGATGAGATAGGCATAAGTTACATTGCAGCATGGGGCAGAACTTTAGGTTCTTTGTTCTGCGGGATCATGTGCATTATGCATTGGAAAGATAATTTATGGATACCATCAATGGTGGTTGTGTACATGATGATAGATATTTATTATTTGGTCATTGCAACTAAAAAAATAAAAACAAACGGATTCCATTGGTAAGATGAAAGAGGTTTTTATACTAGAAAACGACACTGCCAGAACAAAGGCGCTTAACAGATTCTGTTACTTAACGGCTTTGCTCGCTACGCCGTATGTGTATATCCTTTATTCAAACGACCTTATTTTACCTTCATGGGTAATGCTTTTTATCATTGCTCTTTTTTTATTGAGCCCTTATCTCAGTATAAAAGGATATCATAATTATTCGCGGCTTGTAGTTGTTTTCGATACAAATTTTGCAGTGGCTTATTTTTCGGTTTTGCTGGGATTTGATTCAGGTATCCATCTTTATTTGTTTTCGGCGCCTTTAATAACCTATTTACTTTATGATTTTTCAGAAAAAATAAAGATACGGTTAACCAGCAGCACCTATGTTTTAAACTTCATAATTGTTTATCTTGTTTATAAACTCAACGCTTTTGCCTATGTGGTTTTAGATGAAAAGATCCATCACATTTTGTACTTCATGAACTTTGCCTTCAGCTTAACGCTTTGTTTTTTTCTGATCATTTATTTTGCCAATAATAACTCTTTTTATATTCGGTTATTGAGAGACGCGAATCAAAAACTTGAAACAAATCAGATCCAACTGCAAAATGAGATCCTTGAAAAGAACGGGACGCATAAAATGCTAAGCGAAACATTGAGGGAAAAAGAAACATTACTTTCTGAGATACATCACAGGGTAAAGAATAATTTAGCGGTGATCTCAGGTTTACTCGAACTCCAGAATTTTTATGTGAAAGATGAAGGGGCTTCAGGGATACTCAAAGAATCGCGTAACCGTATCAAATCGATCGCTTTACTTCACGAAAAACTTTATGAAAGTAAAAGTCTCGACACTATTGAGATCCGCTCCTATGTTGAGGAGTTGGTCAATTACATCAAGTTGTCGTTTTCCAATGATAAGAAAGAGATCATTATTCATTCCCGTCTCGACGACATAAAATTACCAATGGAAGAGGCACTTCCTTTCTCATTAATGGTTAACGAACTCATCACTAATTCCTATAAGCATGCCTTTAAAGACAAGGACCGTGGAAATGTTTATCTCACTTTCGAGAAAACAAATGAAGGTTATGTTTTCGATTATAAGGATGATGGTTGTGGTTTTGATGCATCAGAAAATTTTAAGGAAACTTCGCTTGGAATGAACTTGATTGAAGCCTTTGCTAAACAATTAAAAGGAAATATGATGTATATTTCGAAACCAAATGAGGGTGTGAATTTTAAACTAAAATTTGAAAAGAATACTGCCAAATGAAAAGAATACTGATCGTAGAAGATGATTTTATATTAAGCATGATCAATAAGAAGCACCTTGAGTTGATGGGGCATCAGGTGGTAGCTTCTGTAACCAATGGCTTGGATGCCATTGAAGCCGTGAGGGCACACAAGCCTGATGTTATTTTGATGGATGTGAGATTGAATCAGGGAATGACTGGAATAGAGGCCATGGAGGAGATCTCAAAATTTTCAGATGTGGCAGTAGTTTACCTTACAGGAAATTCGGAACGGGAATTTAAAGAACGCGCTTCCAAAACAAACATGCTTGCCTTTTGCATAAAACCCATCCACTTCGAACAACTCTCAGAAATACTAAAAAACGCAAAATAAATTATTATGGTTTCCTTAAAAGAAATAGAAAGAGTTTTAGGTGATGATAAGGAAGCCTTAAAGTCGATACTTGAAGTTTATATTTTGCAAACAAGCGATCAGGTTCAAAAACTTAAAGCTTGCCTTGCGGCAAAAGACCTGAATGAAATTAAGAACATTGCTCATAAAATGAAATCAACAATGATCTATTTCGGAATGACAGATCAATCGGTAAAGGCGGGCGAGATCGAATCATCGAACGAAATTGATCTCAGTGAAATAAGTAAAAAGGTTTTGGAGCTTACAAATAACTGTGATCAGGCGGTAATTGAATTGAAGGAAATTTTAGGCAAAATGGTTTAGTGCGGATCAAGGACCGTACTCAATAAACCGGATCTTATTTTCCCGGTATCGGATCTAATGCTTTATCAATTCGCGCGGTTATAGTTTGCGCAATTTTTGAAAAATAAGTTCCGATTATTTTTGCAGGGTTATTAAGGTCAACCGGAAAATCCTGTTCGACAATTCCCGAATTCAATTCAACAGCGTCGTAAGTGTAAACCGTGTAATGCAGAATGATCTTGCGGCTTCCGGTGGCAGCAAGTTCGGCAGGACCATTAGCTGCAGAGCCTTTTATATCGAGTTGATTAATGAAAACGAAAATATCTGTTTTGTATTTATCGTATAAATAAGGTACCAGTTTCGGGCTTTTAACTTTGGCATTCATGAAACGCTGATCGGAATTTGTCCCAACAGTTATTTGTCCGTTGGTAATTCCTTTTTCTTCTTTTTCTTTTTTAGGAGGTGTGTAATTATTTTGATCAGGAACTTTTTGATAATCGTATCCCAAATACTGATAAATTTTCTCGATGTCTTTTCTCGTCTTAACGGTATCATCCATGAGATCTACAACGCTGTAATGTGGTTTAAGTGCTTTGTACAATTGTTCGTTTATTCCGTCTCTGAACGTGGCGCGAATTTGTTTTGCACTTTGTTTGGTTTCCTGATTAATGTACATGTCAATTTCGCCCAGATACATTCGGGGCTCAAAAGGAATGATCATTACTTTGTGTTTAGTATTAGCCGATTTTGCCGCGGTGGTTTTAGTACTAATGGTAGTATGCTGAGAAAATAAAAAAGAAGTAAGAAGTAAAAAGTACGGAGTAAGAAGGCGATACTTTACTATTTTGATCATCTTATTCATATAACGCGAAAATTTAAAAAAGACCTGTGCGGATTGATAAATTATCTTGTACCTCTTCCCTTTTTACCTTGTCCTTTTTTCTTAATCTCTTAACCAATCGGTGTTGGCGTAGATCATCAATCCTAAAATAAATACCAGTCCAACATAATTGGCGTAGTAAATAACTTTCTCAGGCATTTTGCGGCGTGAGATCATTTCAATTAAAATGAACAAAATATAACCGCCATCTAACATTGGTATCGGCAAAAAATTCATGAAAGCTAATACCAAAGATAAAAAGGCAGTGAAGCTCCAGAAATCATGCCAGTTCCATTTTGCCGGCATGCTCTTGTACATAGAGTAAAAACCTCCAACTGATTTGTGTGCATCTTTAACAGTAAAGATCACAACGAATTGTTTTACGTTCATGGATAATGCTTCCATACCATCTTTAAAACCTTGGCTTAGGGCTCCGAATAAACCATAAGTAGTAGTTTCAACAGGAAAGTATTTAGCTCTATTAGGAAAGAAGCCTACTGAACCTTCTAAACTTACTTTAGAAGTGACTCTAACAGTATCTAATTTTCTTAGTACAGTTAATTCAGCACTTTTGCCTTTCACGGTTGCCAACTCATTATGAAATTCATCATAGAACTGAATCGGTTTTCCGTTCACTCCAATAATTAGATCACCACTTGCTAATCCTGAATTTTGTGCATATGAGCCTTCAATAATACTATCCACTTCGATTGGGGTACGAACAGTAATAAAATGACTCTTCTTCAGGCGTTTTAAAATTAAACTGATGTCATTATCTGTAACCGGAATATCAATTTTTTGTCCGTCGCGTTCTACTTGAATCGACTTCGACTTATTCATAATGAGGTTAAGTGTAACGCGGTTCAAGGAATTCACAGGTTCATTATCAACTGATAAAATTTTATCGCCGTTGCGTAAGCCCATGTTCAAGGCGGTTGAATCACATTCAATACCATATTTCAATTGAGAGATCGGCGTGATTTCCTTACCCCAAACAAATAAGATCATCCAATAAATGAAAATCCCTAAAATAAAGTTCACTAAAATTCCGCCGATCATTACCAGTAAACGCTGATAGGCGGGTTTAGCACGGAACTCCCAGGGCTCCGGTTCTTTTTCCATGCTTTCTTTATCCATTTGTTCATCTACCATTCCGGCGATCTGAACATATCCTCCAAGCGGAAACCAGCCCAGGCCGTATTCGGTATCACCAATTTTCTTTTTGAATAAAGAGAAATTCATTAAGCCTGCAAATGGAAACAGAAAATCGAAGAACAAATAAAATTTATCAACGCGACATTTGAATTTTTTAGCGAAGAAAAAATGTCCGAATTCGTGAAGGGTGATCAGTATAGTTAAACTAAGAAATAGTTGAGCGAATTTTATCATTGGGTGTACGAATGTTTAGTTGTTTAATGTTTGGTTGTTTTGTGATAGGGTATTTATTCTTTCTCCTTATACTATATTCTTAATTCCTTGTCTCTATTTGATCAAGCTCTCTGCTACTGATCTTGTTTCTTTATCACATTCTATATATTGTTCGTAGTTTGGTTTTTGAATGAAGGGCATCTTACTCAAACAAGTTTCAATTACTTCACTCATTTGCAAAAATCCGATCTTATCATTTAAAAAAGCGTTCACTACAATTTCGTTCGCTGCATTCAGCACGCAGGGCATATTTCCGCCTTTTTCAAGGGCTGCAAAAGCCAATGCTAAGTTAGTAAAAGTTTTGGTGTCGGCTTTCTCAAAAGTGAATTGCGGATAGTTAAAAAAATCAAAACGCGGGAATTTATTTTTTACACGCTCAGGATAAGAGAAGGCATATTGTATTGGTAATTTCATGTCGGGCACGCCCAATTGTGCTTTCAGGCTGCCATCTTCAAATTGCACCAAACTATGAACGATGCTTTGCGGATGAACGATCACATCAATTTGCGACGGTTTTAAATTGAACAACCATTTGGCTTCAATAACCTCAAGGCCTTTGTTCATAAGGCTTGCCGAATCAATGGTAACTTTTGCGCCCATTACCCAGTTAGGATGCTTAAGGGCTTGTTCTTTTTTTACTGTACTTAAAAACGCTTTGTCTTTACCTCTGAATGGACCTCCCGAAGCTGTTAAGTAAATTTTTTCGATCTTATTTTCCCACTCACCCGCTAAACATTGAAAAATGGCGGAGTGCTCGGAGTCAACCGGGTAAAGGTTTACGGCGTTTTCGCGGGCAAGTTGTGTAACAAGTTCTCCGGCAACTACCAGTGTTTCTTTATTCGCAAGCGCAATATTTTTTTTATTTTTAATGGCATTAATGGTAGAGGCAAGCCCTGCATAACCAACAATGGCAGCCAATACAAGGTCAATGGTCTCCATCTCAACGATCTGCTCAATGGCTTTTGAACCTGCAAAAACTTTAATGTCTTCTTGTAAAAGAGCTTCTTTTACGATCTTGTATTTTGTTTCATCGCCAATAACCACCGCATTGGGCTTGAATTCCAGGGCTTGTTTAATGAGAAGATCGGCATTGCCATTCGCCACTAAAACTTCGGCCGAAAAATGATCGGGGTTAGCGCGAATAACTTCCAGAGCTTGTGTACCAATGCTTCCTGTGCTTCCTAGAATGGCTATTTTTTTTGGTTCCGACATCTTTGTAATGGAGCACAAAACTCGCCATTATTTTCGACTATAAAAAGACAAAAATCTCTGATATTAGTAGTAGTAAAAAGAGACAAAAAGCGCTTGTTTTTGATGAAAAATTGGCAAAAAGAGTACGTTATTTGTTAAAAATGACTGTTTTTATGGTTTAAAAGCGAAATGGTTTCTGCCCAATTTACTATTGGTTTAGCAACAATTAAATACTTACGGCGCTATTAGGGCTTTGTTGGAAAGTTAGAATGTGTAAGTAGATTTCTGTAAATAGAAGTGAACCATTAAGATTCCGGCAGAAAGAAAACAAATTCGGGCAATGAAATTTGAAAATGAATTTTAGCTTTTAAAATAAAGGTAATGAGAAAGTACACTCACAGTAATGAGCGTAGATGAATCATTCTAATAATAACGCATGAATGTTTGATACTAATGGTATTCTAATAATGTTAATTATACTTAAAAAAAACTAAAGGCTTTAAAATTGCGTACCTTTGACCTCGAACCCACAAGCAATGCGTACTTACTCTAGATCAAATACTGCTTTTTTCATTTGCCTGGCATTTGTGTTCAGGCTATTGTTTGTTAACGTTGGTTTATTCGCCAATAGTTCACAAACCCTATCTGTTATAAGTACTCATTTCTCTACAGTTCAGAAAAAAAGACGTCAGCTTCAAACCGTTCCTCAATACGATGCGAAACAAAATGCAACGGCGGAAATTTTTGAGGAGGATTCAGATATTGAAGAAGACCTTTTAAAAAGCAATTACCCTACTGTTCTTTTCACGATATCCTCTTTCTTTAAAAAAATTTCGCATACACTTAACCCGAACACCCTGTTCGATCGCATTAAGTGCGAACTTTATCCCAAGCAATACCTCCGACTTTCCATTTTAAGGATCTGATCCTTTAGTCTAACATGACCACTTCTTAGATCATTGCTGCTCTCAAAAGTAACAATGCAGCGCTTTCGCGCGATTTCTAACTGCGCTTTTCAAAATAAGTGATCATCCAAAAAGCTTTTTTCTTACACGTGAAAGTATGTGCTTTTTTGAAAGTAAAATGCCCCGAACATTTAATAGAAGTTTGTAAAAAATAGTAATAAAAATTCGATATATGAGAACCATTCTCGCCTCCATTAGTCTATTTTCTTTGATGTGCTTCACCGGCTGCGGTGCTAAGCAAGAAGAAAAAGAAGAAGAAACAAAATTCTTCGTAACAAGCCCTTTGAAAAAAGATACAATGATAACAAGGGATTACGTTTGTCAGATCCGATCCATTCAGCACATCGAATTAAGAGCTCTTGAAAAGGGGTATCTCGAAAAGATATTTGTTGATGAAGG
>JANYIQ010000269.1 GCA_025362575.1 Bacteroidia bacterium
TCTGTTTAATACAAACCCATTATAAGTTATTCTATTGCATCTCTGCAATTTTACATGTGGTAACTCTCCTCGCGAAAGTTACCTGCTTACATTTTGGCAATCATTTCCTTCAATGAACGTAATATCTATATTTTTAAAACCCAGTTTCTTACCGACCCATATCATGACTCTTAATCCTGACTGCCTTCTTAAAGACTTGTGCTTTTCAATACTCTTAATGAACTTCCCAATCAAATTGGGGGTGCAAAAGTAACTACTCTTTATTCAACTTCCAAACTTTTTTTAATCTTTCTTCATTTTTATTTCAAGTATTTTCTTTCTATCACATATTTAACCTAAAAACACGGCCTTCTTACCCTAAAAATGGGTGGCAAAGATACTCTTTCGAACACCTGTTTTGCAAGTGTTTTAGCCCAATAGCCAAAATTTAGGCCTGTTTTTAAGAAAATTGGGTACCAATTGGATTTTTCGGCTTTTGATGATGAAAAACAGGGTCCCAAAAAAAGATCAATCGCTTGTTTTTAAAAATTTAAATGATTTTGTTTGTGTATAAACTAAAAAATAGAACATGGCGGGCATTAACAAGGCAATTTTGATAGGAAATCTGGGCAAAGACCCGGAAATAAAATATTTTGAAGGAAATATTGCCAAAGTAACATTTAGTCTTGCCACTAGCG
This sequence comes from Bacteroidia bacterium, assembly GCA_025362575.1. GTDB lineage: Bacteria > Bacteroidota > Bacteroidia > B-17B0 > Aurantibacillaceae > JAHEYG01. The sequence continues at coordinate 678 of JANYIQ010000269.1, forward strand.
ACTCCTACAAAGACAAAAGCGGCAATCGTGTTGAACAAACCGAATGGCATAACATTGTTTTATGGCGCAGCTTGGCCGAGACCGCCGAAAAAATACTAAAGAAAGGCATGCAAATTTACATTGAAGGAAAAATTCAAACCCGGCAATGGGCCGATAAAGACGGCAACAAACGTAATATCACAGAAATTGTTGGCGATACATTTACAATACTTCAAAAAAGAGATCCTGCAAGCGACAGCAGTTTTGATAAACAAGGAAGTGGTGACCTGCCCTTTTAAATTTAAACTCTTGAAAACTTTAATTTTATTGAATGACAAAGTGCCTGCTGTTCTTTATTTTTGTAAAGAATGAATTTTTCGATGCTCAAAAAACTTTTCTTATATAGTATCATCATAAGCTCTTTTGCTGCCATTCTATCGTCCTGCGATGATGAGGAGGATAGAATATATTCTCCAAAGCCGCGAGGCTACTTCAGAATTAATTTTCCGGAAAAAAAATACAGATCATACGATAGTGTTGATGCCTTTAGTTTCGAAATACCAAGTTACTCTTACATGGTAAAAGGTAAATACATAAACAAAGATACCTGCTGGTTAAATCTTGAATTTCCAAAATACAAAGCCACGCTCAATCTTACTTACCGAAAAGTGAATAATGACCTGAACCGATTTTTAAATGATTCGAGGTGGTACGCCATCGAACATCAGAAAAAAGCTACAGGCTTAGATGAAAGCCCGATCATAAGAGACAGCGCAAAGATTTTTGGCTTAGTATATGATATTGCGGGTAACACAGCTTCTTCGGTTCAGTTTTACATCACCGACAGCACAAAAAATTTCATGCGCGGCTCACTTTATTTTAAATGCTTTCCGAATGTAGATTCTCTTAAAATAGTGATTGATTTTTTGCGAAAAGATATTTTACAACTGGTGAAAACCTGTAAATGGAAAGAATCGGAATTGTCAGATCTGCCGAAGAAAAAATAACTAATTATAAATTTTAAGAGCATTACCATCGTAAGTATTCTGATATCTTCTTAATGCATACGTAGCAGGTCCATTTATTACAGCACCATCAACAATTTGCCATTTCGATCCGCTCACTGTGTCTTTCAAAGTAAAATTATCACTCTGAACTTTCGCAATTGCCGCCGCATCGTTAGGATAATAGGTTGAAGTTCTTTCGAGGGTTACAAACTCTGTTGTTGTTTTGCGATAAATTATTATTCCGTTAACGCCGGCATTATTAAAGTAGATCCAGCCGCCAGGAGTTTGTATTTTAAAATACAAAGGGTCGTTTGGATAAATAGTAACATTTACCGGAGTATAAGGCACGCCATTATTTGGATCGGTTTGAGTCGTTTTCTTTTTACAGGAAACCGCCAAAATGATCATCATAACGAGCGAAGCTATTTTTATTTTTTTGGCTAATAACATCCCTTTAAACTGTTACCTTTGTTTAATACAAATGTACATAAATGGAAGAACTTGAACAAGGAGGCAATAAGCACAAGAACAATCCTTTTTTACCGCTTTATTTTTCGCTTATACTGATATTAGGGATATTAGGCGGTTACTTCTTTTCCATTAACAATACTTTGTATGCCGGAAATGGAACAGGTTCAGGAGAAAAAGCTTCCAATTCAAAGATCAACAGCTTACTTGAGTATATAGAATTGCAATACGTTGATACCATTAACGAAAAGCAATTGGTAGAAAAAACGGTAACCTCGATGCTTCACAGTTTAGATCCCCACTCCGATTACATACCCGCCGAAGATTTTAAACAGGTGAACGAACCTTTACAGGGAAATTTTGACGGCATTGGTGTAGAGTTCAATATCATTAACGATACCATCAGAGTAATTACTCCCATTGAGGGCGGACCATCTGAAAAACTCGGAATAAAAGCCGGAGATAAGATCATTAAAGTTGAGAATAAATTAATGGCCGGTGTAAAGATCAGCAATAAACAAGTGTTTGACAAATTGCGCGGAGAACGCGGAACAAAAGTGAAAGTAAGTATTTTAAGAAGCGGCGTTCCAAAGTTGATC
>JANYIQ010000200.1 GCA_025362575.1 Bacteroidia bacterium
GACTTTCGCAAGTGAGTTTTTCAAAAAAAGCCTTTGTCGTTGACCTGAATGCTAATTTCGGAATTTATAATACAAAAGCTCAGGATTCTACTCAACGAGCAAAGGGTCACGTTAATGAAGATAAAGCTGTGCCCTATGGCTTTGCGCTTGGACTTGAATACGGTGTTTTGAATTGGCTTGGTATTGGTTTAAAAGGACAAGCTATTACTTATCTAACTTCAAAAGATTCGGTTTCAGGATTAACCCCTTCTGTGAAATCAAAAGATATAGCTTTGGTAGTAAATGCACATCTATTAAGGAAGAAAAGATTTGACCTTGTTTTTGGAGGAGATCTGGGTTATTCAGGTATTAAGTTTGAAACGCACGACAATAAATTAACGGTAGCAAAAGGTGGCGGATTAATGTATGATCTACACTTAACTCCAAGGTTATATTTCGGAAATCATTTTGGAATGTTCTTTAATCTAGCTTATGCAGGATATGGATATAATAAATTGAAAGTGAGTGATAATGTTCGAACCTACACCGATCATATTAACTTAAAAGCAAGTGGCGTTAGTTATGCGATCGGCTTTCAGGTTAAATTCGGAGGGGAGTAATTATTTTATCGATAAAAATTTCGGATAAAGTATTTATTCAAATCTCAAACTCTCAATAGGATCGAGTTTTGAGGCGCGTTTGGCAGGAATGAATCCGCTTATCAATCCAACTACAATACAAATTATAACACCGGTAATGATCCAAAACCAGGGAACAAAAAATCCTGTATTGAGTGAGACCCCAATTAAATTTCCGATCACAATTCCTAATACTATTCCTATGAGCCCTCCCATTACACAAATAACAACAGACTCGATCAGGAACTGATTTTTGATGGCTTCCTGCGTTGCGCCAAGTGCTTTTCTTATCCCTATTTCGCGGGTACGTTCTGTAACCGATACCAGCATGATATTCATTAAACCAATTGCTGCCCCCAATAAAGTAATTATTCCAATTATGGTGGCTCCTAAGGTTGCTTTACCAATTAATCCAATAAGCATGCTTGCCAAATTATCTGATTTAATGATCTCAAAATTATCTTCATCCTGAATATCTACTTTTCTTATTTTTCTGAAAAGTCCGGTCGCTTCATCAATAGCGGCGTCCATTAATTGCGGATGTTTTGAAATAACGTTGATTGTAAAACTCATGTCGGGTCTTCCAAAATATTGTCTCGCATTTAATAAAGGAATAATGCAAATTTTATCGCCACCAAAACCCATGCTGTTTCCTTTGCTTTTTAAAATACCAATGACTTTATATTTTGTGGCACCAATGGAAATGGTTTTATCTAAACCTTTAATGTCTTTTGGGAAAAGTGTAAAAGCCAATTCGCTTCCTATGATAACTGCATTACTTCCAAACAAAATTTCCTGTGGAGTAAAATTTCTTCCGGCTTCCATTTCGTAACCTGATGTTTCCAAATAATTTTCATCGCCTCCAAAAACCTGAATATTAGGATTGGTTTTTTTGGAAGCAAATTTTAAACGCGCATTAAATGAAGCCATGGTTGAAACCGAGCTAATGGAAGGAAAATTGAACTCTTCCTTAAAACGCATTGCCTCTTTGAAATTAATGCTCTTATAAGGCTTTGGAGCGCGGCCTTTTTTGCCTATACGCATGGTCATATCCCGGCCACGAACCGTAAAGGTATTGGCACCCATGCTGGTAAAATTGCTGTTTATACTCGACTTTATGGCGTCTATGGCAGATAAAATTCCCACTAAGGCCATAATACCAATGGCAATGATAAGCATGGTAATTACCGCCCGTAATCGGTTAGATTTTATGGCTTCCATGGCAATGGCGGTATTTTCCTTTAATAGGAGGGGCATTAAGTGTAAAGGTACGTTTAGATTGTAGAATTTATTGACCGTTTATCAAAAATATGCCCCTTTTTTGTGGTATTTTTCCTCTATTTTTCATAGATTTGGGACTCTAAAAATCTATAATTCTAAAACTCTATACTATGGCTTACGACATTGAAATGATCAAGAAGGTTTACGCAAACATGCCTGCACGCGTTGATGCAGCACGTAAATCATTAGGTCGCCCGTTAACTTTGGCTGAAAAAATATTGTATTCGCATTTAGATGCACAATTTGAAGCAAAAAATTACGAACGCGGAAAAGCTTACGTTGATTTTAATCCTGATCGCGTTGCTATGCAAGATGCAACAGCACAAATGGCTTTATTGCAATTCATGCAAGCCGGTCGCCCTAAAGTTGCTGTGCCTTCATCAGTACACTGTGATCACTTAATTCAGGCTAAAGCCGGTGCAAAAGCCGACTTAGACAGAGCTAAAACTGAAAGCGAAGAAGTATTTAATTTCTTAGCTTCTGTTTCTAATAAATACGGAATTGGTTTTTGGAAACCGGGTGCAGGTATCATTCACCAGATCGTTTTAGAAAATTACGCTTTCCCGGGTGGTATGATGATCGGTACCGATTCTCACACGGTTAATGCCGGTGGTTTAGGTATGATCGCAATTGGAGTTGGTGGAGCAGATGCTTGTGATGTAATGGCAGGTTTACCTTGGGAATTAAAAATGCCGAAATTAATTGGTATTAAATTAACCGGGAAATTAAATGGATGGACCAGCGCAAAAGATGTTATTTTAAAAGTTGCAGGTATCTTAACTGTAAAAGGTGGTACCGATAAAGTTGTAGAATATTTTGGTGAAGGTGCAGTAAGTTTATCTTGTACAGGAAAAGGAACTATTTGTAACATGGGTGCAGAAATTGGTGCAACTACCTCTACATTTGGTTACGATGACAGCATGAGCCGTTATTTAAAAGCTACAGGCCGTGCAGATGTTGCAACTTTGGCAGATGGAATTAAAAATTATTTAACTGGTGATCCTGAAGTTTATGCTGATCCAAAAAAATATTTTGATGAAGTAATTGAAATTAATTTATCTGAACTTGAGCCGCATGTTAACGGCCCGTTCACTCCGGATCTTGCAACTCCAATCTCTAAATTAAAAGAAGAAGCTGTAAAAAATGGCTGGCCTTTAACTGTGCAAGCAGGTTTAATTGGTTCTTGTACCAATTCTTCTTATGAAGATATTGCTCGCGCTGTTTCAATTGCTAAGCAAGTAAAACAAAAAGGTTTGAAATCTAAAGCAGGTTTCATGATCAACCCGGGTTCAGAACAAATTCGTTACACCATTAACCGTGATGGTTTCTTACAAGTGTTCGATGAGTGCGGAGCAGTTGTGTTTACAAATGCCTGCGGTCCTTGTATTGGAATGTGGGATCGTATGGGTGCTGAGAAACAAGAAAAAAACACCATCGTTCACTCGTTCAACCGTAACTTTGCAAAACGTGCCGATGGAAATCCAAATACTTATGCATTTGTTGCATCGCCGGAGATCGTTGCTGCATTAGCAATTGCAGGCGACTTAGGATTTAATCCGCTTACCGATACGTTGACTAACGAAAAAGGAGAGAAAGTAAAATTAGATGCGCCAAGTGGTGACGAATTACCTAAACAAGGTTTTGCTGTTGAAGATGCAGGATATCAAGCTCCGGCAGCCGATGGAAGTAAAGTTCAGGTGGCAGTTGATCCGGCTTCTAAGCGTTTACAATTATTAGATCCATTCTCAGCATGGCCTGGAGTTGATTTCAAAGGATTGAAATTATTAATTAAAGCAAAAGGCAAATGTACAACCGATCATATCTCTATGGCCGGACCATGGTTAAAGTTCCGTGGACATTTAGATAATATTTCTAACAACATGTTAATTGGTGCAGTAAATGCATTCAACGAAAAAACAGATTCTGTAAAAAATCAAATCACCGGTGCTTACGAAGGTGTTCCTGTTGTTCAGCGTCAGTATAAAGCCGCTAATATTGGTACTATTGTTGTTGGAGACGAGAATTACGGTGAGGGTTCATCACGTGAACACGCAGCAATGGAACCTCGTCATTTAGGTGTGCGTGCAGTATTAGTAAAATCGTTTGCACGTATTCACGAAACTAACTTGAAAAAACAAGGTATGTTGGCCTTGACCTTTGCAAATGGTGCAGATTACGATAAGATAAAAGAAGATGATGTTATTGATATCATAGGATTGACCTCATTCACTCCTGGTACACCATTAACCATTGCTTTGAATCATGCTGATGGAAGTAAAGAAGATTTTCAAGTAAACCACAGTTACAATGCTCAGCAAATTGAGTGGTTCAAAGCAGGTGGTGCTTTAAACATTATCAGAGCTAGCGTTAAAGCTTAATAACAAAATTAGTAATAGTAAAAGGCGAAGAATTTTCTTCGCCTTTTTTGTTTGAAAGAATGAGGTTGAATTATTTACTTGGTTTCGGTAACGCCTCCTGTTAACACAAATTTCATTGCATCAGAGCCTTCAATGTTAAGAGGTTTAATTTGATCTCTTGAAACGATCACCGTTTTGCCGGAGAAGGAATAGGAGTAGGGAAGATAAACAGCAACTTTATCTTTAATGCCTAATTCGGTCAGATCATCGTGAGTAATGAATCCAATTTCTTCAATATTAGCTTGAGGGTTGGTTAAAACTAGAACCGGTTTGGTAAAACTTTTTTTATTTCCCGAAAAGGCACCCATAAAATCTTTAATGGGCGAATAAATGTGTTTGATAAAAGGAGTGTGTTCTAATTTATCTTCAAAAAAATTGAACAGACTTTTAAACACAAAAGAAGATGCGAGTAATCCTGTAAGTGTAACAAACACTATCAAAAAACCCAATCCTATTAAAGTATCTAAATAGTAATTTCCGGTTAGGCCTACAAGTGATAAAAATGAGGAGAAAAAATCAAAAAGTTTAAATAGAATTATGAGCGTAATGCTTAAAGGAATTAATAGGATGATACCCTGAAGGAAGTATTTTAAAATGTTCTTCATCTAAGTTCAAAGTTAAAGGGTTTAAAGTTTAAAGTTCGGGCACCAAACTTTAATTATAAACAGGCAGGTATTAATTGAGAGGAATGAAAAAGGCGCAAAGAACAAAAAAACACCGAAATTTATGCGGTTTCTTATCGAGCTTTGCGCCTTCTTAGTGCCTTTGCGGTTAAACTTTTATTGGCCTAAGATCCAGGCAAAGATCAGCGGTGCCACAATAGTAGCATCACTCTCTACAATGAATTTAGGCGTATGAATGTCTAATTTACCCCAGGTTATCTTTTCATTAGGCACAGCGCCGCTGTATGAACCATAAGAGGTTGTGGAATCAGAGATCTGACAGAAATAACTCCAGAAGGGAATGTTCTGCATTTCCATATCCTGATATAACATTGGTACTACGCAAATAGGGAAATCGCCGGCAATACCACCGCCGATCTGAAAAAATCCAACGCCTTTTCCGGATGAATTTTTTACGTACCAGTCTGCAAGCCACGCCATGTATTCAATACCGCTTTTCATGGTGGTGGCTTTAATTTCTTTTTTAATAACGTAAGATGCGAAAATATTTCCCATAGTACTGTCTTCCCAACCCGGCACTACGATCGGTAAATTTTTTTCTGCTGCGGCAAGCATCCAGCTGTCTTTCGGATCAATTTCGTAATACTGTTTTAACTCACCGCTATTTAAAATTTTGTACATGTATTCGTGCGGAAAATATCTTTCTCCTGCAGTGTCTGCATCTTTCCAGATCTTGTGAATATGTTTTTGTAAACGACGGAATGCTTCTTCTTCAGGAATACAGGTATCGGTTACGCGATTGTAATGATTTTCTAAAAGGTCCCACTCATCCTGAGGAGAAAGATCGCGGTAATTAGGCACGCGTTTGTAGTGACTATGCGCTACTAAATTCATGATATCTTCTTCAAGGTTTGCGCCCGTGCAGGAGATAATATCAATTTTTCCCTGACGGATCATTTCGGCTAATGATTTTCCTAACTCAGCAGTGCTCATTGCTCCAGCTAAAGTTACCATCATTTTACCGCCTTCGGTTAAATGGGTTTCATAACCTTTTGCGGCATCAACTAATGCTGCTGCGTTAAAATGTTTATAGTGATGTTCTACGAATTTCGAGATCGGGCCTTTGTTTGCTGCTGTTGACATAATTAAAAATTTTGAGCTACAAATTTAGTATAATTCGTGAGTTTTATTGGGGAATTTGATGATATTTTTAAGATTTTCAGAGCGCTTCCAACCATCGCTATATGCCATGATGTCGCTTCAAGTCCTCGTCACACTTGTAAATCCATCTCCTTTTAATTATAACACTCGCCGGGCGTTAAACCGAAATGGCTTGATTTCTTCACGCTTGGTGTCCTCACTGTGTATTCGTGGATGAGGATTAAGTATTAAAGTGAATTATAGCATAACTACAGATTCTCTATAGAATCAAAAACTATATTTACATATAAAACTAACCTGATGAAAAAACTTCCTGAAATAACAGTTGCATTTTGGATCATGAAAATTTGCGCTACAACTCTTGGTGAAACAGCAGGAGATCTATTATCAATGACACTAAATGTTGGTTATGCTATTAGTTCATTGATTTTAATAAGTATCTTTTTAGTAACACTTATCGCACAACTTATATCAAAAAAATATAGTCCCTTATTATACTGGACTGTTATTCTTTCTACCAGCACAGCCGGCACCACAATGTCTGATTACATGGATCGCACACTTGGTTTGGGTTATGCAAATGGGTCAATGATATTAATTGGAATTTTGCTTTCTGTTTTTGCGGTATGGCATTTCACTGAAAAATCATTATCAGTAACCAACATCACTACATTTAGAGGCGAGTTATTTTATTGGGTTGCTATATTATTTTCAAACACCTTGGGTACAGCCTTAGGTGATTTTTTGGCTGATAATTCAGGATTGGGCTTTTTGGGTGGAGCCATGTTAATAGGAAGTTTATTGATCATTGTTATTCTCGCTAAATACTTTACAAAGATTTCAGTAGTGATTTTATTCTGGATAGCTTTTGTTTTAACGCGACCTTTTGGTGCAACTTTTGGCGATCTGTTAACCAAGTCGAAGGAAAAAGGTGGACTTAATTTTGGAACTATTGGCTCCTCGCTGATCCTCTTCGTAATGTTGATCGCGCTTATTATTCATGCTTATATCCAAAAGAACAAAGGGACTGCAACTAAAGGATAGATTGAATATGGCTAAGACAATAAGCTTTTGAATATTCAAAAAAAATGACTATCTTTAATTATAATTGACTCTTAGAAAAGGCATGAATAAATTTTATATATTGGTTGTATCTTGCTTCTTTTTTTATTCGTGTTTTGAAGCACAAATATGCTTTACTACACCAACCAATTTTTCAGTAGGGGCAAATCCACGTGGTATTGCGCAGGCCGACTTTAACGGTGACGGCAAGAAAGACTTAGCCATTACTAAATATAATTCAAATAATATTGCAATATTGTTAGGTAATGGCTTAGGGGGGTTTGGATCGGCTTCAAATTTTTCAGTGGGGGTTTATCCGGTTTCAGTTAATGCTTCAGATTTTAATAATGATGGAAAAATGGATCTAGCTATTTCAAACGTAGGTTCAAATGATGTTTCTATTTTATTGGGAAATGGCTTGGGAAGTTTTGGTTCAGCTGCAAATTTTACTGTTGGCATAAATCCGTATTGGGTTACAAGTGCTGACTTCAATAACGATGGTAATGTGGATATCGCATCAGCGAATGTCACAACTGCTGACGTTTCGATATTAATTGGAAATGGTACAGGAAGTTTTGCCGCTGCTGTATCTTTTACAGCCGGTGGCTATCCAAATGCCATAACGAGTGCTGATTTTAATGGCGATGGAAAACAGGACCTGGCAACAGCCAATGCCGCATCGGGTAATATTTCTGTGCTTTTAGGAAATGGACTTGGGGCATTTGGCGCTTCATCTGTTTTTGGGGGTGGAGGTGGTGCTTATTCAATCATTTCTGCTGATCTGGTTGGAAGCGGAGAATTGTATTTGATCATTACTAATTATTATACTAACGTAATTTCTGTATATAAAGGCGATGGAACCGGAAATTTTGCAATACCGGTTACTTATACTGTTGGTTCAGGTCCTTATTGCGTAACCAGTGCAGATTATGATGGAGATACGAAACCTGATGCGGCTGTTGCTAATTATGGCTCAAATAACGTTTCGGTATTGGTTGGAAATGGATTAGGTGGTTTTGCTGCTGCTGTGAATTTTTCGGCTGACATAAACCCGAACTCAATTTTAAGTGCCGATATTAATGGTGATTCAAGAATTGATCTTGCTACCGCTAATGAAGGGTCGGCAAATTCGAGTATACTGCTTAATAATGCTCCGCCGGTTGCAATTGTTGCAACATCTACTGCGGTTTGTTTAGGAGGTTTAGTTACACTTACGGGCATTGGTGCTAATACCTATACATGGAGCGGTGGAATAACTAACGGTTTTGCATTTACCCCCGTTACCAGTCAAACTTATGTTGTAACCGGAACGAGTACAATAAGTGGTTGTTCATATAGCGCAACAAAATTCGTAGTGGTTAACCCATTGCCCTTTATAAGCGTAGTTTCAACCAATAGTTTGATATGTGCAGGGCAAACAGTTAGTCTTACAATTAGCGGTAGTGCGACTTCATATTCTTTAAATTCGATTTCAACAAGCACTCTTGCAGTCGTTTCTCCTATTTCAACAACAACCTATACAATTATTGGAAAGGACATTAACGACTGTTTAAACACTGTTGGTATCACTCAAAATGTTTCTTTGTGCACTTTTGTTAATGACCTCCCTGATTCAGGACAACGATTACTTATTTATCCTAATCCTAATGAAGGAGAGTTTGCTCTGGTAATAAATCCGGCCTTCGAAAATTATACCGGATGTACAATGGAAATTTATAATAATTTTGGAGAAAGAATTTTTCAGCGAGAAATAGTAAAAAAGGAGCAAAAAATAGATATTTCAGAAGTAAAAAAAGGAATTTATTTTGCCCGTATAACTTCTCGAAACGGAAATTCAGAAATAATAAAATTGATAATTCAATAATGAGTATACATCGAATTTCATATCAAAAATTACTCTTTGATCAATTTAATGACTTCTTTTTTCTTATCTTGAATTATCCTTAAAAAGTATAATCCTTTAGCAGCATTTTGAAGATCAATATTCTGTTTTCCACTTGTCAGGAATAAATTTAGTAATTCCTCCCCCATAATATTAGTAACAATAATTTGAGAAGATGAATTTAGATTTATGTTAAATAAACCGGAGCTTGGGTTTGGAAATAAACGAGTTGGAGCAACAGTAAGTTCAGGTATGTTAGTAGTGCTTGATCCTCCGAGAGCCAGCCAAATGGTAATGTTCATTAATAATTTTTGGTGATTACCTGCGGCATCTAAAGTGTATCCATTATACAAAACATCATTAGGATCACCGGTACCATCATCTGGTGGAGAGCTATCGCCAATTGCTGCTACTTTTCCGGCACCAACCCGTGCGTAAGCACACATAACATTTGTGTTTCCGTGAGTTGAACCATTGGTATATATCACACCTTTAACACTAGGATTTTGCGATGGTATTAAAGACATTGTAGTTCCATTTGACCATTTAACCTGCATAACGTTTCCGGCAGGACCATTCAGAATACTATCAGTTGGAGCTGTAATTACATTGGTACTGGTTTGCGAAATGTTCATTAAATCGAAATTAAAGCCGAGTCCATTGTTTAGTATGCTGTTGTTCGAAATAAAGTCGTTCCATATTACGGGAGAATCATTTCCATCTCCGTTTCTGTCACTGATGGTATGATCAGATATTAAGAAAAGTCCACCGCCATTTTGAATAAACTGCATCATTGCTATTTTTTCGACCGCTGTAAATAAAATATTTGGTTCATCAACTATGTAAACTTTATAGTTACTAAGGTCTTGTGGGTTTGATGAACTGCCATAAGTTAATGGAACATTATAAGGAAGTGTTTCAACCTGATAACCTTTTTTTACGCAATCGATTCCCCAGTTAGAAAGAGAACCGGTCCAAAATGTTTCCGGTGTTGATGCTGTGATTAAACTTTGGGCAGGTGTAGGAAAACGTTGTGCGTTAGCTTCATTGTTAGCGGCTGCAAGTGTAGCATTGGGGTTCCATAATAGATTCCATTGATCGGCATCAACTATCCAATCGGCATTACCTGCCGTTTCAGCTTTTCTGGCATCAAATAAAATCTTTACAGCTGATTGTGAAAAGATTTTTAAAATTGAACAAAAAAGAAATAGTAATAAAAGGCTGTTTTTTTGCATCCATCTAATATACAAATTTATTTTAGGTAATGATTTTTTTCTGATTTTTATTGGTAACTAATCAAAAAACAACCAGGTAATACCAAACCTGAAACTACGATCAGGTTGTATGTATCCCGGTACAAAATAATAATTGGAACCCGTTAATCCTTGCATTACATTCTCAACCTTTACAAAAAACTGGACAGGCTTAATACGGGCGTTCAGAAACACATCTACAAAAGGATAATTTCCAACCGTTTTTTTATCCTGAATATAGAACGTATTTGTTGCAGGCATATAGGCATTGGCTTCAAAAGCCTGATACCAGTCGGCTTGTGCGCCTATTTGTAATTGCAAAGCATTTTTAAACAGATTGCCGGTATAATAAATGCTTCCTGAGGCTGCAAGCGCCGGCATTTTGATGATTGTTTTATTATTGGTGGTTTGGTACATCATGTTAGCGCGCAAACCTAAATGCTTAAATACTACTTTGTCAAAATTAACATTGTATTGCCAGTTACTGATAATGGTTTTTAATTGTTGTGGCTTGGCGTTGGCATCAAAATACAAGTAGTTAAAATAGTTGTGCCAAAGTATATTGAAGGATAAACCGCTTCTGTAATTTTTTGCACCTATTTGAGCCTGCCAGAAATTTACAGGCTTAAAATTATTATCCCAGCTGAAATTATTGGCGTGCCAGTAATTGTAAATAAGATCGGGATGGCGTTGCTCTGATAGAATATTTAAATAAATGGTATTGCTTTTATTAGTAGTTAAACCTTTACCGCTTAAACCAAATTCCAGTCTGCTTTTCCATTCTATTTTAAGGTCATTCTTGTTAGGGCCGTCAACAATAGTACTTGCAAATAAATTTGACGAGATGCTTTTGTTGCTGTTAAGGTGGCTTGAATCATCCTTTAAAATGAGTTTCCTGAAAAACAAAGTTGCATAAGCTTGTTGATTCGAAAACACACTATCGTTATGCTGATGAAGAATTGAATAGTCGTGTGAGTAACCTAAACTGAACCCAAGACCTTTCTCGTTCAGTTTCAAAGTATAATTGATCTGATTAAAGAACTGACGTAAATGAGTACTGTCGTTTGTTTTAGTTGTATCAAGGTAAAAAGTATTGTAATATCCATCGTAAGGTGCGCCGTAATCTAAGTACTGATAATAGCTTCCTGAATAATTGAATTTATAATCAACGTAGTGTGAAACACCGACCGAATCTGGGCCCTTATTCAGCTTCACCCATGGATTAAAGCTGGCTGTCATTTGTCTGTTCTCGCGTTTGGCATTACTTAAATTCACGGAAAGTAATTGTTTATTGATCAAAGGCTCTTGTGTAAATAATGTATCGTATTTGATCCCGCCATTTTCCTGATGCTTCACTTTATTAATTAAGAGATAACCATAAAAGCCAAAACGCTTACTGGTGTTGGTATAATTGGTAGACAGGTAAAAGTTATTGGTAAAAGTTTGCTGCTTGGCATAAAAACCCTGGCAGCCAAAACGGTTAAATTTTAATGTGATATTGAGTTTCTTTTTTATGGTGTGCGAAAAAAGTAAACGAAACATTTGATCATTTTTACTTCCGGAAATTCCGGTTAAGCTGGCATAGGGGCCTTTGGTGCGAAAATATTCAACTTGTTGCTGACTAAAAATATCGTTGGTGTAGGGTAGTTTGTATAAATTAAAACCAAGGGGACTGGACTTGTAGCTTAAAATATAATCCGGTTGAGGCATTCCAATATTGCCCATGAAATTGCGTCCGACATAATTATGTAAATTTTTTACACTTGTGTCGGGGTAAGCGATACGATAATCATTAATTAAATTGGAAACACTTTCAGGCTTAGACTTTAGGTAATTTAAATCACTGCTATATTTTGATTGTGAGAGAGAAATGATCGTGCTGAATGCACAAAGCAAAAAATAAATATTTTTCTTGAAGGAATTAACCATCAATTAATGAAATGGTTTTATTAAAGCTTATCAAAAAAATGTTCTTCAACATCAAAAGTTGATTTCACGCCTACTTCTCTGAAATCGGTTTCCAGCCATTGGCTTGCGGCTTCACGGCCTTTCTCTTTCAGTTGCATTAAAAATTCCCAGGAAGTATTCATTTTACTGCTATAACTTAACTGACTTAATGCATTGTAACCTGAAATGGTATGAACGAAAATCTCGCGATTACCTTTGTTGTCCACCTTTAAAACTCCATTACGAAGCAATTCGTTACGGTAGTGGATCAGTTTCATTTCATTGATCAAACTACTATTGAACGAAATTTCGTTCACGCGGTCGGCAATATCTCTTGCCGTTGTTGGTACTGAACTAATATTGATCGAATTGATCTTTACAAGCACCACATCTTTATTATTGGTATTTGTGATCAATGGAAATATAGGAGGATTACCCATATAACCGCCATCCCAATAATATTCACCGCCAATTTCAACAGCCTGAAAAATAAAAGGTAAACAGGCAGATGCAAGAACTGCATCTACGGTAAGATCTTTATTTGTAAAAATGCGCGCACGATTTGTTTTAACATTGGTGGCACAAATAAATAATTTCTTTTTATTATAAATGTGAAGTTCTTCAAAATCAACCAGCTCATTTAATATATCGCGAAGCGGATTATAATTTAATGGATTGAAATTGTAAGGTGACATGAACTGAGATATGGAATTGAACCAGATGTATCCAGGTGAATTATAAATATCGCCATTACCAAAATATTTATCCATTAAACCCGGCCTCAGGAACATGCTTCCGCTTTGAGATACCTTTTTCCAGAGAGTTTCCAGTAATTCTTTAGCTTTTACAGGTCCTCCTACGTGCAAACCATAAGCACACACAACGGCATTTACCGCCCCTGCACTTGTACCACACATGGCATCTGCTACCAGTTCATCAACTTCCAGTAATCGGTCAAGTACTCCCCAGGTAAAGGCTCCGTGAGAGCCGCCTCCCTGTAAGGCTATACCTACTTTTTTTATGTCTTTGCTCATTTAAATCGGTTCAGTAAATCAATCAAATATACCTTTTTTATGAGATTTAAAAGGGGGTGTTATTCACAAAATAGTATAATTTTAGATGGAATTCAGCGAATTTGCGACCAATGAATTACAAGTGTTTGAAGTATTAAAACTAAGAAATGCGGCCAAAAGAAAAAACCGAAGTTTTTAGCTTCGGTTTCTCATTTATTTTGATGTATAAAAACTATTTCAGCTTTACGATAATGAATTCTGTTCTTCTGTTTTTTGCATGCTCTTCTTCCGGGCAATTAGGTTTAATTGTTCCCTCGCATGCGCAGGTATTTAATAATTTAGATTCGCCGTAACCTTTTCCTGTGATACGGGTTTTGTCTATTTTTTTACTGATAATATATGCAGCGCTGGCTTTAGCGCGGGCCGTTGATAATTTCATGTTTGCAGCAGCAGCAGATCTGCAATCTGTGTGTGCACCCAATTCAATGATCATATTCGGATATTCTTTCATAGCAGCCACAACCTTGTCTAATTCGATAGCAGCATCAGGTCTGATCTTAGATTTACCAAGGTCAAAATAGATCGGTTTCATGTCAATCATCTTGGCTAAGTCCATACCCACTTCAATTTTACCGATGGTTAAATTTAAAACCTCGTTCAGCTTAATTTCGCCTTCTTTGGTAATGTCATGAGTGAAGTTCAATGTTTTGGTTACATAACCCGGTTTTTCGAGCATGATCTGGAAATTCAGTTTGTCGCCGATCTTTTTTCCTTTTAAGGGTTTTCTATAATCACCTGTTGCATTGGTGGTGTAAGTATCAAAGGCTGTGGCAGCGGTCATGTCTTTGATCGAAATTTTCACATCACTTAAAGCCTGATTTGATTTTGCATCTAAAATGAAGGCCAATAAAGATAGGTTAGGATCTTTTTCCATTAAAATGTTTCTCGAGATCTCATCTTCCGGAAAACTTTTTGTGGAAGCAGAATCTTTTGTATCGAAGTATTTGTCTTTGCTGGCAGTGTAAGTATAATTTGCATCTTCTTCAAGAATTAACTGATATTCTCCTTTATCATTCGTAGTTACAGTTTCGTTGTTGATTTGAAGTCTAACGAATTCCATTGGTAAGTAAGTGTCCTTATCTTTGACAACAAGATTTAAGATCTTGCCACGTTTTACATCACGTAAAACATCGAATTTAAAAATATCATCGTCCAAACCTCCACGAGAACGGTTTGAGCTTAGGAAACCGGTTTTACCTTCTTCGCTGAAAGTGATGCCGAAATCATCTGCGGGAGAGTTAATCGGCTTTCCCATGTTGTATACTTTACCAGGTTTGCCATCTTTGATCTTTACTTCAAAAATATCCAAACCACCTAAGCCTTCATGTCCGTCTGATGCAAAATACAATAAGTTGTTTGCAGTGATAAAAGGAAACATATCATTGCCTTTAGTGTTAACGCTACCACCAACATTTTGAGGCACACCCCAGACACCATCAGCACCTAATTTGCAAACCCAGATGTCCATTCCGCCTAAAGAGCCCGGCATGTCTGAAGCAAAATACAGGCTGTTACCATCTGCAGAAAGAGCAGGGTGGGCACAATTATACTCTACGTTATTAAAAGGAAGTTCGTCTACTTTTTCAAAGCAATCAATGTTCAAAGCGGCTTTAAAGATCTTTAGCTTAAAATTACCATCAGTACTTTTTCCTGTTTTTTTATCAGCACTATTTCTCGAGAAATAAACTGTGTTACCGTCTTTACTGAAACATATCGGGCCTGAATTATATTTCGATTTCAGATCTTTCATGAAAAGAGTAGGCTTGCTATAAAAGCCTTCACTTTTTTCAGTTACGTAAATGTTATAATAATTGTTGTTGGTCCAACCATGTTTTCTGCTGATCCAGGCGGATTTACTTCTTGATGATGTGAAAACAATTTTTTCGCTTGTGATCATTATGGGCGAAAAATCATTTTCGGTAGAATTAAAAGTAACGGTATCTACTTTATAAGCGTCTTCATTCTTTGAGAAGGCAGTCATGTTTGCAAGGCCTTTAGAAATTACTTTTCCTCTGTCATCGCTGCTGTATTCTTCCATTATTTTTTTGGCGTCATCGTATCTTCCAACACCCATTAAGGCTTTTCCGTAATAGAATTTTTGGTCAGCGCTTGCAGTACCTTTTTCTACGAGTTTGCCATAGCAAAATAACTGGCCAGTATTGTTGTTGGTTAAACGATAGCAATCTCCTAAGCGTGCCAGAACAAAAACATTATTGCTGTCTTTCTTAATTACTTTTTCATATTTAAGAATGGCGTCGGCATATGATTTGGAATCATACAATTTATCTGCAGCTACAATGGTACCTTCCTGCGCATGCAAACCGAAACCGATCGTGGTCAAAATATATAAGGATAAAAAATGCTTGTTCATTTTAATGATTTTTAAAATTGATATTTAATTAAAAGTAACGTGGTGTTGTGATCTTTTTGCCTTTATATGCAAACACATAACCTAAAGCAATCTCATGAGAACCCATGGTATAGGTCTGAATTTTCGACAAAGGAAAATCGTAAGAATAGCTGAAAATGAATTGCGGATTTATTTGAACTCCCAAAATGGCAGAAACGTCAGCAGAACTGGATGTAGCGCCTCTATAAGAAACGCCAGCCCATATTAAGTTTTTGATCAGGGTATTAACGTTAAT
>JANYIQ010000208.1 GCA_025362575.1 Bacteroidia bacterium
CTCAACTCTCAACTCTCAACTCTCAACTGTGCAAAATGGCTAAAGTAATTCCATTTCGCGCAATACGTCCTGAAAACGACAAAGTGCATTTAGTCGCTTCACGCTCTGTAGATGGCTACAACCTTGCAGAGCTTCGTGATAAGCTTGCCGGTAATCCCTATACGTTTTTACATGTCATCAATCCTGATTACGATGATGGTATAAAAACAAAACCCGGATCAAAAGAGCGATTGACAAAAGTAAAAAATCAGTTCAAGAAATTTGTAAAAGAAAAAGTTTTTCAGCGCGACGAAAACCCATGTTACTATTTGTATCGCCAGGTTAAAGAAGGAATTACTTTTGTTGGGATCATTGCATGTACCAGTATCGACGATTATTTGAACGGCGTAATTAAAATTCACGAACAAACCTTAACACAGCGTGAAGAAAAACTAAAAGATTATCTGGATGTGTGTGAATTCAACGCAGAACCTGTTCTGTTCTGTTATCCTAATGACGAGATCATTGATTCCATTTCAAACAAACTGATTGAAACACGCGCCGATTACGATTTTACTACTACCGATAAAGTTCGGCATTCGCTTTGGGTGATCAGTGATAAAAAAACGGTAAAGCAAATTGCAGAGCGTTTCCAGAGCATACCAAGTATTTACATTGCGGATGGTCACCACCGCTCAGCTTCTTCATCCCTGCTGGGAAAACTGAGACGCAGTTCAAGAAAATCGTACACCGGCGAAGAAGCTTTCAATTATTATTTAGGCGTTTTCTTTCCGGAAACACAACTAAAAATATACGAATACAATCGCGTTGTAAAGGATCTTAATAATTTATCTGTTAAAGATTTTTTAAGTAAGGTGAAAAATAATTTTACGGTAACCGAATTAAAAACCGACGATTTCAAACCAAGTCAAAAGCACGAATTATCAATGTATTTTGAAAACAAATGGTATTCGCTAAAAGCAAAAGATACAATTTACAATTCAAAAGATCCCATTGAAAGTTTAGATGCGGCCATACTAACCAAATACATTTTAGATCCCATATTGAACATTCACGATCTTAAAACCGATACCCGTATTGGTTTTGTGCCCGGTATAAGAGGCAGTAAAGAACTCAAAAAAATTGTAGATGAAGGTAAAGCAACTGTAGCTTTTGGTTTGTACCCGGTAACCATGCAGCATTTAAAATGGATAGCCGATACCAATAACATCATGCCGCCAAAATCAACCTGGGTGGAACCAAAAATGAGAAGCGGATTGGTAATTTATAGTTTAGAGGAATAAGACAAAAGTATTAAGATTAAAGTATCAAGATAGCGTCTTAATACTTTAATCTTTCATCTTAATACTAAAAATGATAAAAGATAACCTAGATAGAATTAAATCCTCGCTTCCCTCTTCTGTTGCACTCGTAGCTGTATCAAAAACAAAACCCAATTCACTTATTGAAGAAGCTTATGCAGCCGGACAAAAAGATTTTGGAGAGAATTATGTTCAGGAGCTAGTTGATAAACACGAGCAATTACCAAAAGATATTCGCTGGCATTTTATTGGCCACTTACAAAGTAATAAGGCAAAACAAATTGTACCCTTTGTGTATTTAATTCACGGGGTTGATAGTTTGAAATTATTACAGGAAATAAATAAACAGGCTGAAAAATTAAATAAGGTGATCAATTGTCTGTTACAAATTCACATTGCGCAGGAAGAAACTAAATTCGGATTCAGTTTTGAAGAATGTGAATCACTTTTAAAGTCAGAAGCACTAAAAGATATGAAGCATGTTAACATTATGGGTTTTATGGGAATGGCTTCTAATACAGAAGACAAGGACCAGATTCGGAGGGAATTTAAATCACTTAAGAATTTCTCATTAAAAGTCAGCCACATTCAACATTCAACATTCAACATTCAACATTTATCTTTCGGTATGAGCAGCGATTATAAAATTGCTATTGAAGAAGGAAGCACTATGGTGCGAATAGGCAGTAGTATATTTGGGCAACGGGATTATAGTAAGAATTAACCCAACCCGAAACATCAAACACAAAACAATTAAACAGTAAAAAAATGCGCGGAGAATACATTGCCCTTATTACCACGGTTTGCTGGAGCTTAGGCATTTTTCCATTCACGGCCGCCTCACAGCGAATTGGTACCGCAGCAGTTAATCAATGGCGCCTGTTATTGGCATGGACAATTATTTCAGGTATTTTATTTTTCGTGAATTCCATTTCAATTCCGCAATTATTTTCAAATCCGCATGGTTATCAATATCTTTTTCTGGGTTTATCAGGCATTATAGGTTTCACCATCGGCGATTATTGCAGTTTTACTTCTTTTACTTTACTGGGGCCAAAACTCGGAAGTTTGTACACCACCTTTGCTCCGGGTGCTGCATTGACCATAGGCTTTTTGGTGCTTGGTGAAAAGATCAATTTAATTGGAATATTTGGAATTTGCGTAACGCTTGCCGGTGTGATCTGGCTTACCTTATCAAAGAAAGACACACTCGCTGCAGAAAAAGCAGGATTTACGCGCGACAAAAAAGGAATTATTCTTGGCATTATTGGTGCACTTTGCCAGGGTACCGGATTAGTTCTATCTAAACTAGGAATGGATTGGTATTCAGATAAACTTCCTACCATGCATGCTGTTTGGATCCGTTTGATGTTTGCTTTTACGGCCGCTTTTTTGGTTTCACTTTTCATGAAACGCCTTGTGGCGAATTCAAAACCTATTTTTGCCAATAAAAATAACGGCATTCCGTTAATGGTGCTTGGTACACTGTTAGGGCCCGTTGCAGGAGTTTCTTTTTCTTTATTGGCAATACAAAAAATTGAAGTGGCGGTTGCTCAAACCATTTTTGCATTGTTACCAATTGTTGTATTGCCCGTAAATTTTTTGGTGTATAAAGAGAAGATCACCATTCAATCTGTTTTTGCCTGCTTAATTGCAATTGTTGGCGTGTTTATTTTAATTTGGAGAAATAGATTTTAGTCGAAAAATCGAATGGAAGAAATTAAAGAAATAGAGTATTTTAGTTTAAAGAAGCTAAAAAAATTTGTTGCTGAAATTGAAAGCAACAAAAAAGTTTTGAAAGAACTAGTTACTTTAGTTTTGGGTAAGGATAAGACACTTTCGATGCGGGCCTCGTGGGCATTAACACACGTAAGTTACAGCTCACCCAAAAGTATTTACCCTTTGTTGCCGCAATTACTAAAATTTTTACAAGGTAAAGATCAGCACACCGGCGCCATAAGAAACACCATTCGTATTTTTCATGAAATTGATATACCTGAAAAATACATTAGCGAAATATTTGATCTTTGTTTAGCCTATACAAAAAACGCCGCATTACCACATGCTGTTCGGGTATACTCTATAATAACCTTAGCCAATATTTGTAAAACATACCCCGAATTAAAACCGGAAGTAGAATTGGTTTTGAATGAGCTAAAAGCTTTTCCGCAACCGCCCTCTATGAATGCTTGTATACGGGATGCGGTAAAGGTGTTGGGTAAATTATGATCTCTTTTAGAGGAAGATAGCTTTAAATAAATTTGCACAAATCTGCATTTTTTACTTAATTTACTGTAACAAAAGTTCTTTGAATAAGCTTGTTCTCATTGGGTTAACCTGTTGTTGACGTTACACTACGTTCGGTATGGAAATACCTGACAATAAATTTAACTACAACTCGCCCGATTATCGTTATGGTTACAACGGTAAAGAGAAGGATTCTGAACTTAAAGGTGAAGGAAATAGTTATGATTTTGGGGAAAGGATGTATGACCCTAGGATAGCTAGGTTTTTAAGTATTGATCCTTTGACTACCAAATTCCCACTCTTCAGCCCTTTTTTATTTGCAGGTAATAGTCCAATATTCGCAATCGATAAAAATGGGGAATATATTTACATTGTTACAAAACCAGATCCTTTAGGAAAACCAGTTATTAGAAAAGCAACTGCTGAAGATTTAAAAGACGTACCCGGTTTTCAAGGGCTCTATAAAACTAAATCAGGCCAAAAACTAATTGATAAATACCTAAATAGTGAATCAAAAGATTTATACCTAACGGTTAAAAAAATAAAAAACGCAAAGTCTGGTGGAGATACTCATGGTCAAACCTTAGACCCTGATTTGACAAAACCTTTGACTAACAAAGATGGTGAGTTTGACATATTGTCCACTATAGAAACTGAAAGACAAAAGGGAACAGGGGTTCCATCTGGATTATTTGAATTAAATAAAAGTTTTGGTAATTTTAATGGTGTCCCCTTAAGAGAAGATGCAAAAGAAAATGCCTTTATAGTTGTTGATCCACAAAGTGAGAGAACTGAAGCGCAAAAAGTAAGCACCGCAGGTCATGAGGTTCTTCATCAAGATGAATTTGAAAAAGGAAACAAAGGAGATCATCACGAGACTAATAGCTTTAAAAAAGGATTAGAAAAAATAGATAATGAATATAAAGAAGTTGAAAAAAAGGAAAAAGGGCCAAAATAATAAAACACATTTAGTGATTTTTATTTTCATAATTTATTATTCATATTTAGTCCCAGCTCAAAACATAGATTCTCTAAACTTTAAGTGTTTTTGTACAGATAAATCTAAAACTGAAATAAATCATAATATTTTTTATAAAAAATCTTCAGAGAACACTTATATTATAAATTTTAATACTGGTAACTCTGAAAACGACACATTAATATATTACCAATCGAAAATTTATCGCAAAAAGCTAGGTGAAAAAAATATTTTGTTTGAATTCAATAACAGGGATTTTAAAACTAAAATTTTTTCAAGTTTAGGGGTTGGATATGAAATATATTTCATCGAAAAAGAAAAAAAGAATAAACTTACCTTTTATAAATTTGGATCTTACTCTATTGCTAGTGATACCCCTTTTATCAGTAGTTTGTTAGTTACTGGA
>JANYIQ010000059.1 GCA_025362575.1 Bacteroidia bacterium
GTTTCTAAGGTTCATCCCTGTTCTTTTTTCAATGTGTCTGCACAACGAATCGGTTGCAATTAAAGCCCCGTAATTACTCCAGTGAATTCCGGTTTTGGGATAGAGATCGTAAAGCGAAAAATCTTTTTGCGAAACAAACCAGGCATTAAAGTCAATAAGATCAATTTTAAAGTGCTCACAAAGCGCCACCGCAAACTCATAATTACTAAGCTTCTTTTTGCTTCGCCATTCTTTAGGAATGAATTCCGGATAGAATGTCGCTTTGCCGGGACTAAACACCACTTCCAGTAAAATACCCTGAGCAGAAAGCATTTCCTGTAATTCCTTTAATTTTTCGAAGCGTTCAGTAAGAATATCTTTTCCCACAAAATTATTTCCGTAGTAGGCTTCAATGTAATCGCTTTCGTATAAAAAATCGCCCTTGCCGATGACCACTTTTGCTGCATTGGATTTTCGGAAGAACTCATAATCTACCTGATTATTTAAACGCACATAGTAATTCCTGAACCCGAAATTCTGATTTACATACTCATCTTTTTTGGTTTGATAATTTCCGTTGATCCATGAACTTAAGGTCGGCACGGTGTCTTTCGCTTCTATATATGCGCCTTTTAAGGGCTCAATGGTTTTTTCAAGCTTAAAAACAGACTGAAGAACAGGCGTGAACAAAAAGAGATTCACTCCCGCAAACAGACAAAGATTAAATATGTTCTTACTTCCGCTCAATTAAAACCTGAAATAAATGAATGGATTAAATCCTGACGAAGTAATGGAAGCTAATGAAAGCGTAAATAGAATGCAGGCAATGCCGGTGGCAATTAAATTTCCAAAAGCATTATAGTTGGTATAGTATACTTTGTTTTGAATAGCTCTGCCGATCTTGAACGAAGCAAAAAACGAGAACAGGATCGCTAATGCAAAATAGAAATCGAACTCACGGTCAAATAAACGTTGGGGCATACTGAAATCGAAAAGGAATAATTTTTTTACAAAGCTCATGGCTTGAGGAGTTGATTCGGCTCTGAAAAACACCCAGCCAATGGCCACAAGAACAAAGCAAATAATTGTAGAAGGAATGCGCCCGATCTTTTCGTATACCTTAGACAAGAAAGCTCTTTCCATTACCAGCCAGAAACCATGATACACGCCCCAGATGATGAATGTCCACGATGCTCCGTGCCAGAAACCGGAAGCCAGGAACACAAGCCATAGATTGAAATACAGTTTAAATTTGCTATCAACTTTATTTCCTCCTAATGGAATGTATAAATAATTTTTCATCCAGTTGCCCAAGGTCATGTGCCATCTGCGCCAGAATTCGGTAATGCTTCCTGAGGTGTACGGGTTATCAAAGTTCTCAGGAAATTTAAAACCTATCATTTTTCCTAATCCTAAAGCCATGTCAGAATAACCCGAAAAGTCAAAATAGATCTGGAACGTATAGGCCAGCATTCCGACCCATGCCATTGAAGTACTTACTTGATCGATCGGAATATTGAACACGCTGTCAGCCGCAGAAGCCATGGTGTTAGCGATCAAAACTTTTTTAGCAAGACCTAAACAAAAACGGTAAAAGCCCGTTAATTTGTTATCGATGGTATCGTTAGCGCTGCGATCAGTTATTTGGTCGGCAATATCATGATATCTTACAATGGGTCCTGCAATTAATTTAGGAAACAAAATAATATAAAGTTGATACTGCCAAAAGTTATTTAGTGGTTTGTGTATTCTTCTATACACATCAACTACGTATGTAATGCTTTCAAACGTGTAAAAAGAAATTCCGATCGGTAAGATTATTTTTGTCCAACTTACTTCATGCATTCCAAGAGCATTTAAAACATGATTGACATTCTCGATAAAAAAATTACAGTATTTAAAATAGAACAGCATACCAACATTTAAGCACAACGAAAGCACTAAAAATAATTTTCGTTTCTTTTCGGTTTCTGAATTATGAAGCAGCTTCACAAAGTAAAAATCAACCGTAGTCGTTGCTAATATGGCGAAAATGAATTTTGGAGCGCCCCATGAGTAGAAAAAAATACTCGACAATAAAAGAACAGGGTTCTTTAATTTGGTTGGGGTTAAAAAATAAAGCAGCAAAAATGCCGGCAAAAAATAAACTAAAAAAATTACACTGCTAAAAACCATATTATAATATTTTATTCTATTTCAATTTCTAAAATTTCTCCTACAATATCTTTTTTAGGAAAAGGGATGAAGTTTTGCCCGAACGGTGCTGTTGGCCACCATTCTTCATTGTGCCATTCCTGAGTGAACATTAACATCATTTGATTATTAGGTATTGATGAAACATCTTTATCCATCACACAGATGGTACGCAACTTGTTTTTTTCAGGACCAAGTCTCCAAACGATCTTATCAGGCTGCCAGTCAATTTCAAAATAGTAATAGGGTGCGGCATAAATTTCATCATGTTTGATCGGCACTTTTGATGTGATCGCCTTGCTGAAAAAATTCCAGCGGTGCATCAGGTAAGGAATGCTATCCACAAAATATTCTTCAGCGCCAAAAATAAAATTCTTTGGTTCGTTACAGGCCATGTCCCAGTTTGTACAACTCACCATGATCTCATCATTGTTTTTGGCATCATCGGTTTTATACTTGACTTTCGAATGCGCATAAGATGTTTTTGGCCAGTAACGCGATTCTTTAACGATCTCAATATCGATCTCCGAATAATAATATGATTTTTTACTTTGATTAACTGAACTCTCATCGTCTGTACTTCCTTTAGGAATGTAACCAACTTTTCCGCCGCAATCCCTTCTTAAATTCCAGCTGTTATCATCGCCCTGAAACAGCAACCAAAAGGCATGTGTTAACCCATTCCACACATTATCTTTACTTAACATGGGTGGAAATTTTAACTTGGCCCTGAACTTACCGTACGAATAACCTATGCGCGACGAAAGCCCCACGTGCTCTTTTTTATACTTGCGGGGCTCAACCGCAGGAACCGTTAATGTTAGGGAATTTTTTTTCGGGTCAGACTTCACAGTTTTACAAGGACAATCCGTTGAGTTCACAAACATTTTTACACGACTTTCTTTAGCAGCATATTTGCTTTTAAATTCGTCGTATTCTTTTCTGGTAAAATTTTCGCCGGTCACATCGCGTATCTCGGGCACATTGTACACGGTGTAATTTTTATCAATGTTGTGAAAGTATTGCTGAAACTGTGCTTTTTTATAAAGATCAGCTTCATTCCCGCAGGTCTTACCATAAAGTTCAGTTGAGAAATTAGATTTATTAATGGACAATTTATCAATGTAAATTCCTGCACCCAGATCCATTTGCGAATATACTTTCAGTTTTTTCTCAGACAGAATGACCTTCGTATTTTTTAACTCTGATCCTTTTTTGTACAAAAAATAACCGAATGGATTCGTGAAAGTGCCATTCGCATTTTTCAATTGAAGATCAAGAACCTCTCTCGGAATTTTACCAATATCTTCAGGCGAAGTTACCACCAACATGAATTCGTAATTGCCCATACGTGGATTCCGTTTCCAGCGATTGTTAACCGAATGATCATGGTCTTTCTGATAACCTATTCCCCAAAGCGCATTCAGGTATATTTGTTCATCAAGGCTAATGCCTAAACGTTTTGCGTCTTCGGCACTGCTTTTTAACCAGGCCGGAACGGATTTCACAAAAGCAATTTTGGCCTGAATGGAATCATCGATGGCTAAATATTTATCGAGGTCTGGACCAAAATACAAACTTTCGTTTCTTGGATTGCCTACAATTCTAAAACTGTCTCTGATGGTAACTTCATCTCCGGGCGATAATATTTTAGTTGGCTTAAAAGTGTATAGGCCGTTAACCCAGCTGCCATAAAAATTTTCTCCTGCTAAAGGAACAGTGTCAAAGAATTTATAACTCGCGTTCTGATAGAAAAATTTGTAATAGAATTTCTTGATCTCTGAAGTTGTGTTCTTTACTTTGAAGGAGAAAGTAAAGTAACCATTGCGGGTTTGATTTTTAGTTGGGACCTCAATGCCGTTTAAAACTGCGTTGCTCAAGTCGGCTTTTAAGGAAACGGTATCAGAAACAGAATTATCTCCGGCGGCAAGATCTATTTTGAGGTCTTCAACGCTCACCGAACCACCATGCCTGCATGAGCTAAAAACCAGCAAGATCAGGGCAAATACAATAAAATATCCTTTAAAGGGCTTTAGCATGTTTATGCTAACAAATATAAGCTAAAGCGAGGGATTGAAATAGAAAAAAAAGAACAAATTATGCCTCAGACCTTGTTAGAATCTAAGGCATAATTAACCTATTTCTTCACATTAACCCTTATCCCTTCGCTGTGGCTTGTAAACTCAGGCGCATACATGCATTGTATGGTTGTAACGCCGTTGCTAAAGTCTCCGTAATGATTTACTACCAATGGATATTCAAACACAAATGTGCCTTTGTTAAGGTACGGGAAAAAGAAATTGGTCGCAGCATCTTTTGTGCTTTCATAATAACCTAAACCATCTTGCCATTTATAAGTGCTGATCACATTCGTTGGTTCAAAACCTGCCGCCCGCATGTCTTTCATGTGTACATAACTCATATCGCGATCAACACGCAATTCAATTCTCACTTTTATTTTGTCTCCCAGTTTTAATTTTGTGTTTTCAGTTATGGGTTCTATCACAATGCCGCCCGCGGTGTTCTTTTGCAAGAACAATTGTTTTTTGATCTTTAATGGCGTTTCGTGCGGTGTGATCTTATCTAATTGCTCAAAGTATTGCCAGTACATCGCGCCATAACTTACACCAACGTCTTTTTTCACCACTTTCACTTTCGCCATCTCCGGTTTTATGTCTGAACCGTTCCACACTTTTTTGAAATAGCCGGTGCCGGGTTCAGGTTTAATACTTGGGTCGTTTTTAGGATCCAATTTTATGTCACCAACTGTAATTTCAACGTTAGGCTCAGTGGCTAACCAATCGGTTCCTTTCAGTAAAAGCGCATATACTGCTTCGGTTGTAGCTCTTGTGGTTCCCCAATGTTGCGTTTGCTTGCTTTTTATTAACCAG
>JANYIQ010000084.1 GCA_025362575.1 Bacteroidia bacterium
ATTGGAAGAAGTTTATGATCCAACAGGCGCCGGCGACAGTTTCGCAGGTGGATTCATTGGTTACCTGGCAAAAACAAAAGACATTTCTTTCGAGAACATGAAACGCGCTATTATTTTTGGTTCGGCCATGGCCAGTTTTACAGTGGAGAAATTCGGCACCGAAAGATTGATCGGCTTATCACAAAAAGATGTTGATGATCGTGTTCAGGAATTTGTTGACTTAGTTCAGTTTGATATTTCGGTAGTTTAATTAACTACTATTTTTGAGTTTGTTTTTCTAGTTCCGTCTTTCAAAAAATGGCCAAGAAAAAACAATCCACTTTCTACTTCACTGAGGTCTATTTCTATTGAATCGGTATTTATTTCCGTCTTTTGCCTTCTGATCTCCCTTCCCCTTATATCTGTTAAAATAAACTCTGAACCCGCTTCAATTGTAACACCCGAATAAAGAATTTTATCTCCTGATGGGTTAGGGTAAATCAGTACTAACTGTTGAAAAGCAATTTCTTCATTTTTAATGCCTGTTGAAAAGCCCATGGTAAAAGTAATACATACTTGACAGCCAAGATTATCAACGCCACATAAAGTGTGAGTCCCCGTGCACACGCCGGTTGCCGGCCAGAAGAACATTGCTAAATAATTTCCATCCATATAAAATACAGTTGGTCCTGACGAAGTGCTTCCTCCGTTAGCTATACAATATACTTTCCCATCGCAGCAGGTTGGGCAAGAAGCCGGAATAATATTAGTTGTAACCGTTAGGGGAGCAGTTGCAGGAATAGCAAAAACCGCATAAGCAGTACCCAAAAAATTAGTTCCTCCACCATTATAAAAATTGAATGCAGTAGCAATTGACGGGCATGGGCAAATATTATTTATAGTGACCGTCGATCCATTGAAGGCCGCAACGGTTGGATTAGTGCAAGCCGGAGTATTGGTTACAACAACACTATAAGGTCCTGGAGCTCCAGTAATACTAAATGTTGCTGATCCGTCACAAACTCCAAAGCACTTAGCCTTTGTTTGACTTAGCATTGTTATTTGGACCTGAGAACGGCCTTTCAAGAATAAAACACAAAATAAAAGAAAAAGAATTTTTTTCATGCAGTAGATTTATATTAAAAGTAATGAATTTTTTCAGCATTCCAAAACCAGCCGCCTTCTTTTCTTAGCCCACACCGATTGCACTTTCTATACCTGCCACTTCCCTTTTCGCTTCGAACATCAATCGTAAAAAATCAAGGGCAGCTTTTTTTGTTTTTTAAATTAGAAATAAATGATCAATATAAAATTGTCTTGTAATTTCGAAGCGCAGTCGCTTTTCAAGCAACTCGTTTACTTCAATACTTTTTTAATGCTGTTTGGAAATTTATGGTGTAGGTTTCTCCAATTTTTACAACGTGTCATCCGTTTTATTTCTTCTCGTTAAAGAACCAGATTGGTTTCATCACTTTCTTCTCTCTAAGGCCGTATTTTTTTACAGCATGTTCTTCTATGTGTTTCATGGCCTGCTCCATGTCATCGGTAAATAAAAAAAGATCTCGGTCTTCCTTTGCTATCGTTCCTTCTTGTATCATGTGCTCCACGTGTTTGTATAATTCTTCGTGAAAATGTTTTCCAAATAAAACTACCGGAAAGGGTTTGGTTTTTTTAGTTTGAATTAAAGTGATCGCTTCAAAGAATTCATCCAACGTGCCATAACCTCCCGGCATTACAACAAAGGCGTAAGAATATTTTGAGAGTAAAACTTTTCTTACAAAAAAGTGTTCTATCTTAACCCACTTATCAAGATAGTTGTTTGCCGATTGCTCGTGTGGCAAAGTAATGTTGCAGCCTACAGATCTCCCTCCCGCCTCTCTGGCTCCGCGATTTGCAGCTTCCATTAAACCTGGTCCGCCACCTGTCATTACAGTAAACCCAAGATGCGACAATGCGCCGCCAATTTTTCTTGCCATCTCATAATAGTCGTGCCCCTCTTTATAGCGCGCCGAACCAAACACTGTGGCGCATGGTCCTAAAAAATGAAAAGCACGGAATCCTCTTATAAAATCGCGTATCACTTTTATTGTGAAAATAAATTCAGCGGTTCGCGATTGCGGACCTTCAAAAAAATTTCGTTCGGTTGTTTTTCTGTTTTTATTAAGTTCTGTCTCCATAAAAAATTATCTTTATCATTAAAACCAGCCACCCTCTTTTCCCAACTCACGTCGGTTGCGCTTTGTAGGCCTGCCTGTTCCTTTTTCATGTTCAATGTTCATTTTAAAAAATGCCGCGTCGGCCTTTTCTGTTTTTTCGATCACCGGCGAATGATCGATGTAAAATTGCTTTGCGATCTCGAAACTTTGTCGTTTTTCAAGCAATTCTTTTACTTCAATTATTTTTTTAATGTTGTTTTGAAAACTGATAACAAAAGTTTCACCGATCTTAATAACCCGCGATGCTTTTACCTTTTCATCGTTGCACTTCACTTTTCCGTTCTTAATTGCGTTTGATGCCATAGTCCGCGACTTGAAAATGCGGATGGCCCATAAATAAGTATCAATGCGTATTTCAGGTGTTTTTGTTTTCAAACCGGGTAAGGAATTCTTCCATAAATATATCCTTTTATTCATCAAAAAATTATTTTGTACCTTTGAATTATGACAATTGCCGTATACGCGAGAAGCACAAAAGATAATCATCCGCTTTACCTTGAAAAGATCAGTGCATTAGTAAAAGATAAAAATGTTGAACTGATTGTTTTTAAGCCTTACTACGAATTCTTACAAAAAAACTACGGCTTCAAATTGTCCCTGAATACATTTTCAAACACCGAACAATTGGTGTCAAAAGCAAATTGTGTAGTGTGTTTAGGTGGTGATGGCACCATGCTTGAAACCCTTGCCTTTGTTAGAAGATCGGGCATTCCTGTGCTGGGGGTAAACACAGGCCGTTTGGGTTTTTTAGCTTCTGTTTCAAAAGATGATATTGAAAAGTCAGTTGCGCTTTTTCTCGATAAAAAATTCTCCCTCGATAAACGTGAATTACTGGAATTAGTTGGCGGTGAAGATTTTTTTGAAGAGGTAAATTATGCCCTCAACGAATTTACAATTCACAAAAAAGACTCCTCAGCCATGATCAACATCGATACTTATGTTGACGGCGTTTTCCTGAATTCTTATTTTGCTGATGGATTGATCATTTCAACACCAACCGGTTCAACCGCTTATTCCTTAAGTTGTGGCGGACCGATCATGATCCCTGATTCCGAAAACTTCATCATTACCCCAATTGCTCCTCATAATTTAAATGTTCGGCCTATTGTTATTTCCAACAATAAAACCCTGAGTTTTAAAATTTCGGGGCGTTACGATAGCTTCAACATTGCCCTTGATTCGCGCAGTGCCCAAGTGAATTCTATCACCGAGATCAAGGTCAAAAAGGCTGATTTCAGCTTTAACATGGTTACTTTCGAAGGCCAGCATTTTTTTGAAACCCTGAGAAACAAGCTCCTTTGGGGAATTGACAAACGCCATTAGGCCTTAATTTACTGATTATCAGCGTATTTAATCGTTGTTAAAAACTCCTTATTTCTTAAGTTTTTCGTATTTTCGTTACCCCTATTTATTAATTGTGAGTCGGTGAATTGATGAATTGGTGAATTAAATCACCACTTCACAAATTCACTAACTCGGTAACTAAAAACTTATGGCTAAATTCAGAAAAGAAGACGCGCTTGATTATCACTCGCAAGGAAGACCGGGAAAAATTGAAGTTATTCCCACAAAACCCTACAGCACACAACGTGACTTAACTCTGGCCTATTCGCCGGGAGTTGCCGAGCCTTGTTTAGAAATTGAGAAAAATCCGGAAGACGCCTACAAATACACCGCCAAAGGAAATTTAGTGGCCGTTATTTCAAATGGCACGGCCGTTCTGGGCCTCGGTAACATTGGTGCTTTGGCCTCCAAGCCCGTAATGGAAGGGAAAGGATTGCTTTTCAAAATTTTTGCCGACATCGACGTTTTTGATATTGAAGTTGACACCACAAACATTGATGAATTTGTAAATACAGTAAAAAATATTGCGCCAACTTTTGGTGGAATTAACCTTGAAGATATCAAGGCTCCTGAATGTTTTGAGATCGAGCGCCGCTTAAAAGAAGTGCTTAACATTCCTTTGATGCACGATGATCAGCACGGCACCGCCATTATCAGCGCTGCAGGATTATTGAATGCCGTTGAAGTAGCGGGCAAAAAAATGAGCGAGGTTAAACTCGTAATTAATGGTGCCGGCGCTTCGGCCAACTCTTGTGCTAAAATGTACATTGCCGTTGGCGTTAAAAAAGAAAATATTTTAATGCTGGATAGTAAGGGCGTTATTCACAAAGGACGTACCGATCTTGATCAATACAAATCCTTTTTCGCAGCAGATAAAACCAACATCAACACTTTAGCAGAGGCAATAAAAGGTGCCGATGTCTTCATTGGTTTATCTAAAGGAAATATTTTAACTCAGGATATGGTTCGTAGCATGGCTAAGAACTGTATCGTATTCGCTTTGGCAAATCCAACTCCTGAAATTTCTTACGAAGAAGCAATCGCATCACGTCCCGATATTATCATGGCAACCGGAAGAAGTGATCATCCTAATCAAGTGAACAACGTTCTTGGTTTTCCTTTCATTTTCCGCGGTGCCATGGATGTTCGTGCCACTACCATTAACGAAGAAATGAAACTGGCCGCTTCTTTAGCCATTGCAGCACTTGCAAAAGAAATGGTTCCTGATTATGTGAACTTAGCTTATGGTTCAAAAAATTTAAGCTTCGGTGCAGAATACATTATTCCCAAACCAATTGATAACCGTTTAATTTCTACAGTATCGGCCGCCGTTGCAAAAGCAGCGATCGATAGCGGAGTAGCTCAACGAAAAATTGCCGATTGGGATGCTTACAAAACAGAATTAGACAATCGTTTAGGAAAAGATAATAAGCTGATGAGAAGTTTGGCTAACAAAGCCAGAAACAATCCGAAGCGTGTTGTGTTTACCGAAGCAGATACTTATAAAGTTTTAAAAGCCGCTCAGGTAGCTCGTGACGAGGGTATTGCAAAACCAATCTTATTAGGCAACAAACAAAAGATAGATAAACTTATTGAAGAATATCAGTTAGATCTTGGAGATACTCCTATCATCGATCCGTGGCTACACGAAGAAGAAGCAAAACGTAATGAGTTCGGCGATATGCTTTGGCGTAAACGTCAGCGTCGTGGTTTAACACAATACGATGCGCGGAAATTAATGCGCGACCGAAATTATTTTGGTGCCATGATGGTTGAATTAGGTTTAGCAGATGCCATGATCTCCGGCCTAACAAAAAAATACGGAACTCCAATTAAACCTGCTTTGGAAATTATTGGTGTTCAAGAAGACGTAAGCCGTGTTGCCGGATTATACATGATGGTCACAAAACGCGGTCCGTACTTTTTTGCCGACACGACAATGAATGCAAATCCAACCGCACAAGAGTTAGCCGACATTGCTGTTCTTACAGCAAATACTGTTAAACAATTTAATATTGTTCCGCGTATCGCTTTATTATCATACTCTAACTTTGGCTCTGCCGAAGGAGAAGATCCTAAAAAAGTTGCAGCGGCCGCAAGCATTCTGCACAAAAATTATCCGGGATTAATTGTTGACGGAGACATTCAAGCCAACTTTGCTGTGAACAACGGTTTATTAAAAGAGCAATTTCCATTCAGTCACTTGGTAGATAAAGATGTAAATACTTTTATTTTCCCTAACCTTTCTGCAGGAAACATTGCTTACAAACTATTGCAGGAATTAGGCGGCGCCGAGGCTATTGGTCCTGTTTTAATGGGATTAAAAAAACCGGTACACGTATTGCAGTTAGGAAGTTCTGTTCGTGAAATTGTGAACATGATCATTATTTCGGTGGTAGACGCTCAGAACAAAAAATGATAAGCTACATCGAAGGACATATTACGCAGCTCAACCCTGCTTTTCTTACTATTGAAGCCGCCGGTATAGGATATGGCTTATTGATCTCATTGAATACTTATGCTCAGGTTTCGGTAAAAGGAAAAGAGAAAGTAAAAATTCATGTAGACAGTGTTTTTGTTCGTGATGATAATCCGCGCTATTACGGTTTTTTTGACCCTGAAGAAAGAGAGTTGTTTCGTAAACTCATTTCAGTTTCGGGGGTTGGCGGCGGAAGTTCTTTATTGATGCTTTCTTCATTATCTCCTGCCGAAATTGCCGGGGCCATAAACACTGCGAATGTTGCACTTTTAAAAAGCATCAAAGGAATTGGCGAAAAAACCGCTCAACGCATTGTAGTTGACCTCAAAGGCAAGCTGGGCAAGCACGAAGGCGGAATTTCACAGATTTTAACACCTTCGTACAATAAAAACCGTGACGAGGCGTTATTGGCATTGGTCACGTTAGGTTTCCCTAAGGCTACAGCCGAAAAAGCCCTGGAAAAGAGCCTAAAACAAGAGGGTGTAGCCTCAGATAACGTGGAAACATTAATAAAATCGGCACTAAAGAACTTATAGAAATTTAAAAAGTGAGGTTAAACGGAATTTTAAAAGTATTTGTTTTTGGTACAGCTTCAATGGCCTTGATGGGCGTTGTGCTAAGCTCCAATTCAAATAAGCCGCTTTTTAAACCTATTTACAATGTTTCGGGTAAGATCACTTCTCTTCAGGTGGATACGCCGCAGACACAATTACCTTATAATTTTAAAGACAATAATGGCGGACAACCACAATTTGATGATAAAAGCAAATTGTATCTGAACACACCTTCCAACGTAAAAACCGACGTTACTTACGATCCTAAAACCGGAAATTACGACGTGTCGCAAAAAATGGGCGATATAAAGTATCGTCCGGATACTTACATCGAATCTGAAGATTATCAGAACTACATGTTCAAAAAATCGGTGGGCGAATACTGGCGTACAAGAATTAAAGCAGACGACCTGAATAACAAACCTAAAAAAGGAATTGTACCGAAGCTTCAGATCAACAGCGAATTATTTGATCGTATTTTTGGAGGTAACACAGTTGACATCAGGCCAACCGGAACAGCCGAATTAATTTTTGGATTGAACAGGAACAAAACTTTAAATCCTGCGATTCCGCAAAAACAACAAAAGGTTACCAACTTTGATTTTAACATGCGCATCCAGTTAAACTTAATTGGGAAAATTGGAGATAAATTAAAAATTACAACCAGCTACAATACTGAAGCATCTTTCGATTGGGAAAATCAAGTTAAGTTAGATTACACCGGTTACGAAGACGAGATCATTAAAAAAATTGAAGCGGGTAACGTTACCTTACCATTGAATAGTTCTTTGATCACCGGTAGTCAAAGTTTATTTGGTGTAAAAACACAATTGCAATTTGGCCGTTTAACGGCGACAACTATTTTTTCGCAGCAGCGTGGTAAAAAACAAGAGGTGAACATTCAGGGTGGCGCGCAAACACAACAGTTCACGGTGCAGGGCGACAACTACGAAACCAACAAACACTTTTTCTTATCGCATTATTTCCGCAACAATTATGATGGATGGATGTCGACCTTGCCAATTGTAAATACACCGATCGTAATTACCCGCGTTGAGGTTTATGTTTTAAATCAAACCGGTAATCAGGAACAAACACGAAGCGTTGTTGCTTTTGAAGATCTTGGAGAAGACTCTACAAACGTGTATTCGGGGTTGCATTTAATAAACAACACCTACAACCCTTGTTTAAGCAGTAACGCTTATGGTATTTATGATAGTATCGGTACTAACCCCAGTAACGGCGCCAATAACTTATACCACTTAATTGCAAATCCAAACACTGGACTTTTAAGCGCGCGCGACGGGGCTCTGGCTTCCGGAATTTTAACCAGCGGCTTAACCTGCTCGAACGTTTGTACCGGCAACGGTTACATGGTACAGTCACGCGACTTCGATAAAATTTCAAATGCGCGTAAATTGAATCCAACCGAGTACACTTTAAATAATCGTTTAGGATTCATCTCTTTGAATCAGGCGATCAATAACGATCAGGCATTAGCAGTTTCTTTCCAGTATTCGTATAATGGAAAAACCTATCAGGTAGGTGAGTTCAGTGATCAGTTTCCTAACAATACTCAATCTTTATTCTGTAAATTATTAAAAGGAGCTACTACAAACGTTCGTTTCCCAACATGGAAATTAATGATGAAGAACGTTTACTCCATTGGCGCATACAATTTAAATCAACAGGATTTTAAACTAGATGTATATTACAACAACATTGAAACAGGGGTTGATATTCCGTATTTACCTTATGGTGCAATAAACGGAACTCAATTAATAAAAGTTTTAAATGCAGATAAATTAAATGTTAACGGGGATAAACAGCCTGATGGAATTTTCGATTATTTACCCGGCTACACCATTAACCCCGCCAACGGAAGAATTTACTTTACAACCATAGAACCATTTGGTACAACCATCCGTTCCAAATTCGATCCATACAACGATTTTCCTACTGCTGATAAATATGTATTCCAGGCATTATACGATTCAACTCGCGTTTCTGCACAACAGTTGCCGGAAAGAAACCGTTACAAAATTAAAGGCTCATTTAAATCTGCCTCAGGTTCTGAGATCTCTTTAAATGCACTAAACATTCCTCAGGGCGCCGTGCAAGTTACGGCCAATGGTGTAAGATTAAGTGAGAATACAGATTATACTGTTGATTATACTTTGGGCCGTGTTAAGATCATTAACGAAAGCATTTTGAACAGCGGTGCACAAATTAAAGTTTCCGTAGAAAGTAACTCCCTCTTCAACATCCAGCAAAAAACCTTAATGGGCACTCGCCTCGATTATAAAGTAAATCGAGATCTTACTCTGGGCGGAACATTCTTACGATTCGCTGAAAAACCGGTAACCCAAAAAGTAAATACAGGTGACGAACCGGTATCAAACATTATTTGGGGCACAGATTACAATTACAAAACCGATGCTCCGTTCTTAACCCGTTTGATCGACCGCATTCCTTTGATCAATACTAAAGAAATGAGCTCGATCACCACTCAGGGAGAGTTTGCACAATTGGTTCCGGGTAACGCAGCCGCAATTGGTAAAAATGGAAACTCTTACGTAGATGACTTTGAAGGAAGTATTTCTCTTATTGATATCCGTAACATGCAGGCCTGGTCACTGGCAAGTATCCCGCAAGGACAATCTTCTTCTTTTCCTGAATCTGTTTTAACGGACGATATCAGAACCGGAAATAACCGCGCCAGATTTAACTGGTACACCATTGATCCATCCCTGACAAGAAATCAAAGTGGTGTAACACCAAGTAACTATAATAAAAACATTTATTCCAATAATTTATTCCGTCAGATCTTTGAGACCGAATTATTTCCGGGTAAAACTCCTCCTAACGGTCAGCAGGTTGTGCTTCCGGTTTTAGACCTTGGATTTTATCCAACTGAACGCGGTCCGTATAACTACGATGTGTTACCAAATACAGGATATTCTGCAGGTGCCGATCTAAGTTCAGGAAAATTAAATAATCCTCAGAGCAGGTGGGGCGGTATCATGCGCCGTTTAGAAACCAACGACTTTCAGGCAGCCAACATAGAGTACATTCAGTTCTGGATGATGGATCCATTCAACGACGATTATAATTCAAACACACATCCTGATATGGATGCGAACAGTAAACCTAGCGGAGACATGTACATTAACTTAGGAAACGTGTCGGAAGATATTTTAAAGGACGGGCACATGAGTTACGAGAACGGTATTCCGGGCCAGTCTAATATCAGCAACGCTTTGCCAACTGTAACTACACAAATTGCAGTGGTTCCAACACTTCCTCCCATTGCTAACGCCTTTTCATCTAACGAAAACGACAGGCCTTATCAAGATGTTGGTTATGATGGCATGGATGATGCCGCCGAAAAAAACAAGTACGCAACGCTTACCAGTTTAATGACGCCAAGCTCGCCTGATAACTTAGCCGCTAAATTTCTTAATGATCCTTCGTCTGACAGTTACCATCATTTTAGAGGTGATGATTATGACACTGGCGATAAGCGCACACTTGACCGCTACAGCAAATACAACAACCCTGAAGGAAACTCGCCCACCGAAGCACAATACAAGAATTTAAATTCAGGCGGTTATTCGACAAGCGCAACAAATATTCCGAACATTGAAGACATTAATAAAGACAATACCTTAAGTGAAACCGAAAACTATTATCAGTATCATCTTAAAATTTCAAAACAGGATATTGATCCTACTAATGTAGGAAGTAATTTTATAGTGAACTCTTTTGATGGTACCGGAGATGTTGATGGAATTAAAAAAACGGTAAAGTGGTATCAATTTAAAATTCCTATCACACAATTCGAAAATGTTGTTGGGGGTATTGAAGGCTTTAACTCTATCCGTTTCATGCGTGTTTATATGAAAGGTTTTGATAAGCCGGTTGTTGTTCGTTTAGCGCGTTTCGAATTAGTAAGAAGTGACTGGCGCCGTTACGCTTTCGACTTAACAAAGCCGGGAGAATATTTAGCGAATGACGATAACACTACATCGTTTGACGTTTCTGCCGTGAGCGTTCAGGAGAACGGACAAAAAACGCCTGTTAACTATGTTATCCCTCCGGGAATCAACCAGCAACAAAACATTCAAACCACTAACTTGGTATTACAGAACGAGCAGGCTTTGCAGCTTCGTGCAAGCAATTTAAAAGATGGCGACAGTCGTGCCATTTACAAAAACGTTGATCAGGACACACGTATGTTCAAGCATTTAAAAATGTTCGTTCACGCTGAAAAAGTAGGTAATCATCCTTTGAACAACGGCGACCTTACTCTTTTTGTGCGTTTAGGAACAGATTACAATAACAACTATTACGAATACGAAGTTCCGCTTGCATTAACAAAAGCAGGGTACTACGATCCGAACAGCGACGATGGAAAGTATGCAGTATGGCCAACCGATAATGAGATCAACATTCCGTTCGACGCCTTAACCAATGCAAAAGAAGAACGAAACAAAAAAACAGGAAAAGATCTTGGAGCAGCACAAAAAGTATTTACGGTTAACGACGGCAACAATACCATCTCCGTTGTTGGTAATCCGAATTTAGGGGGCATAAAAAGTATCATGATCGGGATCCGAAATCCTAAAGATCCCGGAGCCGAACCTCGATTTGTTGAAGTGTGGGTTAACGAATTGCGATTGACCGACTTTAATAATAAAGGTGGTTGGGCAACTACAGGAAGAATTCAAGCTAAACTTGCCGACCTTGGAAACGTGTCATTAGCGGGAACATACAGCAAGCCATTTTTTGGAAGCGTTGAAAAGAAGATCAATGAACGAAGCAAGGAAACTGTATTCAATTGGGATTTTACATCAACCATTCAGATGGGAAAATTCTTCCCGCAAAAATGGAAGGTTTCTTTGCCGGTTTATTATTCTTATGGCGAAACAAAAGTTACACCATTATTCAATCCTTATGAACCGGACGTTGCCCTCGCTAGTTTAACCGCTAACGATAATTTTACTGCAGACGATATACGATCCATAAAACGCAACTCGCAGGATTATACCAGACGCAAAGGGATAAACTTTACTAACGTAAGAATAGACGGACTGAAGAAGAAAGATGCCAAACCAATGCCCTGGGATATTTCAAATTTTTCGGTTACCTA
This sequence comes from Bacteroidia bacterium, assembly GCA_025362575.1. Classification (GTDB taxonomy): domain Bacteria; phylum Bacteroidota; class Bacteroidia; order B-17B0; family Aurantibacillaceae; genus JAHEYG01. The sequence goes on from JANYIQ010000084.1 coordinate 11,725, forward strand.
TGCTTATACCGAAATGTTCAAGCGTAATGTGAACATTGATCACAACAACATCAGGCAGTATCGCGGTAACCTTAATTATGGTTTCCAGCTTCAACCGAAACCATGGAAGCCTTTTGAAAAAATGAAGATCTTTGAGAACAAATGGTTCACTATTATCAGAGAAACCTCCATACAACCTTTACCAAATCGCTTTGGTGTATCTATGGATGTTACCCGAAATTATTCTGAATTATTGAATCGCGACATCACCAGTTTCTATACAGGCACGGTTGACAAAACCTTAACGCAGTATAATAAACAATTTTTAGTGGCGCGTAATTACGATTTCAGATGGGATCTTACTAAGTCTCTAAAATTTGACTATACTGCCAATAACGATGGAAGGATCTTAGAACCATACGGGGCAATTGACAGTCAGGCGAAAAAAGATTCCATTAAAAATAATCCTTTAAACCATAAGGGACTTGGTACAAACGTAACCTTCCGCCAGCAGTTCAATATTAACTACAATGTTCCTATCAATAAAATTCCGATCCTGGATTTCATGAGTTTAACGTATCGTTATGGCGGAACATATACCTGGAACAGAAAACCATTTGCAACCGATGATCTGGATTACATTGGAAACACGATACAGAACACCAATACCCAGAATTATACTGCTAACATGAACATGATCTCGCTATATAATAAAGTGCCTTATTTTCGAAAAATAAATTCAGGTATTCCAACAGCCGGTGGTCCAAAGAAAATAAGAGGTGATGCCAAGGCCGACGCAAAAGGAGATAGCCTTGCAATTGAAAAAGACAACTCTTCCGAAAATTTCTCTGCCATTGCTGAGTTTTTGGCGCGAGGCGTGATGATGCTTAAGAACGTTTCGGTAACTTATGCTAAAACTAACGGTCAGGGCTTGCCCAACTTTAAACCTAAGTCACATTACTTAGGTTTGGATGACACGGAAAATAATGCCCCGGGTCTTCCGTTCATCGCCGGTTCCCAAAATGACATTCGAAATGACGCGATCAGTCATGATTGGCTTACAAAAAATAAAGTTCAGACAACACCTTACACGCAAACTAAAACACAGAACTTTACTTATAGGGCCAGTGTAGAGCCACACGGAAGTTTAAAGGTGGAGTTTAACGGTACCAAAACACAATCCACTAACCTCTCTGAATACATTCGATGGGATTCGCTGAGTAATCAGTTTGAAATTCACGAAAGTAAATCCGAGACAGGAAATTACAGTATCAGTGCCTTCACGCTTGGGAAATCATTTAAAGATAAACCGAACGGCGTTGAATCAAATCTCTTCAAAGAATTTTTAAGTACAAGACAGGATTATGCACGTCAGTTAAGTGAGGCCAACTCAGACGCGGAATACGGAACAGGTCACTCAACAGGTTTACAAACCAATAGTTTTGGAAAAAATTATTATGATGGTTATGGTTTAACTCAGCAAGATGTGTTAATGGGGGCCTTTTACGAAACATACACCGGTAAAAAAATAAAGAACTACAGCACTAAAAAAATATTCCCTGGAATGCCAATGCCAAACTGGACTATCACTTGGGACGGACTTGGTAAATTAAAACCGTTTAAAAAATTATTCCGTTCCATTACTGTTCGTCACGGTTATCGTTCAACTTATACAATTGGCGGTTACTCAAACAATTTATTGTACGCTGATGATGGTAAGAACGGAAAAACAATTGGTCGCTCGCCTGTTGCCAATCCCGATCCTAAAGAAACATCCAATTTTAATCCTTATTACAGTGCTTCGGCAATTGTTTTAAGTGAAGCCTTTGCTCCACTAATTAAATTTGATCTGCAATTTAACAAACCGGGATGGCAGGGAAATTTTGAGATTAAGAAAGATAAGACCGTTACCTTAAATTTAACAGGGCCACAAATTATTGAAACTAAAGGTCAGGAGTACGTGGTTGGTGTTGGGTACCGCTATCCGAAATTAACTATTAAACGTCTTTCTATCCAAGGTAAACCTTTGCAGAGCGACCTGAACGTTAAATTGGACTTAAGTTACCGCCGAAACGTTTCGGTTATTAGAGGTATTGTTAACGAAATAAGCACCCCAACCGGAGGAACAAACATTATCACTCTGCGTTCAGCAATTGACTACCAGTTAACGCCAAACATTAACCTGAGGTTGTTTTACGATTGGATCAGAACCAAGCCGCAAACCTCAGCCTCTTTCCCAACAGCCAACGTTAACGCAGGCTTTAGTTTGAGAATTAATTTACAATAAAAGCCCTATAGCATTTGCATTTACTATTGAAAAACATACATTTGTAAAAAATATTTTAATTATGAATTTTCCAGCAGACCTTAAGTACACAAAAGACCATGAGTGGGTAAAAGTTAACGGTAACGAAGCTACGGTTGGCATCACGGATTTTGCACAAAAAGAATTAGGCGATATCGTTTATGTTGACATTTCAACAGTTGGCGAAGACGTTGAAAAAGAACAGGTGTTCGGTACAGTGGAAGCTGTGAAAACTGTTTCTGATCTTTTCATGCCGATCAGCGGTAAAGTATTGGAAGCAAATAAAGACATAGATTCAGCGCCTGAAAGCGTTAACAATGACCCATACGGAAAAGGCTGGATCATTAAGATCAACATTTCAAATCCCGCTGAATTGAACGATCTGTTAACAGCAGATGCATACAAAAAAATAATTGGTGCTTAATTTTAATTAACGCTATAATTCAACCGTCGCGCCAACCGTGACGGTTTTTTTATGATTAGAGCTCTCTTAAAAAACCACCCCTATAAATTAACGCTGCTTTGGGCATTGATCATTTTTGGTTTATGTTCAACTCCCGGAAGATTCATTCCCACGACCTCCTGGCTCGAATTACTGAGTTTTGATAAATGGGTTCATGCCTCGGTATTCTTTATTCTGGTTACACTTTCGGTTCTTGCTGTTGTTGTTCATCATCAAAAAAATTACACGATCGTTCTGTTTTGCTGTCTGGCAATTGCTTATGGCGGGTTATTAGAAATTATGCAGGCAAAAGTATTCAGTGAGCGTAGTGGTGACTGGCTTGACTTCATAGCCAATAGTTTTGGTTGCCTCACGGCACTTGCGCTTCACAAAAAAAGTTTGAAGTTGTTGCTTAAATAGAGCCCTTTGATGATTTCCTGACCTTCTTTTTTCCATGACCAGGGCAGCCTGTGCAACCATTTTTATGCACATGACAAGCCTGAAAGGCAATTGCTGAGCTAAAAAGCACGGCTATTAAGAAAATTCGACTCTTTAAAATAGACTTCATCTCTGAGTTTATATATACCAAAGATATAATTTAGTAAATTAGTAGCGCAGAAAAATGAATCTTTTTTTTCACATAGGGCGTTACTTTATTCTATTGCGCAGGGTTTTTGCAAAGCCCGAAAAGTTCTCTATGTATTTCCGGCAAATTCTTTTTGAAATGAACAGCCTCGGCATTGGGTCTTTAGGACTCATTGCTATCATATCTGTTTTTATGGGCGCTGTAATTACCATTCAAACTGCGTATAATATTACTAATCCTTTGATCCCAGCCTATACTTTAGGTTTTACTACCCGCGAATCAATTATTTTAGAATTTTCCCCTACTATAGTTAGTTTAATATTAGCCGGTAAAGTTGGTTCCAATATCTCATCCGAAATTGGAACAATGCGTATCAGCGAACAGATAGATGCCCTTGAAATAATGGGTATCAATTCGGCAAGCTTTCTTATTCTCCCAAAGATCCTAGCCGCAATAATAATCAATCCTTTTCTTATTGTTATCAGTATGTTCGTAGGTATTGCAGGCGGTTATGTAATAGGTGTTTACACGGGCGCTTGTACATCGTATAATTATATTTTGGGGATACAGTCTTTCTTCATTCCATTCAACGTTTTTTATTCGTTATTTAAAACCGCAATTTTCGCATTCATCATTACTTCTGTTGCTGCGTATCACGGCTATTATACTTCGGGAGGTGCCTTAGAAGTTGGAAGAGCAAGTACTAAAGCAATTGTGTATACTAGTATTTTAATTCTCATCACCAATCTTATAATTACTAAATTGATGCTCTACTAGTGCTTGAAATTAAGAACATAGTTAAAACCTTTGGCGACCGGCCGGTTGTTCAGGATGTCTCTTTCGTTTTTCATCCCGGTAAAACAAATTTAGTTATCGGCGAAAGCGGTTCCGGTAAAACAACTATTTTAAAATTAATGGTTGGGCTTCATCTTCCTACAAGTGGCTCTGTATTATTTGATGGTAGAGATTTTACAGCTATGAAAGGTAAGGACCAACAAACCGTACGAAAAGAAATTGGGATGTTGTTTCAGGCCGGGGCGCTCTTTGATTCAATGACGCTCGAGCAAAATGTAAAATTTCCTTTGGACATGTACACGAACCTTAGCGAAAAAGAAAAAATAGAGCGTGTGAATTTTTGTCTGTCGCGTGTAAAGTTAGAAGGAAGTAATAAATTGTATCCCGCCGAATTAAGCGGCGGTATGAAAAAACGAGCCGCTTTAGCGCGCGCCATTTCTAATAATCCAAAGTATCTGTTTTGTGATGAGCCTAACTCGGGCCTCGATCCAAAAACTTCTATAATTATTGATACCCTTATTCATAGTATTACACAAGAATTCAATATCACCACTATCATCATTACTCACGATATGAATTCTGTTTTAGAAATCGGCGAGAATATTATGTATTTGTATAAAGGCAAGAACTGGTGGGCCGGAAATAAGAAAGACATCTTACACAGTAATAACGAAGAATTAAATAATTTTGTTTTTGCTTCTGATTTCATGAAGCAGGTTTTTAAAGGGGCGCAATCAAAAACCTAATTGCTTTTTTACTTTTTCGGTGATCTTTAAAACAGCAGGGCAAACCAGCGTATTATTCATGGTTAGATCCATAACCTGTATCATTTTTTTTCGGTCGGTGTGCGGATACTCTCGGCAAGCATTTGGACGGTCTTCATAGATGCTGCAATAATTATCAACTCCTAAAAAAGCACATGGCGATTGTTGCAATACATAATCCTGATCGTCGTCCATTTTCAAATATTTTTCAATGAACTGTCCGGGCTTCAGTTTCATTTTTTTGGAAATGCGTTCAATATCTTTGTCGTGAAAAATAGGGGAAGTGGTTTTACAACAATTCGCACATGTAAGGCAATCTGTTTCTTCAAAAACCTCCTCGTGCGCGGCATGAAAAAGTTCATCAAGATCTTTTGGTTTCTTGAGTTTTACTTTATTAAAAAATTTAATGTTTTCCTTTTTGAGGCTGTAGGCTTCTTTGTTAAACTCGTCGAGGTTCACCCTTACTGTTTTTTAGAAATGATAAAAACATCTTCATTGTCTTTTTTCATGAGATATTTTTCGCGGGCAAATTTTTCAAGACTTTCTTTGTTTGTTTCGAGTTCTTTGATGTCACTTTTATTATTCTGAATTTCTGAAATGTAATAATCGCGTTCCATTTCCAGTTTGTTTAATTTTTTATTCAGATCAAGTTGTGTGAAGACGTCGTTCTTATCAAAAAATAAAAGCCAGGCAATTATCCCAATTGTTGTTAAAAGATATTTGTTCTTTAGAGCCTTTAAAATAAACATTTGTACCTTTAATTTTAGTCGCCGTTTTAAGATAAACAGCTAATCAAAGTTAAGCTCATTTGCAATTAATAATTTACATTTTGAAAGCAATTATTAAAACACCATTGTTAGCTTTTTTACTCCTGATTTTTGGGCTCCGGGCCCAACAAACGCCATCGTTTAAGCAGGCTCAGCTTAAGAACAGCAAGGTTAAACAGGCTTACGAGTTAAGGTGGGATGCCCTTGCAAATGACATGAAAGCCAAAAAAATTGACGCTGATGACTTTGATGTCTTTATCCGGGCATTTAAGCAGGAAGCAGAGCTTGAGATCTGGCTAAAAAATAAAAGCAGCGCCGCATATACATTCTTTAAAACAATTCCCATTTGTGCTACAAGCGGGCAATTAGGGCCTAAACGAAAGGAAGGCGATCTGCAGGTGCCGGAAGGTTTGTATGAAATATCGGTGTTTAATGCCAACAGCGATTATTTTTTAGCAGTTAAGGTGAATTACCCGAATGCCAGCGATAAAATTCTTGCTAAAGGACGGCCAGGCGGTGATATTATGATACATGGCTATTGCTGCACCATTGGTTGCATTCCTCTACAAAATGAACCGGTAAAAGATCTGTATATATTATGTGTGGAGGCGCGAAACCGAAGATCCCCAATTAGAGTTGAAATTTATCCTTGTCGTCTTACCTCCTCAAAAATAGCAAAGCTTAAGGAAACTTATTCTGAAGAAAAAACTAATTTCTGGGGAAATATACAGCATGCTTATGCTTATTTTGAAGCCAATAAAAAACCGATCAAATACAGCATTGATAAAAAAGGGAATTACGTTTTTAAAGAGGGTTAATTCTTTTGGCCTTTCTCTGCTCCGCCTTCTGTACTTGCCGTAATGCCGATAAGATCTCTGTCAAAGAAATACAAACCACTTCTGTCTTCGCCGATCAATTTCAATTTATCAACGATCTGACGCGCCAAAGCCTCTTCTTCTATTTGCTCACTCACATACCATTGTAAAAAATTGTGAGTTGTATAATCCTTTTCTTTCAATGTAACATCAACCAGATTGTTAATTTCAGAGGTCACCTTGATTTCGTGTTTTAAGATCTCTTCGAAAACCGCTTTTACGGATTTGAATTTATGGGGGGGTTGCTTTAACGCCGGCACAATTCCGTGGCCGCCTCTTTCGTTTACAAATTTTATGAGTTTTAACATGTGCATGCGCTCTTCGTCGGCATGTTTATATAAAAAACCGGATACGCCGCTAAGGCCCTCTGTTTCGGCCCAACTGGCCATAGCTAAATAATATTGAGAGGAAGATGCTTCCAACTCTATTTGTGTGTTTAGAGCTTTAGTTACTTTTGAGCTTAGCATATTAAATAAACTTAATTGTATTAATTTACTCTAAAAATAATACCTTTATTTGATTAAATCGCAATTATTGGCAAAAAAATTTTGAATCCTCTTATTCACATAACTTCATTTCGTTTTTCACTACTGCTTATCATATTCTTGTTGCCGAATTTTATACTTGCACAAGCAGAAGCCGATAGCATCTCAATTAAGTTAAGTCAGACCGAAGAACCTTTTGAAAGGATTTTACTTTTAAATAAATACGCTAAAGCTGCTATCAACTATAATGTTTCACGGTCGCTCGAGCTATCACAAGAGGCTGTAGCATTAAGCCAAAAGCTCAAAAACGATACTCTCCTCTATGCAAGTACTTTGAATAGGGCCATTGCTTTTCATTTTCTCTCAAAATTTGACAAAGCCTTTGAAGATTTTATTAAAAACAAAGAACTCGCCATAAAATTAAAAGATGATTACAAAGTAATTGAATCCTTAAATGCCATTGGTAACGAATATACTTCAGAGGGGAGGTCAGAAAATGCCATCTCTACATTTAAGGACGCCCTGGCATATTCAGCAAAACATCATAACGATGCAAAAGTTCTAGTGATCGAATCAAATCTGGCCGGGGTTTATCAGTTCAGGAAAGAATACGATTCTTCCAATTATTTATGCTATTCCATCTTGAAACGAATCAAAATTAAAAATAATAAAGATTATAATTTTTTATCAGATGTTTATACTAATATTATTTCCAATTATATGGGCTTGAAACAAGATGACTCCATAAAAAAATATATCGATACCACTATTTCTTTAAAGTTATTTACAAAAGATTACTTTGACTATGCGGGCCTGCTTTATAATATGGGAGGATACTATTACAGTAATAAAAAATTTAATGAGGCCGAGAATTACTATCGCCTTTCTTTAAAGGGCCTAAGCGGCATTGGAAGCAATGATCTTCTGCTGGACCTGAAAATAATGTTAGCCAGAACGCTTTATAAGAAGCTGGTGTTTGAAGAGTCGGCAAGAGTTTTTGATGAATGTCTGCAGTTAAAAGATAGCATTTATAATTCTACAACACAGAGTAGGCTCAGTGAAATGGAAGTTAAATACGAAACAGGTAAAAAAGAAGAGGAGCTAAAACGATTGGCAATTACTTCAGAAATGGATGCTTTAAAGTTGAAGCATTCTAAAATGTGGTTACTTGTTTCAATAGCAGGCGCATTGTTTTGTTTATTGGGGGCGGCAGTTCTATTTCGCCAATTCAAATCCAAACAAAGCGCCAATAAACTTCTGGAAACTCAGAATCACGAAATTTTAGAACAGAAAAAAGAAATTACCGACAGCATCAATTACGCTAAACGAATTCAAACCGCCATTCTTCCTCCAAAACGTTATGTTGATTCACTGCTTAAAAACAATTTCATTTTTTATGCACCAAAAGACATTGTAAGTGGCGATTTTTATTGGGTAGATAGTCGCGACGGCAAGGTTTTGTTTGCTGCCGTAGACTGCACGGGCCATGGCGTACCCGGAGCGCTGATGAGTGTGGTGGGATATAATTTGTTAAGTCAATCGGTTAAAGAAAAAGGACTTACTTCGCCTGCAAAAATTTTAAGTTATTTAGATGAAGGGGTTCATCAAACCTTAAGACAATCTCAAAACGAATCGGGTATTAAAGACGGAATGGATCTTGCGATCTGTTGTTTACATCCTGATAACACTTTGGAATATGCAGGAGTTTATAATTCGGTTTGTTTGGTACGAAAGAACATTGCAGATACATTTACAACAACAAGTTCACGGATGGCCTTTTACGGCAAAGACCTGCTGGAAATAAAATCTGATAAGATCCCTATCGGAAATAATGAGAATGATGTTGCCGACGAATTCACTAATCACAAACTACAATTGCAAAGCGGCGACTGCGTGTATTTATATTCAGATGGTTTTGCCGATCAGTTTGGCGGGCCTAAAGGAAAAAAATTCAAATACAATCAATTGAAAGACGAATTAATTGCTATTCATTCCCTTTCGCCTAATGAACAGCGCGAGCGTTTAAGTTCTTCCTTTATAAAATGGAAAGGCAGTTTAGAACAAGTTGATGATATTTTAGTTATTGGGGTTAAGATCTAGATCTGTGGCAAAGCAAAAATATTTTCTCGCTATTATTCCTCCCGAACCTTTGTTCTCGGAAGTTGAGAACATAAAAAAACAAGTTTCAATTTCTTATAATAATAAAAGTGCTTTGCGGTCGCCGGCGCATATTACACTTCACATGCCTTTTGAGTGGAATGAAGAAAAAGAAGGCCTGCTAATTGAAAAGTTAAACGAATTCCAATTCGGCAATTCCTTTAATATCCAATTAAAGAATTTTTCGTGTTTTGAACCAAAAGTTCTATTTATTGATGTTGTGAAAAACGATGATTTAAGTCGTCTGCAATCTCGTTTGGTAGAGCAGGTAAAACTTAATTTGAATATATTTAATCAAGCGAACGATCTTAGAGCTTATCACCCGCACGTTACCATTGCATTCAGAGATCTTAAAAAAGAGTCTTTTTATAAAGCCTGGGAAGAGCTCAAAAACCGGATTTTTGAAGCCGATTTTAAGGCAAAATCCTTCGTTTTATTGAAACACACTGGCTCTGTGTGGCAGTCGCATCAGCAGTTTGCGCAATAAACGGGTTAATTAACAAGCTATCCTTGAAATTCTACCGCATTTTTGAAATTATCTTGTTTTTATTCGTTAACTTTGAATATAACTTAAAACAAACAAATATGAAAAAAATCTTTACTCTTGTTGCCGCTTTAGCTGCTACTTTTGCATCTACTGCGCAAATTTCATCTAACTACTCGTTAGTTACTGGGCCTACTGCCGGATTTGGCGGAGCGCCAGTATCAGCTTTACAGTCGGGTACTCTTGCGTTAGGCTTATTTGGTTTTGGCCAAAATCACACCACAAACTATTGGATGGCCGAAAAGATCACTGTTCCTGCATCAGGATGGATCATTGACTCATTAGTTACGTATGGTTACCAGACCGGTTCTACCACCGTTTCTACAATGACTGGTCACTATTGCTATATTACAAAAGATAGTTCAAGCACCCCAAGTTATACTTTAGCAATTGGTAGCAGAACTAATAACGCTATGGTTTATTCTGCCTTTTCTGGAATCTACCGTGCTATTGAAACAAGTTTGCTTGATAACAATCGCCCTATCATGAAACTAAAAAGTAACTTAAGCGGAACTCTACCTGCTGGTACATATTGGGTATGCTGGGGAGCTACAGGTTCTTTATCCTCAGGTCCATGGTGTCCTCCTGTTACAATTTTAAGTGTTGCTTCAACTGGTGCTGCTATGCAACTTGCAGCTACTTCTTGGACTCCAGCAATAGACGGAACAAATACACAAGGTGCTCCGTACAAATTATACGGTAAAATTAACACAGGTTTAAATTCAACTCCTTCTTTATTAAGTTCAGTTGAATTATTTCCAAATCCTGTAGTTTCTTCTGCAACCGTTAAAATCGAATTAGCTCAAAACTCAGGTTTATCTATCAGCGATGTTAGCCTTGTCGTATTTGATCAATTAGGTCGTGAGGTAATGAACTACCCAAACATTTCTTCTAGCACATTTACAATTGAGCGTGGCGAATTAGCGGCAGGTTCATACATTTACAAAGTGTTAAACAAAAACAATGGTAGCGTTCTTAAAACTGAGAAATTGGTTATCCAATAATCTTTTTTTGAAATAATAAAAAACCCCGGTCTTATGATCGGGGTTTTTTTGTGCTTATACTTTTTTAGATCTTAACGATGAGTTGTATTGTTTGCATTCGCGGAGGCCTCACATCTCCGGGCCTCGAAGTATATTCAACATTAAATAAGTTTGTTACCAGATAAGAGAGCTTTGCGTTCTTTGTGATCTGAAACCCTACACGTATATCATGTACCCAGCTTCCTTTATTATATTTCTCACGGTACTTTTTCAATCCCGGAAGAACGTATGTTGATTCGATCAGATCAAAATTAGGATCAACATCATGAAACAAGCTCTCGGTAAATTTCTTATCAATGTTTTCCATGAAACTTTGATA
>JANYIQ010000118.1 GCA_025362575.1 Bacteroidia bacterium
TTCCTTCTTTAACTTTTAAAATATCTTTCCAGTTCTTAATATCAAATTCAATGCAAACAATACCGCAAGTTGGAATATTGTCGAACATTAATTCTTTGTTTAATTCGTTGGCTAAGTTAGTAATGCCGGGGTTATGTCCGAACAGCATCACGCAAGAGTTATTATTATCTAATTGTGAAATAATGTTTAGCAAATTGGGCGAAGCGCTTTCGTAAATACCTTCTTCAATTCTCACTTTACTTTCGGGAATGGAAAATCTGCGCGCAAAGATAAAAGCTGTATTCAATGCTCTGTTGGCAGAACTCGAGATAATAAGATCCGGCAAGAGCATGTTCTTTTCATACCAATCGCTCATGAAATAGGCGTCTTCATAGCCTCTTTCATTTAAATGACGGTCAATATCTTTAAGGGCTTCATAACCCCAGTCGGATTTGGCGTGTCGTAATAAAACCAATGTTTTCATGCCGAATTGCTTTAATTCATAAATATGAGAATTAGCGTCGCAAATTTACGGAATGCCTTCCGCTAATTATGAGCAATAAATGAACAATGATGAATGAAGCTGAGAATACCTAATCGATCGACTTCTTATTAAAAATAATATAACCGAAATGGAAGAACAGGGAATAATTATTTTCATTCTGATCGTAATAGTTCAAGCCTAAACTAATGGGGCCAATCGGTGTATTATATACAAGAGCCGCCAATCCAATAAAATGATGGTATAAGAACGGCGTACTGTATTGAGCTGTTTGCGATGATGTTTTAGTGATCGATTTTATCGGCTGAAAATAATAGGCCTCGATACGGATATCGAAGTTTTTGAAAGGTGTTGTTATTGCCTTTAAACCACCCGCCAGATACTGATGCGCGCGGTAATCATTAATGAACATCGTTTGACTTTCAGGAGTCGGATTAAAAGCAGGCGCCGATAAAATACTGGAACTGTAGTTTCTGAAAAAATCCTGAGTGGAATATACAGCCTCTCCAAACACTCCTATCTTAAAGGCTTTTATGGTACGAATATAACTGTCGAATTTAAGTTTAATGTTTATCCATTGATGTGCCGGGTAATTAATTGTTTTAATAGTATCAATGGAGGTGGTACCGGGATAAAAACTTTCTGCACCTGTAATATATTTTGCCTTTAACAAGAACTGAGTGCCTTCAGTAGCATATTGTTTTCGGTTAAGCGTATTTAGTTCATAAGCTAATTGTCCGTATGTAAAATCAAAATAGGTTGCATCAGCTGTATCGAGTCTTGTGAACTGATCGGTTTGATAATACTTATTCCCCCACTCCGAGTAACCGCCCGAAGCAACAACTGTTGATTTATTGCCAAGTGGTAAACCTAAATTTAATTCGCCAAAAACATCATCCTGTATCAAATAAGCCGGTTTTTCAAAATCGTAAAACAAAACGCTGCTTTTAAAATAATCCCAATGCGAATAGGTAAAACTTGGCTCGATGTAAAAAGGTACACGGGTTGGAAAATCGAATCGCAATTTAGCATGACTGCTACTGTTGAGCTTCCCGTAATATCCATTGGCATAGGCAGTAAATCCTATTCTTCCCAGATAACTGTACTGTAATCCTAAAAAAGCCTCACTGATCGGTCTGTTAGAAATATTACCGCCTATCTCAAGATAAAAACTCTTTTCTTTTTTGGCCAGTATTTTCAATTTATAAAAAGCCGACGCGGTGTCTTTTATTGCAATAGGATAAACAGATTTTATTTTGTCATCTGATGTTAACCGAAAATACTGCTTCTTTAATCTCGTCAAAGTAAACGGTTTGTCATGATAAAAAATACTGCTCTTCAAAAATCTCTGAACACTCTTATTTACTCCAACCACCTCTACATCATTAAATACAATACTATCAGGATTCGCTGCATTTCTGAATTGAATACGTTTGGCTTTTAATTCATCATTATTAGCCATTCGTTCAACTTGCTTTTTTATTTGAGGTATCTGCCTCATCGTAGCTGCATAGCCACTGTCAATGAGCCTTTGTGCGTCTTCAAAATTAAAAACATTGATGTCACTCCAGGGTTCTACTAAAACTCCGTTCTCACAAACAGGATTAAAACCGTTCTGATGCATCATTAAATGCCGTAATTGTAAATACAGATTGTCGTCTCCGGGTGAAAGTGGTTTTTCAGCAACCGATGAACCAACAATGAAATCCGGAAAAAAGTCACGATACATCACATCAGTGGGGAAATTATTATACAATCCGCCATCAAACAACAATTTATTATCAATGTAAATTGGTCGCAAATAAAATGGATAACTCATACTTGCCCTGATCGCTGATGAAAGGTCACCATCTTTTAAAACCACCTCCTTGTTATTTTCAACATCCGAAGCCACACATCTGTAGGGCACCATTAAACTGTCAAAATTATTTTTTGCTCTGGCATTGGCGCCGCAAAAGGTCTCCATCAGGTAATAATCGATCGGAATGGAGTTGATCACGTTAGTAGGAAGGTTATTCAGAAATTTAGTATCAAGAGAAATCTTAAATTTTACCCAGGAAGCATAATCATTCCTCATTTTTAACAAATAAGAGTACTTAATTGGCATGTCCCCCCTGGTTATTTTCTGAAAAAAGCCGGTTTTTACCAGTTCTTCGATCTCAGTTGGGCTAAAACCTGCCGCATAATAGGCACCTATTAAACTCCCAATTGAGGTGCCGGCAATGTAATCTATTGGTATATTATTCTCCTCTAAAGCCTTTAAAACTCCTATATGACATAGTCCGCTTGCCCCGCCACCACTCAATACCACGCCTACCTTTTGAGCAGGCATGAAAAGGCTGATTGTCAGAAAAACAACAAAAAGACCATATTTTTTAACGAAAGGGGGAATTAACATAAGTGTACAAAAGTAAACTTTATCTAAAAACAGTTTTATATCAGCTTAATTTTTATTTAATTAGCACTTTGTTCAAAACCCAAGTTTTGTGTTAAAATTTATTGCCAAAAAATGCATTTACGGAGTTATTGTTTTACTTGGTGTAATAACTACGGTTTTCTTCCTATTTAACGTTTTACCAGGCGATCCTGCCTCTATTATGTTGGGTCAGCGTGCTAATAAAGAGGCTGTTGAGGCCATTCACCGCGATCTTGGTACCGACCTTCCCGTAATGGAACAATACGCCCTTTATCTGAACGATCTCTTTGTAGTTTCCGTTCACGACTATAAAGCTACTGAAAGTCATTGGTATTTAAACCCTGATAAATATACCTGGACTCCCCTTTTTAAAGTGGGAAATAACAAGGTTGTGGTACTCAAGGTGCCCTATCTACGGCGATCCTATATCTCGAAACGAAGGGTATCCGACATAATTTTGGAAACTTTACCCGAAACTGCAGTTCTAGCCTTCACTTCAATTATTATCGCCACCATTATTGGTGTGTTTTTAGGAATTGTTGCCGCCGTAAAACGAAATACATTCTATGATAAATTGTCCCTTGTGCTTTCTGTTTTAGGAATGGCCGCGCCTTCGTTTTTC
>JANYIQ010000128.1 GCA_025362575.1 Bacteroidia bacterium
ACGTACAGCCGCACTCGGGTGCACAAGCCAACGCCGCCGTAATGTTAGGAGTTTTAAAACCAGGTGATACCATTTTAGGATTCAACCTATCTCACGGTGGACACCTTACCCACGGATCGCCCGTGAATTTTTCAGGTAAATTATACCGCCCCACTTTTTATGGTGTTGAAGAAAGTACAGGAAGAATTAATTACGATACCGTTGAAGCAACTGCAAAAACCGAAAAACCAAAACTCATCATTTGTGGTGCCTCTGCCAATTCACGCGATTGGGATTACGTGCGTTTACGTAAAATTGCTGATAGTGTTGGGGCTTTATTGATGGCCGACATTTCTCATCCATCCGGTTTAATCGCAAAAGGAATTTTAAATGATCCATTGCCACATTGCCACATTGTTACTACGACCACACATAAAACATTACGCGGTCCTCGCGGCGGTATGATCATGATGGGTAAAGATTTTGAAAATCCATGGGGAGATAAAACCCCGAAAGGAGAAATAAAAATGATGAGCGCCATTTTAGATGCTGCTGTTTTCCCGGGTACACAAGGCGGACCGTTAGAGCACGTTATTGCATCAAAGGCTATTGCTTTTGGCGAAGCCTTAAGTGATGATTACATGATCTATTGCGTGCAGGTAATTAAAAATGCGCAAACCATGGCGAATGCGTTGATCGCAAAAGGTTACAAAATCATTTCAGGTGGTACCGATAACCATTGCATGCTCATAGATCTTCGTAGTAAAAATATTACCGGGAAAGAAGCTGAGAAAGCTTTAGGCGAAGCGGATATTACTGTAAATAAGAACATGGTACCTTTTGATGATAAATCGCCATTTGTTACTTCAGGTATTCGGATCGGATCGCCGGCAATAACTTCTCGTGGTTTAAAGGAAAAGGATTGTTTGAAGGTGGTTGAATTAATTGATGCCGCTTTGATGAACAGAAATAACCCAAAAGAGTTATTAAAGATCAGAAAAAAAGTAAATACCATGATGGAAAAACGCCCATTATTTATAGAATAATTAATTAATTATATGAATTAAACGCCCCTCATTCGTTACCACGATAAAGGGGCGTTTTAGTTTAAGGCTTGAAAAAACTGATCCTCATATTTATTTGTTCCTCGCTGGCGTTATCCGCTCAGTTCAGGCAGGATACGTCCAAAAATCTAAACTACCTTATTATTCCCGCTCTTTTTAGAACACCTGAAACCGGATTCGCGTATGGTTTATCTGGCTCCTTGTCGTTCAAAACAACTCATAAAAACGATTCTCTAACAAGAACCTCGATAATACAAGGCCTTGCCATTTTTACGCAACGACAACAAAATGTTCAAGCTATTGATGCTTCTATTTTTTTTCCAAAGGAAAAATACATCCTTTATCTAATGATATCTCACAGCTATTTTCCGGATAAATTTTGGGGTATTGGACCAAATACCAAAGACGAATATAAATGCAGATACTCGTTTAATCAACTTCATATCCTTCCGCATTTCAAAATTAAAGTTGCCAAAAATATTTTTGTAGGCTTGATCTTTGAGTATCAAAATTTATATTTTGTCAATAGCCGAGACCCCGGAAGCATTTTTGATACGAGCGATTTCGTTGGTAAAAAGCCTTACATTGTTTCAGGTGGAGGATTCAGTTTTAGCTATGATTCCAGAAACTCTTCCTTTTGGCCAACAAAAGGGTTCTTTTTTCAAACTATGTTGACGTCTTTTAATAAAGCGATAGGCTCCAATTTTGATGTTTATAAATCAGTAACCGACATTCGCTATTTCCGGAAATTTTTTCAAAACACAGTTCTGGCAATGCAGCTTTACAACTATTCTACCATTGGAGATTGCCCCATAAGAGAATTAGCCATGCTTGGCGGCTCAAATAATATGAGAGGTTTTTATCAAGGAAGATTTCGCGACAACAGCATGGTAACGTTCATTACCGAAATTCGGCAGCCAATATATGATAGAATAAGTGCCTGCGCTTTTGGCGGCATTGGAAATGTTTACAAAAACATAAATGAATTTCAAAATACGCATTTAAAGTACAGTTATGGTCTCGGTATAAGGCTTGCTTTACTCAAAAAAGAAAGGTTAAACTTGAGAGTTGATTACGGCTATTCAGACAAATACAATCACGGATTTTATTTCACTGCCGGCGAATGTTTTTAATCAGGAAATCCTATTTATAAACCATCTTCATCATCTTTTCATCTTTACGATAAATGTCGATATAAAAATGCAATCCCGTTGAATCATCAGCACGCACCGTATAATACTTTATAAAAATGGGTACAGGTTTTTTTATGTTAATTTGTCGTTGTATAGGCGTTACAAAAGATTCCATTAAAGTATCATAAGGAATTTTCAGTGTGTCGTCACGTATCAAAAACCTGGCCGTTTCAATGAATTTTTCGAGGCGCACACAGCCATGGCTCTGCCAGCGGTAAAAAGTTTTAAAATAACGCTTGCTGTTTGTGTCGTGCATGTACACGCCGTATTTATTGTGGAAATTAAACTTACAGATGCCTAAGCTATTATCTCCTCCGATGCGCTGACGAAATTTAAAAGGCAAATAATCTTTAGTGTATTTTTTCCATTTCAGTTTTGAAATATCCAATACCCTTCCCTTTCCATCCACGCATTCAAAACCTTTTCTTCGTAAATAACTTGTATCGGCCTGTACCATTGGCAAGATCTCTTTCCAGGCAATGCTGTATGGCACACTCCAGTATGGATAGACCAGCATGTAATTGATCTTGCTTTTTACCAATGGTGTTTGTGTTTCGGGTTTTCCAACCACAACATTCGATCTTAAAACCAAAGTGTCAATTTTTTTCTTTTTGTCGTACTCCCAGATGTGCAGATCGGCCGAGGGAATGTTGACCCAGAAATATTTTTTAGGGAACTCCCTTGGCTCCCAACGCCAACGCTCTAAAGCCATTTCCATTTGGCGGATTATTTTTTCTTTATTATAGCCTAAAGCCTGTTTAGTGTATTTTCCCAATTTACCATCGGGCTCCAGGTTAATTTTTTTCTGGAATTTTTTAATGGCCTTTGCAAGTTTCACACTGTCGTTCCCTTTCGTCAGACTGTCATAATCACCGGTAATAAGCAATCGGTTCTTAATTTGACTGTACAATAAATTTGTATCCTGAACATTCACGAACGAGATCGAATCCCAATCGAGTTTCTCATTATCCAGAATGTATTTATGAAGTTCGTGTTTCAGAAATTTGTAGCCTTCGTGCTGTGGCTCAAGTGAATCAAACGCTGTCCGTAATTTTTTATGTTCTATTCCAAACTTTAAAATGCTCACCCAGTTCGTATCCAGTTTTTTCGGATTCCATTCCAGCAATAAACTGTCGGGATAAAATCTTCCCTTGTTCAAATGCGCTCCAAATTTAAAATAAGCATCGCTCAGCAAGATCTCACTTTCGGCCAGGGCAAAAGCATCGAACATACTATCCTTTACATTGAACCATTTTTGATTCAGCTCTGTTAAACGTTTGTAGTTATAATCGTTCAGGTACAAACCATAATACCTGGCATCTGCAATGAGTTTAATAAGAGAATCGCCAAGTTCTGTATATTTTCCTTTATTCGTAAAAAGTAAGGCTTTGTCTTTATAAAGATCTTTATAGTAAGCAATGGTGTTTACAGTATCGTTGACTAAAATAAGTTCGTGATCGTTTACCTGTTTGGAAAACATGTCTGCAATTTCATCAGAAACCGATGCATTTACATCCTGGATCTTTCTTACAATAATTTTTTTCTCTTCTACTTTCTTTTCTTCTTCCTTACAGGAGTTCAAAAAAACGAAAGCAACAATAAAAAAATAAAGTATCGAAAATTGTTTAAACGGCATGAAAGGCTATTAAGGATTAAAATTAACAATAATAGCGTTTGATAAAACAGGCGAAAGTGAAACTAAATGGATTTTTGCATTGAAATATGGCTTCAGGGAACAAAATGGAACGCGGATGACACTGAAAAATCGGATAAAAGCGGCATACCTGTCAAAGTTTAAAATTTTGACAGGTATGCTGACAGGCGCTTTAATAATCCAAATTTCCGTAATCCAGCTTTTTTCTTTGCAGCCAAAGAACCAAACGGCAGGCACCAATGAATAGAGGAACATACATCAACACTTTTGGAAGATCGTAGTGTGCCAGAATAATAACAGCTTTACGTTTTAAACGTTCAGCAATTAAATACATTGCCGGCACCAATAACAAAGTTAAGAATGTTGCGAAACTCAAACCAAAGATCATGGTCCAGCTTAAAGGCCCCCAAAACACAACGTTATCTCCACCAAAATGGATGTTCGGTGAAAAATGCGCCAACAATTCCTCAAAATCAATATTCAATCCAACTGCTAAAGGGATCAAGCCTAAAATAGCAGCAGTTGCAGTTAATATAACCGGGGTCATACGTGTACGGCCTGCATCAACAGTTGCATCCCATAAACTCACACCTTTGGCACGGGCCTCTTCGGCAAACTCCACGAGCAAAATTCCATTCCGCACCACAATTCCCGCTAAGGCCACAATACCAATACCGGTCATAACAATACTCATGTCCATTTTAAATATGGCTGTACCTAATAGTACACCGATCACACTTAAAATAATTTCTGACAAAATAATAATTGATTTACCGATAGAATTAAACTGAATTACAAGCACCAGCAAAATAATTCCGATCGAGGTCATTAAAGCACCGCCCAAGAACGCGCCTGTTTCTGCTTGCTCTTCTTGTTGCCCTGTAAATTTAACTTCAACTGAACCTGTAGGTTTAAAATCTTTCGCTGCTTCCTGAACTTTAGCAACTACGTTATTCGCATTAAATCCTTCGAGTACATCCGACGCTAAAGTGATCACGCGTTTATTCTGTTTACGTTTTATTCCACCATAGGTGTTTTCGTAGCGAATATCACAAAATGCTGATAGAGGAACTGAACGCAACATGCCGCCCATGTTCATGTCACGGAACGTAATTTTCAAATTCTTAATTTGCTCAACATTGGTACGTTGTTCGTATTTATAACGCAACTGGATCGGATATTCATCATTAGCATCTCTGAATTTGCTTGGGTTATCAATACCGAAAACCGCTTTACGGATCTCCATGGCCAATTGCGCAGAAGAAATTCCTTCGCGGTTAGCGCGCTCACGATTGATATCGAAAATGATTTCAGGTTTGTTATCCACAAAGTCTGTTTTTAATTCTGCAACTCCTGGAACTTCTGCTGCTTCAATAAAGCGCTTTAACGCTTTTGCATTACTAACCAGCTCTTCAAATTTATCACCTTTGATTTCTATGTTGATGGGCTTGGAAACCGGTGGACCAGCTTGCTCCTTATTACAAGTAATGTCAGCGCCTGCAATGTTCCATTTATAAGCCTGTAATTTCTTCAGATATTCCATTGTGCTCTTTCCGTGGCGTTCGCTGAACTGCACAAAGTTGATAGCGATCTTTCCGCGATTGGAATAAGAGCTCTGATCTTCATCCTGAGGATCGGTTACACCAATGGTTACGTTTGTGATCAAAGAAGAAACGATCTCATTATTCTCACCAATAATGCCATTCACTTTTTTCTCTACCTCTTTCATTACCTCATTGGTTTTAGAAGGATCTGTTCCTTCCGGCAATTTTACATACACGAAGATGTTATTTGGATCGCCTTGCGGGAAGAACACAACATTTGGCTTACGAACATTCATCAATACAATTGATAAAATAAATAAACCTAATGTCATGAATAATAATTTGCCCGGACGTTTTAATCCCCATATCAATAAATTGGTATAACCGCGCTGAAATGCCGGCCATGCTTTGGTCTGGAAATTTTCTATGACCTTGTATAAGAATAAACGGTGAATTACCATGAATAAAGCGAAGAACACCATGAGGTTACCAAAAGCCATGCTTCCTTTAACATAAAATAAAAATGCTGCAATTGCATAAACCAATAAACGCAGCCAGGCCTTACGGTTAATGCCTCCGTAATTTTTCTTTTCCTCGTCGTGAGACTTCATGAAATCAACCGCAAATACAGGGTTAATGATATAGGCAACAAATAAAGATGCAACTAATGTTATGATCAAAGTAACAGGTAAAAAGAACATGAATTTCCCGATAACACCGGTCCAGAACGCAAGCGGAATAAAGGGCGCCAAAGTTGTTATGGTGCCGCTTAACACAGGCAAAAACACTTCGCCGGCAGCCATTTTCGCGGCAGTTTTAATGTCCTTCTTACCATTATCAAATATACGATGTGTGTTCTCGATCACCACAATGGCATCATCCACAACGATACCCAGAGCCAATAAAAATCCAAAGAGTACGATCATATTCATGGTAAAGCCAATACTTGGCATGAATAAAAACGCGATGAACATAGACAAAGGAACTGAAAGAGCAACGAACAGAGCGTTAGTAACTCCCATGAAGAACATTAAGATCAAGGTTACCAGAATGAATCCGATGATAATGGTGTTTATCAGGTCATGCAAAGTGATCTTAGTTTTATCCGATTGATCAGCCGTAATTTTAATATCGATATTACTTGGGAAAGAAGTTTTCTTAAGTTCTTCGATCGTCGCTTTAATTTTATCAGATGCTGAAATTAAGTTTTCGCCGGCACGTTTAATAACGTTCAAAGTGATCACATTTTTTCCGGCCAACCTTGCAAAACTTTCTGCTTCTCGCACTGTATCCACTACATCCGCAAAATCCTTTAAGTATAATCTTGCTCCTGATTGCGAACCGATCACGATGTTCTTTAATTCATCTATAGTCTTAAATTCGTTCTTAACACTGATCGTACGTTTCGTTCCATCCATAGGGATCTGGCCACCGCTTATGGTGATATTTTCAGAACCTATCGCGCGCTCCAGATCCTGCATGCCTAACTGCGCTGCCTGCATCTTGAACATGTCTAAGTTTATCTGAATTTCTCGATCAGGCGCACCCACCATTTTAACCTCGGTAATTTCTTTTAAGCTTTCTATTCTATCTTTCAGGTCATCTGCGTATTCTTTTAATTTATTCAGATCAATGTCTCCGGCAATATTGATGTACATGATGGGCAATTCTGAAAATGCCAATTCTTTTATAAAAGGCTGACGTGATAATCCGGTTGGAAGATCGGATTTTGCCTCATCCACTTTATCTTTTACCGATTGGCGTGCTTTATCAATTTTAACATCGGTATTAAATTCTACGGTAATTAAAGAAACGTCCTGCATGGAGTTACTCGTTAATTTCTTAACTCCCGGGATTGATTTCAACTTCTTTTCTAAAGGCTTGGTAACTGTATTTTCGATGTTACTTGGCGAGTTACCTGCGTAAACCGTACTCACGAAAAATTTCGGTACAACAATATCCGGAAAGCTTTCTTTCGGTAATTTATTGTAAGAGGAAATACCTGCAAAGGTTATGATGATAGTTAAGATATAGACCGCTGTTTTGTTGTCTATTGCCCAACTGCTTGGTTTAAATTGTTTGAAATCCATTGTTTTCAGTATTGAGTTTGCAGTTTACAGTTTGCAGATCCCGATAATTATCCGGACTGCCCGCTGCCGCTGCCTACTATTTTAATTTATAATTTCTAGTTCTTAACCTTGATAGCGTCTCCTTCATTAAGTCCATCATAGCCGGATGTTATCAATAGGTCAGTGTCACTCAACCCTTCTTTAATTTCAACAACTCCGTTGTATTCTCTTCCTAAAGTAATGTTACGTTTGGCTGCTTTTTTGCCATCTGCAATTAAAACAAAGGTCTGACCTTTAAGATCTTTTTGAATGTAATTTAATGGTACCGAAATAACCGGTTTCTCTGATCTATAATCGTTAATGTTCAAAATGGCGATCTGATTAGGATGAAATTCTTTTTTGTTATCCAATAAGATCTCAACTCCAAATGTTCTGTTCAAAGCACTGATGGCCCTTGCAGAATAATTTACAGATGATACCAACGTATCTTTTGAATCCGGAAAACGGATCAACACCTCATCACCTTTATGAACTTTAGAAGCATA
Source organism: Bacteroidia bacterium (assembly GCA_025362575.1). Lineage (GTDB taxonomy): Bacteria > Bacteroidota > Bacteroidia > B-17B0 > Aurantibacillaceae > JAHEYG01. The sequence continues at coordinate 8,049 of JANYIQ010000128.1, forward strand.
GCTCTCTGCAAGATCAGCCTTCACTTTTAAGTTATTGAAATTAATAACGCGAATAGCCGGCATGCCCGGTGCAGTGAGCTGCCCCAATTTAATATCGACTGCATCAACGGTCCCGTCGATAGGAGAAATGATCTTGGACATACGAACTTGTTCCTGTACGCTTCCCATTTTTTTCTCCATACTCTCTTTTTGGGTTTTAGCTTGCAAGAATTGTATCTCAGTTCCTATTTTCTGATCCCACAATGCTTTTTGTTTTTCATACAATTGATTTACCAGATCTAAATTGGTTTGCATGTCAGATAATGCCTGCTGCATGGCACGAGCATCTGTTTCGGCCAATACCTGTCCTTTACTTACTTCATCGCCCACCTTCACATTTATTTTTGTGATGGTGCCCGGCATTTCTGCAGAGATAGCTACGTTCTCGTCCGCATCAACACGACCCTGAACATTAATGTAGGTTTTAAAAACGGTTGGAATAATTGCATTGGCTTCTACCAATACAGACTTGCTCGCCGAATCACCTTCGAGTTTTGATATCTGTGTAGCGAGGCTGGCAAGCTCAGTTTTTAACTCGGCTTGTTTCTTTTTTAATGCTTCCAGATTGTTTGAGTCATCACCACCACCGCAAGATGAAAGAATAAGACCAAGTGCCAAGGCGGCAACAGAAAGATTTTTTAATTTTAATTGTGACATATTTTTGTTTTTTAATATTGTTATTTTACAAGCGCCCCTGTTGCTTTAAGGTAATCCGTTTTTGCGATCAGTAAATCATATAAGGCTCCAAAATAATTTGTTTCCGCTTCTTTAATGGAGGTCTGGGCATTGATCAATTCAGTATTTGAACCAACTCCTGCCGTATATTTTTTTTGTGTTACCTCAAATATGCTTTGAGCCAGTTCAAGATTTCTCTTTTGAGTTTGAATACTTGATAAGGCATTATTATAGGTGATAGAAGCCATAGAAGCTTCCAATTCAGCGGCCATTTTAAACTGAGTGATACTATTATTATTTTTAGTCAATGCAATTTTTGCCTGCTGAATTCTGCTGTAACGCTGAAATCCATTAAACAAATTCAAATTAAGAGTGGCGCCGATCAAAGAAATATTATACCAGTCCTTTGAAGCATCAAACAGATCGAATTCGGTTCGTTGCGCATTATAGTTCAATGCTCCATATGCAGCTATGGTAGGTAAGGCGCCCCATTTTAAGCGCTTTACGTCAATATCAAGCATTACGCCCTGTGTTTCCAGCAATTTCAATTCTGAACGTGATGAGATATCAGGCTTCATACCAAGATTCTCGAATTTTCCTGAATCCATATTAAGTGAATCGCTCAAAATTAAATTATCTGAACCTTTATATCCCATTTGGAATTTCAATAACAATTCACTCATTTGGATCAATCGATCTACTTTCTCTTTTTCGGACATTAAATTATTTAGAGTTACCTCTATTCTGTCAACATCAATTTTCTCCACAAATCCCTGAGCGTTCAATGCCTTAGTGTCAGAAAATACTTTTTGGAGTTTAACAACATTTGCATCTAAAAGTTTTACCCTTTCCTTACTAACCAATACGCCATAGTATGCTTTGGTAACTTGCGCGGCAACTTCAGATTTGGTGCGAGTTATACTTATCGTGCTTAAATTAACCAATTGTTTTGCGGCCTTTGTCCCGAAAAAATAATCGGTACTGAATACCAGCTGCGAGGCACTTAGGCCCACCGTTGCGTTGTATTTTGTTCCGAATTTTACAGGAATAAAACTACCCGCCGGACCGCCAAAAAACTGAGCCGGTAATAACGAAGTCGGAATATTAATGTAATCCTTAAAATCAACACTGCTGCTGATCTGGGGATAACCTACCGAAAGAAGCTCCCGTTTTCTGTAAACACTGCTCGTTGCGTCCAATTCGGAGTTAAGTACACTGGGACTGTTCTTAAAAGCATAATCCACAGCTTGCTGAAGGCTATAAGCACTTCCACCGCTGCCGGTTTGAGCCTTGCTGCCTATGCAAAAAACCAGTAGTAATGATGTAACAATTTTTTTCATTTCTTTATTTTAAATTCTATTCGTCTTCTGTAACTTCCTTATGCTTGTTTATTAATTTATGTCCTTTTAAAGTACATATGCCATAAAAAAAATGTTCTGTCATGGCTAATTGAACATCGAGAAGGTTAAACTTATCGGATGGAAATACATTTGAATTAAAGCCCAATTCTATTTCTTCCATTCTTAATCGTGATAGGATGCCAGTATTAATGTCTTCACGAACATAACCTTGAGCCTGGCCTCTTTTTAAAGAGTCTTCCACCATTTTACGAATAACGTGCTCTTTAAAGTGCGTGAATTTTGCCCAGGCTTCAGGATAAAATTTTTGTAATTCATAAAATAAAACAGGATTTATCTTCCCAATGTTATCTGTCATGCATTTCATCAAACCAAATAATTCTTCAATGAAATTTTCGGCCTCTCTGTGCATTTTTGAAAACACTTCCTCATCTTCTTTTATTTTTTCGGCCATTAAACTCAAAACAATTTCATCTTTTTCTTTATAGTACTGATAAATTGTTTTTTTACTCATCGATAAATGTTTTGCAATATCATCCATGGTAATGGCTTTTATTCCATACTTAAAGAACAATTCCTGAGCGCCTAACATTATTTTTACTGCGGGTTCCATTTCAGTCGATTTCGGGCACAAAACTATGGAAACTTTTATTGTCTTGCAAGTTTCTTGTTAAAAATAAGTAAAAATTGAGTCTAAATAGCCTAAAAGTGTCCTGAAAATCAGGCCATAAAGAAATTTTACGGATATTTAGGCCGCAAATGGCAAAAGACAAAAATAGCCGCTGGAAAATATTTACCGACCAACTTAAAAATAAGTACAGGTTGGTTATTCTTAATGATGAAACCTTTGGCGAAACATTTTCATTCCGCTCATCGCCATTAGGTTTACTGATCTTAATTGGAGCGGTTACCATTATCATGACCACTTTAGTGATCAGTTTGGTTGCATTTACTTCTTTGCGGGAATACATTCCGGGTTATGGGAACATAGCTGAGCGTCGCGAGCTTTTAGAACTCAGCATAAAAGCCGATTCTTTACAACAAACACTTAGCTCGCGTGACTGGTACATGAATAATTTAGTGAATGTACTTTCGGATAGTTTAGAGCGCGCAACTAATAAACCACAAAAAGATACCAGCGGAAAATTTCAGAAAGTAAATACAAAACCAAGCGAAACAGATATTCAATTCAGAAAAGATGTTGAAAATGAACCCAGCTCTTTGCAGTTTGCCGGAGCCAATATTAAAAAAAATCAATTAGCCAGTTATCTGTTCTTTAGTCCTGTTAAAGGCATTGTTACAACTTCGTTCAATTTAACTGATCAGCATTTTGGCGTGGATGTTGTAGCGAAAAAAGACGAATTCATTAAATCAACTTTAGATGGTACGGTGGTATATCAGGGCTTTACACCCAACGACGGTTACATTATTCAGATACAGCACGAAAATAATCTGATGAGTATTTATAAACATAATTCGAGCATTTTAAAAAAACCGGGCGACCGTGTTAAATCAGGCGAGCCGGTTGCTGTAATTGGCAACACCGGCGAAACCAGCAAAGGACCGCATTTGCATTTCGAATTATGGCATAACGGTTTGCCAATTAACCCTGAGGAGTTCATCGTTTTCTAAAAAGTTCCTGTTTCACGCAGATGAGCGCAGATGTCTTATTTATCCGCGAAACATCTGTTCTAATTAGTTCAGATGCTTCGTTCCTAAGCATGACAAATCAATAATGAGAAACGTTCTATGGTAGTTTGTGTTTAGCCTTCCATGCCTCGAAAAATGGCGGATTGGTGATGTATAATTCCTTATTGATGGCATTCATGAATACCTGAATACTTTTACCGGTGCAGGCCAGATAATTATGCTTGGCGCTGTAAATTTTATATTCGAAAATTAATTTTGCGGCGGGTGAGTTAACAAATATCGTTTCTATAATGGCTGTATCGCCATATTCCAGAGGTCTTTTGTATTGAACCGACACATCAACGATGGGCACTGCCAAACCATCGGCATTAAAAATATCAAGATATCCCAAACCAAACTCCTTACCGAAATGTTCTCGTCCATCTTCAAAAAATTTCAAATAATGTCCATGCCAGACTACACGCAAAGAATCTACTTCACTGAATCGAATGGGAACTTCTGATCTATGAGTTAGCATTTAAATTAGTTTTGGTCAATTACTTTAGGCACCTTAATATATTTACAATATTTAACTATTTGAATTTCAATATTTTGCATATCTAATTCTTTTATAAGGTACAAATAAGGTACAGCATATTCTCTCTTCGTAAACTCTAACTTTTTTATTCATCAAATTAAATATAATTCTTAAAGTTAATTAATTTATTTTTTTAATCAACTTTTTAAACAGCAATTTTTGAAGTGTATTGGAAATCCTTTTTTTGCAGGGTTTGTGCGAAGAAAAAAAGATTGTAATGAAAAGCGCGACCCGCAGGGAACGGCCAAATTATTGCTTTACGATCTTCTTCACTGCAACAACTCTATCCTTTTGTTGTAGCTCTAAAAAATAAATGCCGTTCGGTAATTCTGAAAGATCAAATAATTGTTTCTTTGAATTCAATTTTTCTTTTTTCATTTCCTGACCTAAGATCGTTACGATTTTTATTTCCAAATTTTCAATCGCAAATTCGTTGTTTAAAATTTCGATTTGGACTAATCCATTATTCGGGTTCGGGCTCACAACAAACTCCGAATTCAAAACTTCCCACTCCTTAACTCCGGCACCTCCATTTACTGTAACGGTTAAAGTATTGCTGTTTGCAACACCACAAATGGTATAGGTTACAATATAAGTTGTTGTTATAACAGGTTTCGAGTAAAAGCCAGGTGCATTTTTTACAAACGTTGGCCCGGGCAAAGTGTACCAGTTGCTGTTAAAACTACCACCCATTGTATTACCAATATAAACGCTATCGCCAGAGTTTATTGTAGCACTAGGATAAGACCAAGGAAATGGGCCACTCGGATTTAAGGAGTAAACCGATACGGCATCGAAATAATAGTATGCACCGGCGCCATTAGCAAAAGGGTTAATTTTGCTTGTATCAGTTAAAACATCATTTTTAAAATTACCAATCGTTAAATATTTTTCTCCCCCGCCAGCCACATAAATGCCAGAAACTTTAGTCCAATTCAAAGTGTCTTTAATGATTGGATTATTATAATTTGTTATGTGCTGCGGTAAAGTCAAAACAAAGCCAGTCCCCGTATTTGACCATTGAAGTTTAGAAAAATTTGCAGCAATGTTGTTTGTGGCCCATCTTACATCATTATTTAGGTTAGTGTAGAATTCAACAAAGTAGCATTTGTAGGCAGTAAAAGTATCAATCATTGCCACTTGAATGTACTCTCGATAATCACTCCCTGGAGGGTCCATTGTCCAAATACCAGCAAATCCGTTACCATTTTTAGCATATTGAAAGCCGGATGCTGCATAAGGAACGTTTAATGCATTTGTTGAACAGGCATTAAAATAATCCGAGCTATTTGTGCTCTGACCAACCCACGGAACTGCGCTGTTAATTTGGCCACCGCTATTTGGACATAAAGTATAGGTTTCAAAACTCCAATTAGGAACTAAGTTTTGAGACTTTAAAAAGCCTGACAGGAAAAAAAATATAATGATTGTTTTTTTCATTAATAAAAAAAGGATAGTATTTGCTACCCTTAAATTTAAGGATTTATTGTTTGACAATTTTCTTACTCACAATAACTCTATCCTTTTGTCGTAGCTCTAAAAAATAAATTCCGTTTGGCAATTCTGAAAGATCGAAAGATTGTTTTTTAGAATTCAGTCTTTCTTTTTTTAGTTCCTCTCCAATAACATTTACAATTTTTAAACTTGCATCTTCAAGCACAAATTCTTTATTTGTAATTTCAATGGAAATTAAACCGTTATTAGGATTAGGGCTTACTAAGAAATTTGAATTCTGAACCCCTAACTCATTAATGTCTGCCCCGCCATTTACAGTTACTTTTAAAGTATCGGCATGTGGTACACCGCAAATTGTAAATTGAACAATGTAATTGCTTGTAATAGTTGGTTTAACGTAAATACCTGAGCCGTTTTTTATAAAACCACCGCTTTGTAAATACCAATTACTTGAAAAGCCGCCACCTAAATAATTGCCGATGTAAACGCTATCCCCGAAGTTTACAATAGTATCCCTATATGACCAAGGAAAAGGGCCTGAGGGGTTTAGAGAATAAACAGAAACAGCATCAATATAATAATAGCCAACATTAACAAAACCAGTTGGGATGACAGACATTGTAGTGCTTGCATCATTTTTAAAGTTGCCAATCGTAATATAGTTTTCAGTGCCATTTGCAAGGTAGACCCCTGCTACTTTCACCCAATTTAACGTATCTGAAATAACAGGGTTGCCATAATTTGTTATATGAGGAGGAACCGCAAGTTCGCTAGCAGTACCGGTGATCGTATATGGCAAATTGGAAAAATGCGCTGAGGCATTATTAACTGCGGTTCCAGATTTATTAAACATATTAATAAAAAATTCACCATAATAGCAGGCATTAGCCACCAAAGTGTTTGTTAGTTGAACCTGAACATATTCGCGGTACGTTGCCCCCCCATTTTTAAGATATATTGCTGCAAAAGCATTACCAGCTTTAGCGTATTGAAATCCAGCACCACAATAAGGAACGCTGAAAACTGAAGAACAAATATTGAAATAATCCGAACTATTTGTTTGGGGACCAAACCATGGTACGGCGTAGTAAATTTCACTTCCAACTGATGGACAAGATGAATATGTTTCAAAACTCCAATTTGGAACAAGATTTTGTGATACCCCTTTTGTATTCTCCCCAAAAGGGTGGAGGTTCAGCATTAAAAGAAATATTATTATGGTTTTTTTCATTAAAATTTAAGGGTAGCATTTTGCTACCCCTAAATTTAGTGATTTATTTTATAATAATCAACTTATCTGTTTTTAGTATTATATCGGCATTTTCGATTTTATAATAGTACATTCCTTCTTTGATTTCTTTCAAGTCAATTTCCATGCGAGTATAGTTAGCATTCAGTTCTTTTTTGAAGATCAACTTACCAGTAACATCATAAATACTTAATACAGCTTTCTGAACTGTCTTTAACTGGTACATTAGATTCATACTTCCGTTATTCGGGTTTGGATAAAGCACAAACGAATTTTCTTGCTCTAAGATTTTATTTTCTGGAACAGAAGGTTTCAATAAACGACCATTATTCGCTTCACTTGTACAACTATCAACGAACTCGATATATGTGTTATGAATAATGCGTAATAATGCACGGCATTGATAAACTGCATTACCATCGGTAAACGGACATTTCTTAGCAATGCTCCACAACAAATTAATTTCAGAAACTGTGAAAGGATTTAAATTATTTGCCAATTGTTTCGCAAGCAAAGTATTTAGATTTTTTTGGTTTTGATCGATATTGCAGGTTGGTGTAATAGCGGCATTGGCCGATAAAGCGGCAGGTAATTGGAAATTTTCCAATAAGCTATCAACTTCTACAAGCTGCCCTGTTGTTGCTGTTTTATGAGCGTTATAAAATGCTAAAAGATTGGCATCGCTCGTAGTTATATCACCACGTTTTATTGCACTGTAAGCGTGTTTGTTATGCAGGTTGTGTGTTTCGCTATTATAAACTGAATAAGTTGTAGATGTATTTATTAAGCCGTTATACTGTGCGTCCATTGCTGGTTGCATTTGGGCCGGAGGGATAAAGGGTGGGGTAACTGTAAAAACTCTTGCTGCTGTTAGAGGGGTTGGACAAACGATCGATGCAAAACCTGTAATATTAAGTGCGCCACTTGCATTATAATCATGAAGACCAGCACTACCACCAGTTTGATTATTTGTTGGGTTAGTAGTAACTCCGGTATTTACCCACAATGCGGTTAATGTAGCTGCGCTTCCCGGACCATCGGTAAAAGTTTGCGAATTTACATAAGTTGCTGTAATGGGCCATATATTACCACTAGCAGTGACTGACGAACCTTGCACTCCAACAATGCCGTTAAGTTCTAATACTAAACCATCAAAGCAGGTTCCAAAAACGTTATTGTGAAAACCGGTGAGCGTGCTTGTGTTTGGACCGGAATAAACAAGATCTTGCTGAAGGGTGGTTAAAGTATTGCAGGCAACCTCGCAAAGCGGACTAAGTGCCATATTAATACCTCTTAAGTTGGATAAAGATGTGCTTGTACCGTTGATTTTATTATTATCAATTAGAGCACCGGAAGTTCCGCTACAGAAAATGCCGGTAAACGAAGATGAGAGTGATCCGGCACCAACCGTCATTAAATTATTACTCGCTCTTGCACCACTTTTTATGTTCTCGATAAAAATTCCATTTGTTGAGTTGTTGATCTTGTTTGCAGCAATGGATATAGGATACCCAACCGAAGCTGTAAAATTATTACTTGCATCCATTACTTCTATCGGGAGACTAGAAAACCCATTTGCATTGGCGGTAATTGTATTGTTTCCAATCCCTAAACTAAAACCAGGGGCGGCAGAAGTAGTAGAAAAATAATTTGCAATACCGTTTGCAAAATTATTGATAGTATTAGTTGAAGTTTTTGCAACGAGTTTCGCGTCATTATAAAAAACAGCGAAGTTACCGATACAGCCAGATGTGCAAAGGGGAGATGATGTTGTAGTTCCTGTAAAAGCGCTTTCGACAGTTTTGGTGTCGGTCATACCGTATGTTGCAACACCGCGCCAAACATTTTGAAATCCACCATTTCGAACAAATAACTTATGATTAGTATTTGTTGCAGTTGCTATGCTGCATAAAGCATAGATGGCTGCGCCAACATTTCTGTAAGGATTTGAGCCGTAAAAGCGGTTTACACCATCCATGTTTTTAAAGCGAGCGTTATAAACTTCAAATCCGCTTTGGTTCATATAGATACCATTGTCAAGATTTTCAAAAAAGTTGTCAAATGGAATAATTGCTGTGGTTGTGCCAATAGCTAAACCATATGCTACATTATCTAATTTCCACCCTACACTTCCTCTGCCAATAATAGTGGGAGAATAAAAGCTACTGCATTTCAAACTTGCGCCCGGAGAAGTATTACTTGGTTGTGTAATATAAGTGCAAATTTTCGTTGCCAGTAAATTTCCGGAAACTATCGAGCTGACTTTTTCAAGATCAACACTTATGAAGTTTTTGTTGAAATAGCAATATTCAAGTTGAATGTTTGTGTTGTAGGCGCTATTATTAGCATCCAGCTTAACGGCTTGATACGCATCCTCAAATTTGCTTTGAAGAGCATATATTGAGGCAGTACCGACTGCGGATTGCTGTAATACAATACCCTGCCACATATCTTGACATGAAAAGAATCTGCAATTATCCACATAAAAAAGCACACCGGGTAGTACGTCAATTCTACTGCCACTTAACATTCTTGCTGTAACCATTGACCATTTGGTATTAACTGAGACCGTTAGAACACCACTGATCACAATTGTTCTAGGTATTGCAGTAAGTGAACTGTATGGAATACCTGTAATTGTATAGTTAGTTAAAGTCGTATTGCTCGAAGAGCAACATAAATTAGAAACTAAATCAACACATAAACTCGATACTAACGAGGAACCACAGCCAACATTATCGGTTACATTAACTGTGTATACTGTATTGTCAGTTGGGGTTACCACAATTGAAGGGGTGGTAAAGCCACCCGGCGACCAAAAGAAATTGTAAAGAGAAGGATTAGAGATATTAGTTGAAAGTGTTACGGAAGTTGTACCAGTATTACATATATAAGTATTTGTACTAACGACAGCAATAGTAGAAGGCGTTGGAACCACAACGATCAAAATTGTTTTTGTGCTCACGCACGATCCATTACTACCGGTAACAGTATAAATAGTATTTGATGTTGGTGAAACAACAATCGCCGCTGTATTAGGACCGGTGCTCCACGTATAACTTGTAGCTCCACTGGCGGTTAATGTAGCTGAGCTCACGCCGCCGCAAAGCGTAGTTGATGAAGCGGAAATACTTACTGTTGGTGTAGGATTTACGATTACATTAATTGTTTTGGTATCGGTACAAGGCCCAATTTTACCAACAATTGTATAAGTTGTAGAAGTTGTGGGCGTAACCGTAATTACTGCACCTGTTGAGCCAGGCGGCGACCATGTGTAATTAAATGCACCACTGGCGCTTAAAGTAACAACCTGCCCTGAACAAATGACGGACGGCGAAGCTATAGGAATAACTGTTGGTGTTGGAATAACATTTACTGTAACTGTTCTGCTAATAGGGCAGCCTAAAAATGAGTAATTACCAAAAAGTGTATAAGTAGTTGTAACAGTAGGTGAAACAATATAAGGCCCCGGAGCACTACTGCCACCTGGTTGCCAAGTGAAAGAGCTAAAAGAACCTAAATTGGAATGCGTAAGAGTTGATGTGCCAGTAGAACAGATAATACTTGGACTCGCAGCAACAGTTATATTGATATTATAAACGAATACTAAAGCAGTTGTTGACGTAGTGCAACCGGATGCGTTAGTACCTGTAATTGTATAAATTGTAGATACGCTTGGCGTAACAATAATCGGATTAGTTGTTAAAGTACCCGGCTGAGTTACATAACTTAATGCGCCGTTATACGTTAAAGTTACCGGAGTAAAGGGGCAAACATTTCCGGTAGGAGATTTTGTTACGGTAATGGTTGGACCCGGAATAATTGTAATAGAAATAGTTTTTGTGCCAATACAACCTGATGCACTTGTGCCGGTAACAGTATAAATGGTTGTGGTTATTGGTGAAACTACAATTGGATTAAGCGAAGAGCCCCCGGGTGACCATGTATATGTTGATGCGCCGCTTGCGGTTAGTGTTGCTGATGTGCCTGAACATATAGTTTGTGAACTTGCTGTAATATTTATTACAGGGTTTGGATTAACTATAACCGCAACAGTTGCAGAAGATTTACAACTATTAGGGCCAGTACCTGTAACAGTATAAACTGTAGTAGCACCCGGAGTTACTGCTGTAACTGCCGATGTAGCACTTGTGCTCCATGTATAAGTAACAGCGCCACTTGCGGTTAAAGTACTTGAACCACCCGGACAAATATTTACAGGTGAAGCAACTGCGGTTACTGTTGGACCCGAAATTACGGTAACGGTTTGTGTAAGCATAAATGGAACACCACAAATACTTACTGATGAAGCTGCATTAATTGTAACTGTTACAACATATGTGCCAGGTAAAGTATAAGGGTGGCTAACTGTTCCGCTAGCGGCTGCAAGTGTATTACCATCGCCAAAGTTCCAGTTAAAATATGTTGGAGAAGTAGTAAAATTACTACAACCTGTTGTAACGCTAAAGTTTATCGGAGTATTTGGGCAAACGGGATTAGGACTAAAGGCAAGATTAAAAGAACCCATATCTTTAATGCTCACATCATCAATATAAAGGTAACCGCCTGCAAGGGATGCTAGTGTTATCCCTGCACATGTACTAGTTGGTGCTGTGATTGAAGCGCCCATTAAACCATCGTAGCTACCAATTATTAAATCATCTTCACCACCATAGGTACAATAAATAAATTTTATTTGACGCCAATTTACGGCATCGTTTAAGACGGCTAAGTTAGTTTCAGTGTAAACAGCTGTATTAGGAATTAATAAACCTGAAAAAGTAAGCGGTGTGGTGGTTGCTGAATTGCAGGTAGGTCCGGTTTGTAAAAAAACATCAAGAGAAACATTATCGTTTGGCGCTTGCTCGGCTCTTGAAACGTAAAAGGAAACTTCATAAAAAGAAGGATTCGCCGTTAAGGGTAATGGTGTTGTAAGTTGATTCTGAATATACTCTGCATATTGACCATTAGAATTAGAGCTCGTGTATATACCTGCATACGAATTAGCGGCACTACCAAAATTTAATGCATTCTGAAACCCCATGAAATTACAGGGTACTTGAACGTCTGGTGATGCAGCGGTTGTGAAATGCAAATCAGGCGTTGAATTTAAACAAGTGGACCATCCGGCTGCTATTGGGATTAAACCCGCAAATGTAATTGTAGATGGAGCCGAAGACAAGTTCTCGAAACTCCCATTACATACATATTCACAAGCAGGGCCCGTGGTACAAGTTCCGGTTACTTGACAAGGCCCATAAACAGGCACTGTTAATAAATGAAAAAGAGCGGTATCATTTGTACAACTTGGACAATCAATTGAAGTTTGGCGAAGAGTTGTAATATAATAGATGTTACCACTTGATAGATTATAAATTTTTACTTGTAAAGTGGAATCCGTTGGTGAACTTAAACTATCAACTGCAATAGAAACAAGACCTGAACAGGTTCCGCTTTGAATATTTATTTTTCTGATCTTTTTGTTTGTTGCAGGCGCAATGTTTTTAATAGTAATACTTGTAGAACCCGAATTGGCAGAAAAAACAAACCAGCCATCAGAAGCGTTTTGCATAATGTTAGGAAGATATACTGAAGACGCAACGCTATATGAGCTTGAGCAAGTTGCGCCCGGGCTTTGTGCTTTTAAAGAAAAAGCAGCAGCAAAAATACTTGCGATTAAAAGAATTTGTTTTTTCATGTGGGGAAAATTAAAAAAGTAATGTTTTATAAAGTTATCAGAACAAAAGTGTTGAAATAGAAAAAAGTCGGGTGTAATAAAAAGGAGCTTCTAAATAACACTTCAAGGGTAAAGAACTTTTTCACACAAAACAAGTACAAAAAGGAATAATAACTTACATTTAATGTAAATGGGTGATTTGCGGATGCTCGTGTAGGTGTTTTAACCCATAACACAGGGTGTTTTCACCTAGCCTACGCTGCACTTTATACTTGGGATATTTCAACCGCTAATTACCGGAATATTTACAGGTTCAATTAATCGACACACTTAGAAACAATATTTGCTATTATCTTGAGTTTTATGCGAATTTATACGATATAACAAAATGGGCAAAAAAGCTATTATTTTAAAAACAATTTACAAATTGGATACTTTTTGCTGTCTTTTTTACTCATAAATCTTACTCATTCCTATAAAAAACTTATATTTGGTATTAATTAATACATGAATAAATGAACTAGAAAGAAAGAAAAAACATATTAGCGTTAACTGTCTTGTAGCAGAAAATTCGGAAAATTTTAAATTATACAAAGACAAGTCTAAACGTTCACGTCAAGGCGTGGGCTTTAGCTTGTTTGTATAATTGGTATCCGAATACCTCTGCTGCGACTTGTTAAATGTCCCACGCTGATTTTTTATATAAACATCTGATTAGGGATATTTCAGAAATAAAAAATCTAACAGACAATATGAAAAAACTATTAATTCTTTTATTTATTTTATTTTCCAATATTACTTTCTGCGGGACTTGGCATATTGTTGTCACAGTTTCGGAATCCGATGCTGAAATTTATGTAAACGGCGAAAAACTTGGGCCCGCTCCGCAAACAATAGAAATTCACCATGAAGAATGTAAGACAATCGAAGTGAGAAAAATTGGATTTCTAACAGAAACAAGAAAGTGGTGCATTGGATTAAAAGACAAAGGAATTCAACAACCTAACAAAAAAGAACATATTATCCTTAGAAAAGATGATGCTTACGATGGTTCTGCCAAAACGGGTAATGCAAATACTGACTTCGCCGTTGAAATTAATAAAAAATTAACTGGTGATGATGCTTGGAAGATTGGCAACCTAATTATTAAAACCTACATAGATGATATCGTTCAGACTGATATAAACACAAGTTATTTAATGACGGCTTGGAAGGTTCAAACTTTTTCCGGCAAAACTATCAGGACTAGAATTATAATGAAACTTGGTAATTCAAAGCCTCTTACATATAAAGTTAAAATTGAAAGCCAATATTCCGATGATGAAAAAGCAAGTGCAAAAGACGATGAAAAGTTTAAAGACTGGGACAGAATTCTGAAAAAATATGAAAATCTAATAAGCGAATTTCAATCTCGACTTGGCAACAAATAAGACAATTTACATAACTTAACCTAAAACTAAAACAAAATGAAAAACACAGAAACTTCAAACTCATCCGTTAAGACAAAACTTATCAAATCGCTTTGGTGCCTCCTTTTATTATTCTCTTTTACGACAGCTTTTTCAAACAATCAAAAAGTTGAAATTTCTTGTTCCGAGTTTGATGCACAAATCTATGCAAACGGAGAACTAATGGGTACATGGAAGGTTACTATTATTGTTAAAAAGAATGTAACAACTGTTATTACAATTAAAAAAGCAGGGTTTGTTACTGACGTTTTTAGTATCCTATATGGTGATGGGGTTTCTCCAGAAAAAAAATATTATCGAATTTTAGTTAAAGAAGGTCAAACATCCAACAATCAAAATAGCTCTGCTCCAAAATCGAAAGAGGACAAACTAACAGAACTTAAACAGCTCTATGACAAAAAATTAATCACTCAAGTGGAATACGAAGAAAGTAAAAAGAAAATCATCAATGAATGATTAACCAACTGTATGTCGCCACCATACCAGTCATGGATAGAAAAAATAAAAGCCGTTGAAGTTTCAACGGCTTTTATTTGATCTGTCTAGTAAGGTTAATTAGCTTGATCTTTATTCCAGAAATAAAATACAGCAACAACGATTATAATTGCTACAATAATAATTATAGCTGTTGTACTGATGCCTCCCATTGGAATTTTAGGTGTTTGAATTGTTATCATGGTTATAGATTTTTAGATGGGTTAATATCACTTCTGTTAGCTCTTGTTTCTTTATAAATATTGCCGGTTTTGGAAATACGCACTCCCGGCTTCATTGCCTTACGTTTAGCGTCTATTTTTTTTACAACCTTCTTTTTAGCGGTTTGTTTTCTAACGGCCAGCGTCCTTGCTTTTCTGAATTTTAGTTTATGTGCCATAATTTACTTTGCTGATAATTGGAATTTATTTTCGCCTGCCTTTTTGACCAATTTAAAATTACTGGTTTCAATTCCTGACGGCTCAGAGTTTACTGTTCTCAACAAGGCCATAGGAAATTGCTTTTCCCTTAGATCTCTCATTGTGAGTTCTTCCTTTTCTTCATACAATTGGGCCAATATAATGTCGGCCTTGCAACCATGATAAAAAATCATTTCTTCCTCATCCAACATTTTTCCTCTCAGCTCTTCTAATTCCTCACGCAAATCGCTATTTTGAGCTTTTAAGTCAATATTTTGAGCTTTCACATTATCGTTCTGACCTTCTATATTATCAACGTGTAGTTGACACTCCTCTGTGGTCTCAAGAAGATCAGCTTTCAGCTTTTCGTTTTCCTTTTTCAATTCCTCGTACTCAGATTTTAAGGCAGTTAATTCTTCTGAGGAAGCTTTGTTTGAAGAATGCAGTGTTGCCAATTCATTTGTCATTTGCTCATTCAAGGTTTTTTCCCTTTTTAGAGCCTCCTCTTGCTTTGCGATTAGCTCATCGGCTTTTTCGATTGTCCTGATGTAATTATATTCCGTTTTACTTAGTGGTGATTCCGTGTTTTCCATTGTTATTAATTTATTGGTTAATAGATTCTATTTTATTTTCGTATTTTTTCATTTTCTCTTTTAATTCAAAGTCTATTTTAGAATTGGAAGTTGATTCCTTATCTAAAACATTTTCTGATGGCTTGTCTTTTGGTTCTATATCATTTCTTTGCAATCGAATACGATATGCGTTTTGTTTACATGCATTACAACAGTATTTACATTGACGAATACTGTAAAATTCAGCTCTGCATTGTTCACATTCGTATTTTTTAAAATTAGAATTGGAGAAATAAAGTAGGCTTTTTATCTGATCGAGGTTTATTGGCATTTCTTTGATTTTTTAGAGGTTAAGTAATCGGTGGCCTGTTGTTCAATTTCCTCATTGGTTTTTCTTCTGCCTTGTTGCAACCATTTGATCAAATCGGCTTTTGAAAAATACAAGCGTCTTGTTTTTTTCATTACCGGCAGTTCACGCCTTGATACTTTTGTGTAACAAGTTGCAACGGTTAAATGCAAAAAGTCTGCTGCTTCCTTAATTGTAAGGAGATCACTAATTTCAGGCAGCGAAATAACAGGTTTTTTATTCTGAGTTAAATCAAATAAAAGATTTTCAATGGAACTTAATCTTTTATCAATTGCTTCAAAGGGGTTTTGTGTTTGCATGACAGATAATTTTCTGCCATAAAATTAGGGATATTTAAAAAGGAATAAATGACCGAAATGACCAGTTTAAAAAAATAGTCATTTCAGTCAGTTTGTTTAACTATTGGATGGCAAGTCTTTAAACGGCATTAAATACATTTCTTTTGGGGGATTTGCATAAAGCTGTTTAAATGGTGTCTGTGAAAATTTGACATCAAATGTATTCTTGAGAATTTCTTTGTATTTAGGGGCTGAGTATTTATCTATTATCCATTTTTTATTCAAGCAAGTCCAAATAAATCCCTTTAAATATTGAATTGCTCCTTTCCCTCCGTACCAATGCAATTTGCCACTAATCTCAGTCAACAAAGGTTTACCAATTTCACAACAATGGAGTTTCAAGAATTCAATTATTTTATGATACTCATCCTTCGTTCCTGCAATATTGGCTTCCCAAATATCAATAAGTAAGTTGGGTTTTGTATTTATAGGTTTTAAATTGATTTTTTTCAACGTCGAACTTGATGAATCAAAATGTCTAATTTCCATCTCGATAAATTCGATATACCTTTTTAAATTTTCTCTCTTTCGCTCGTCTGTATACGAAAATAATAGCGCATCATATTTGTCCAAAGCACTTTTCAGCACTTTAATAAATTCCTTTTCTCCATCTTTAAAGATTGAAGCAAATTTAAAGAGCTTTTCGTGTTCGCTCCGCTTTCTATTGAACTCATTTCCAAAACCTTTATCCTTTATTTCATTCTCTTCAACATGACTAAGGATTTTAGACATTTCACTAAAAAAATTCTTGCTTGCGTCTTTTGTTTGAGTTTTATTTCGTTCCAAGTAAGCTTTCACTGCTTCTTCGTTATTAAAATCTATTTGCATAGGTAAAGGATTTTATTATTTGTTACCGTAACAGTTACGGCAAACTATCTATAAGTGTTATGCTACTTTATATTAGGCCTGTTACCCCTATTGTTACTCCAACCATTACGGTAACTGTTACGGTAACTGTTACGGCAACTGTTACGGCAACTGTTACCATAAATTTACGAAAATTTTTTGAGTGTATCTTTCTTTCAGTTTGAAATTAAGAAAGGACTTGTATGATTCACTGATTTTCTATAACTCCAGTACTATTTTGTTAGCCGCTTCACGCTTGGTTTGATCCATAACTTTAGCATAAATTTGAGTTGTATTTAGCTTTTTATGTCCTAACATTTTTGATACTGTGTAAATATCAGTTCCATAACGCAATTGTAGTGTAGCAAAAGTATGTCTAAAGCAATGAAAGGTTATTTTCTTTGTTATTCCAGCCTTCTCAACCCACTTAACTAACTGTTTGTTCACCCAAGCCGAGTAATGAAGGTTCTCGAAGACCTTTGCTTTGAGGTCCCTTGGTTTGCCCAACAATTTATAAGCTTGTTCTGAAATTGGAAGAACTTCGATACTCTTAGTTTTTTGCTGTTTGAAGTTCAAAAAATAACCCTCCCCTTTAATTATCTCAATATCTTTCCATACTAAATTCTCAATATCTGAATATCTCATACCAGTAAGTGCTGAAAATAAAGCCGCTTGCTTTAAAATCGGTAACCTACATTCGGTCTTATGCAAGCTATTAAGTTCTTCAATTGTCAAATAATTCCTTTGGATTTCAGGTATTTTAATTGGTTCGACTTTTGAACTTAGGTCTGAAAACATATACTCATCCTTATAGGCTTGCTTTAAAGCCGCTTTAAAAATGCTGAAATAAGATGACGCCGAATTTTGCGTAAGGTTTCTTGTTTTACTTTTATTTGATTTAGTTTTTAAAAGATAATCCTTAAAATCATTGCACAATTTTATATTAAGTTCTGATAGTCTTATTTCTTTTTTTGCGAAACTCTTTACATACCTTAAAGTTGCAAGCCAATTTTCCCTACTTGACCCACTTCGTTTATTTGCCAACTGCGCGAAGTATTCAATAAATGATAATTCGCCGTACTCCTTTATCTTTAATTGCTCCTTTTCATATCCAGTATATATTTCCGGCTTATTTAACTGATTGTCTTTTTTTTGTCTTATTTGTTCGGCAAGGACTTGAGTTTGCTGATTATGAAGTTTATTGATCGGATTAAGCTTTACTTTCTTAGATTCTCCCTTTTTATTTAATACAGGAACAATTCTAAGTTGGGGTTTGCCGTTTTTATCTAAGTATTTTTCTTCTACGAATTCTGTTTCATTAAAAAGAAATAACCCCAAAAACTCTCTTCTTGTTTTCTCACCTGTTTCTGGGCGTTCAACTGGAGGATAGAAATCCAAATAAAGCGTTTGTCTATTGCCTGAAATTGCTTTTGTTCTTAGCTTAACTTTTGTTGTCATAATAGTTGTATTGCTTAGGTACAACCAAGGTACAAATAAAGCATAAATAAACAAATATTAGGGTTAATCATCAACGAAGTAAAAATATCAAAAAATCCCTATTTATAGGGCTTATCAGTGTTTAATATGATTTGTTAGCTGTTAATTATGATCAATTACCTTAGGAACCTTAAAGTAATCGGAATCTTTTTTAGGAGCATTCTTTAAAGCCTCTGCCTGAGTTACCGTTTTTACCGGCTCATCTTCGCGTAAGATATTCGTTTCGTTGCTCATGTAAATTAATGGCTCAACAGCATCTGTATTTAGTTCGTTCAGTTTATCGACAAAAACCAGCATGCGGTTCATGTCGTTTAATATCTCGCCTTTGGCTTCATCATTAAATTCCAAGCGCGCCAGGTGCGCAATTTCATCTACAGTTTTAATATCAATTTTTTGTGCCATAAAATTTATCTAATTCATGTTTTATAATTGCATGCACTTTGTCACGCAAATCTACTAAATTTTCTTCGGTTAAGCCTTTTGTTGGAATGGCCTGGCAAACTACAATATGAGAAATACCCGGCCTTCCGAAACTTTTAAAGAAGCCTCCGTTCTGCAGCAATTGCCAGTTATTAAGATTAACAACAGGAATGATAGGCACCTGTTTATCAATAGCTAATTTAAATGGGCCATTTTTAAAACGCATTAAAACACCTTCATTGGCAATGGTGCCTTCAGGATAAATGATCATGCTTCGACCTTTGTCAATTTGATCTCCTGCTTTTACAAGTGCACGATGTGGGTCAATCCTACTTTTTCTGTTCACAGGTATATCCATGTACTTAAAAAAACTTTTAAAAAGAGGGGCTTTCAATAACTCAGCCTTGCCCATATATAAAGCAGTATGCCTAATATAAAAAACGCTCAATACAATATCAAGATAAGAAGTATGATTAGCCACAATAACACAACGTTTTGGTAAAACATATTTTTTTCCGACATAGTTTATTTTAGGATAAATGCCCGAGAATAAACAAATGCAAAATGCCCATACTTTTTTCAAGAAGAATGCAAAATCAAGTTGTTTACTGATAAAAGCGATCACAAAAAAAGGATATAAGATCAAAAAAGGTACGGCAAAACACAGCATAAACCATGCTTTCCAAATGGGACTGAGTATGAGTCGTATAAGCTCTTTCATTGCTATGACAGCGAACCAACTAAATTACTAATAAATTGCCAATACTGAAGCCAAACATTGCTATTAAATCGTATTTTTATGCTTTTAATTATGGCAAGAATTTTAACCGGCATACAAAGTACAAATGTGCCCCATCTGGGTAATATTTTAGGGGCAATTATTCCTGCCATTGAGCTCAGCAAAAAACCGGAGAACGAATCCCTGTTTTTTATCGCTGATCTGCACACCCTTACTACAAAAAAAGATGCGGCCTTTATCATTGAAAGCACACGTGCAGTTGCCGCAACCTGGCTAGCTTTTGGATTTGACACTCAAAAAAATATTTTCTACAGACAAAGTCGTGTTGCCGAAGTTTGCGAACTTACCTGGTATTTGAATTGCTTTACGCCTTTTCCGATGCTGGCCAATGCCCACTCGTTCAAAGATAAAAGTGAACGTTTAAGTGATGTGAATGCCGGTTTATTTACATACCCCGTTTTAATGGCTGCCGATATTTTATTGTACGATGCCAATTTTGTTCCGGTTGGAAAAGATCAGGTGCAGCATTTGGAAATGACACGTGACATTGCTTCATCTATAAATAATAAATTAGGAAAAGAATTATTCGTGTTGCCGGATGTATTGACTGACGAAAGAGTAATGTTAGTGCCGGGCATCGACGGACAAAAAATGAGTAAATCTCATAATAATTTCATCAATATATTTTTACCTGAAAAAGATCTTAAAAAAGTAGTGCTGAGCATTGTTACTGATAGCAAGGGTTTGGAAGAACCTAAAGATCCTGAGACCTGCAACGTATTTAAACTTTACCGTTTATTAGGAAATAATGAACAGGTAGAAAGCATGCGCCAGAATTACATTAAAGGTGGTTTTGGATACGGTCACGCAAAAACTGCTTTGTACGAATTGATCTTAGATAAATATTCTGCTCAACGCAAAATCTATGCTGAATTAATGAATGATCCGAAAAAATTGGAAAGCGAATTATCTGTTGGCGAAATTAAAGCCAAAAAAATTGCTCAGGAAAAATTGAAGGTGGTTAGAGAAGCCTTGGGGTATTAGTTTAAAGAGAAGAGTTATGAGTTATAAGAGATGAGTCAAAATTTCTCATTATAAATTAACCCCATATCATTTATAACTTATCATTCAATTCCAGTGCACTTATCTCTTATCGTTTATAACTCATCCCTTTAACTCCACTCAAACTGTATCTTACTCAGCTTATGGTATAAACCATTTTCGTTGGCAATTAATTCCTGGTGGGAACCCATTTCTTTTATTTCGCCTTTTTGCAACACAACAATTTTATCTGCTTTTTTAATGGTAGATAAACGGTGAGCGATAACAATGGAAGTTCTTCCAACCATTAATTTATCCAAAGCTTCCTGTACTAAATGTTCACTTTCACTGTCTAAACTGCTCGTTGCTTCATCTAATATCAATATCGCCGGATTTTTTAGTACCGCCCGTGCAATGGCCACCCGTTGGCGCTGTCCACCCGATAACTGAATTCCTCTATCACCAACCAATGTGTCGAACTTATCAGGGAAACTCATGATGAATTCGTAAGCATTCGCATTTTTCGATGCTTCAATAACCTCTTCCATTGTGGCATCCGGTTTGCCGTACAAAATATTTTCCTTGATGCTGCCGCCGAATAATAAAACATCTTGCGGCACAATTGCCATTTGATTTCTTAATTCAGTCAATGAATAATCTGTCGATCTTTTTCCGTCGATCAAATATTCACCGGAACCAATATCATAAAAGCGCAACGCTAATGCTGCTAAGGTAGATTTTCCGCTGCCGCTGCTGCCAACCAGTGCTATGGTTTGTCCGGCTTTGGCACTGAAGGAAACATCCTTCAATACTTCAAAATCCGGTCGTGATGGATAAGTGAACTGAACATGTTTAAAATCGAGGTCGCCTTTTAATTTCAATGAACTGTTTGTTTTCACAAATGACAAGTCAATTTTTTCGGGTTGATCATCAATAATGTCGAACACACGCTCAGTAGCGCCTATTGCTTTTTGTATGGATGCCAGTTGCTCGGCAATGCCGCCAATGGAGGCCGCCACAAAGATGGTATAGAACATGAACGATAAGATCTGTTTTGGTTCAACATTGTTCTCTAACATGATATGAATTCCCTGCCAAACAATAAAAATAATTACACCGAACAAACAAAAAATAATGAATGAGAAAAATCCACCACGCGCAACTCCTCCTCTAATGGCAAGTTTCAAGATTTCCTGCACCTTATTATTGTATCGGTTGATCTCAAATTTTTCGTTGGTAAATGTTTTTACATTTGAAATACCTTGCAATGATTCGCCAATGATAACATTGGAATCTGCAATTTTATCCTGCAGATCTTTTGACAACTTACGGATGTAACGCGCAAACACTAAAGTAAAAATAGCTACTACAGGAACAGTTGCCAGCATGATCAAACTCAGCTTCCAACTTAAGTAGCAAATCAAAATAATGCCTCCTACTATGATAATGAACTGACGAATGAACTCTGCAATGTTTGTAGAAAATGTATCGGAGATCTGACCAATATCAGAAGCCATACGACTGTTCAATTCGGCAACCTGACGCTGCGAATAAAAAGACATCGGCATTTGAATTAATTTTCCGAAAGCTTCTTTCCGTAAAGCGGCTAACATGTTTTCAGTAAAGCTTGTGAAAGTTACTACACGTCCGAAAGAAAAAATTGCCTGAATAGAAAATAAGATCAATAATTTAACACCTGCATTATCGGCAAAATTCAACAGATCTTGTGTACTTACACTTTTGGAAGAATCACCCATTTGGCCAACACCGCCAATTACACCCATTAAGTCGCCCATTAACCACGGAAAAACCAGCGCTGTTGCAGAGGTACCTAATAAGAAGAACATTCCTAAAAATAATTTCCACTTATGGGCGCCAACGTATTTAAATACTCTTAGCGACTTTTTTAAGTTGCTTAAACTCAGACTTGCCTTAGGCATGTCGTCATCGGCTCTGTGTTTCCAGCGAGTGGATTGTTGCGGTTTTGCCATAAAGAGCACAAATTTAGGTTTTAAAGGCCAATGTTAGGATTAGAGGGGGATTCGCTGAGCTTTTTTCTTCTTAAAAAATCATAAAAGCCTGTTTTTCAGCTGTTTTAAAAAGTAATTATTGCACACATTTAATTTGCCGATTCCCAAAATTTACATAAATTTGCAGTCCATTTTAAAAACGAACAATATTAAATACTATATACCATGAAACGTACCTTCCAACCATCGCAGCGAAAAAGAAGAAATAAACACGGATTTCGTGAGCGCATGTCAACTGCTAACGGTAGAAGAGTAGTTGCTGCTCGTCGTAAAAGAGGTCGTAAAAAACTGACTGTGTCTAGCGACAAATTACACAAAAGATAATTTCAATTTTTGTTTTATAAGGTTTGCAATGACCCGATGCGTGAAAACGTGTCGGGTTTTTTGTTTTTTGATGGCGCAAATGGTTCACGCAGTCACGACGCGTCGTGATTGCTGATTAAAACGCAAATTTTTCGCAGATGTTTTTTTGTTAATTGTTGTAACCCACACCACCAAGTAGGCGCAGGCTAAAAAGGAAAATAATTCAAAACCATTTAAAATACCTCTGCGCAAATCTGCGTGAAATAAAAATCTCCTTAGTATCCGAGAATTTTCAGCATCGACTTATAACTTTGCTGCTTCGCAAATAATCGAGTGGTAATTTCTCCGTCGCTATCTCTGTCTATCAAAACATGTTTTGGCGCAGGGATCAAACAATGTTGCGTGCCTCCGTAACCGCTCAATGCTTCCTGATATGCTCCAGTGTGGAAGAAGCCAATATATAATGGTTGCTTATACGTTTTATCAATTTCCGGTAAAAAAACCTGATTAGTATGTGCTTCACTATTATAGTAATCCATACTATCGCAAGTTAAGCCTCCAAGGTTAACCGGTGCATATGCTTTATCCCAATGGTTGATGGCCAATAAAATAAACCGCTGATTAATTCCCCAGGTATCGGGCAAAGTAGTAATAAAGGAACTGTCGATCATGTACCATTTTTCACGGTCGTTTTGCTTTTTTTGATCTACAATAGAATACAAAGTTGCACCACTTTCGCCCACTGTAAATGAGCCAAATTCGGTGAATATATTAGGTTCATCTATCTCATGTTGGGTGCAAAATGCCTTAATTTGTTCAACAATTTCCTCAATCATGTACTCATAATCGTATTCGAAACCCAGTGAGGTTCTGATAGGTAGCCCTCCTCCAATATTTAAAGAATCGAGTGTTGGGCACATCTTCTTCAGTTCCAAATATATACTAAGACACTTATTTAGCTCAGTCCAATAGTAAATGGTGTCTTTTACTCCGGTATTAATAAAGAAATGTAAGAGCTTTAGTTCGAACTTTGGATTGTTTTGTATCTTCTCTTTATAGAGGTTAATGATATCGATGTAACGAATGCCGAGTCGAGAAGAATAGAAGGCAAAAGACGGCTCTTCTTCGGTGCTGATGCGTATTCCGACCTGACATTTATCTACTTTTACGTGCTTCTTATAGTA
The DNA here is from genome assembly GCA_025362575.1 of Bacteroidia bacterium. GTDB lineage: Bacteria > Bacteroidota > Bacteroidia > B-17B0 > Aurantibacillaceae > JAHEYG01. The sequence goes on from JANYIQ010000128.1 coordinate 32,428, forward strand.
CTCAAACTCATCAAGATGGTCGAGAACCGGAAGAACATTGAAACCATCGTTGATTAGCTCTGTAACGTACTGTTTATAGAGGGTTCGCTTATAGCCGTTACAAATAATATATGTATCTTTACTCAGTTCTTTCTTTTTGTAAAGCTCTTTGATGATCTGGATATCGTAGGCTGACGAGGTTTCTAAATGAACATCGTTTTTTAATACCTCGTCAAGCACAAATGAAAAGTGCGAACTTTTGGTACAATAACAATAAATGTACTTGCCTTTATAGTTAACTTTTGCCATGGCAACGTTAAATAAACGCTTGGCTTTTTGAATTTGTGACCCAATTTTAGGTAAATATGTGATTCTCAATGGAGTACCGTATTGTTTAATGATCTCCATTAAAGGAATATCGTTAAAATACAGTTCATCATCCGTCACAGAAAAGCCTTCTTGAGGGAAATTAAAGGTTTGATTTATCAAATCTGAGTATCGATTCTCCATTTTTTTGAGCAAGTAAGTAAGTTACTTAGGCAAATTTAAGTCAATTTAAGTAATTTACTTCATCTTAAAGTAAAGAAAATGATAATTAAAACATAAAGTATATGATAAAACCCATTAAAATAGTAGAAGTTAAGAGTGAGATCGGGGCTGGAACCCGCGGTTCGAGCATGGGAGTTGATGCCATTAAGATAGCAGCCCTTGATTTTGGATCGCCATTTTTTAAAAAATTCAAATCCATTGAAATTCCAAACGAAAATTCTTCGTTGCTTGAACCTGTTATTAACGACTACGCAAAACGTATTAAAGGTATTTTTAATTTGAATGAACGTCTTGCCAAAGAAATTCAGAAAATTTTAGGTAAAGAAGAAGTTCCAATTGTTTTGGCCGGCGACCATAGTTCTGCGCTCGGAACAATTTCAGGAATTAAAATGGCTCACCCTCAAAAAACGTTGGGAGTAATTTGGATCGATGCGCACGCAGATCTTCACAGCCCATATACTACACCAAGCGGAAACATGCACGGCATGCCTATTGCTTGCGTATTGGGTGAAGACAATAAAGACCGCCAGCAAAATAAACCTGATGATGAAACGGTTGAATACTGGGAAAAATTAAAGAACCTTGGCGGGATAACTCCAAAAATAAGATACGAAGATCTGGTTTATATTGCCTTGCGCGACGTTGAACCACAGGAAGATTATTTATTGAAGAAAAATAAAGTACGCGTTTTCAATTTACAGGAGATCCGTAAAAAAGCCGTTGAGCGTGTTGCTATTGATTCTTTGAATTATTTAGATCATTGCGATATCATTTACGTAAGTTTTGATGTGGATAGCATGGATTCGCGCATCAGCAGCGGAACCGGAACACCCGTACCAAATGGTATCACCGAAAAAGAAGCGGGCAATTTAATTTACTACATCATGCGAAGCAAAAAGATCTGTTGTTTTGAAATGGTAGAGATCAATCCAACTTTAGATAAAGAGAATTTAATGGCCGAAAATGCTTTCGAAATTTTACAGAAGGCAACTAACCAGTTAAGCAACGATTTTTAGCTATTATTTATTTCGAGTTTGAGGTTTCGGGTTAAATGTCTTCTTCTAACTATTGAAATATATTCATGAAAAAAATAATTCAAATATTATTTTCATTACTTGTTATAGTTAGTTTTTCCGACTGCAAGAAAACATTCTTTAAATCTGAAGTAAAGGGTAAGGTTATTGATGAGGCAACCGGAAACCCAATATCGGGAATTCAGGTTTATTTATTGGGCACAACAACCAGTCTTTCTTCATCAGGCCCTTCGGTTGCTGACCAGAATAACTCCGTTTATACAGATTCTGAAGGTAATTTTAAGTTCGAATTTCAAAGAAATAAATATGGCAACAACGGATATGCTTTATATGCGAAATGCGATCCTAATAAATACTTTGCCTACCTGAGTAGCAATGATATGATACCTCTTAAATTTGAAAAAAGCTTTATGAAAGAGAAGATCACAAAGGATATTTATTTAAAACCAGTTGGTTATTTAAAGTTACATGCAAAGCATGTAAGTAGTGATACTGCTATTAGTGTCGGTGTTTATTTAAATGGTGGTGATATTAGGCTTTTGAATGGCAATTTGTTTGGGGTACTTTACCCAAAATATATTAGCGATACATCATTTGTGTTTATTTGCAATGGCAATGAAAATGCAGCATTTATTTTCAGTGCAACTTTGAGAAACACTTCTAATGCATATTATGTTTATAGTGAGAATCAAAATCTTTTCATCAAAGCGCATGATACTATTTATTACCAATTTAACTATTAACTGCTAGAACAAATTAATTCAATTACATTATGAGTTTCATCCTATCCGAAAAAAAAGAAAAAGTAACGGTAATTACTTTAAACCGTGCCGATAAGTTTAACAGCTTTAACCGCGAAATGTCTTTGCAATTGCATAAAGCACTCGACGAAGCGGAAGCCGATAAAAATTGCAGAGCAATTGTTTTAACCGGAAGCGGTAAAGCATTTTGTGCCGGACAAGATCTTGCAGAAGCCATTGATCCTAATGGTCCTGGAATTGCGCGAATTGTTGAAGAGCATTATAACCCTATCATTTTACGTTTACGGAAAATTGAAAAGCCGATCATTGCAGCTGTGAATGGTGTTGCCGCCGGCGCGGGTGCCAACATTGCGCTTGCTTGCGACATTGTGTTTGCGGGTAAGTCGGCCAGTTTTATTCAAGCCTTCAGTAAGATCGGTTTGATACCTGATAGCGGCGGAACATTTTTTTTACCACGATTAACGGGCTTCAATTTGGCAAGCGCCTTAATGTTTACAGGCGATAAGATCACCTCCGACGAAGCATTACAACACGGAATGGTTTATAAGATATTTGACGATAATGCTTTGTTAGCACAAGCTGTTGTTAATGCCCAACATGTTGCCGGCATGCCAACCAAAGCAATTGGCTTAACTAAACGTTTGCTTAACCAAACATACAACAACACCTTAGAGCAACAATTAAACATGGAACGCGATCTTCAAATCGAGTCTGCAAACAGTTACGATTATAACGAAGGCGTTAAAGCATTCTTAGAAAAAAGAAAACCGGAGTTTAAAGGTGAGTAACATTCGTGAGTTTCACGCAGATGTACGCAGATGAAGGCGCAGATGTTACGCAGATAAAATTCTATTAAAAACTATCTGCGAAAAATCCGCGAAACCATCAGCGCTCACGACGCGTCGTGACTGCGTGAAATAATTCACCCACAAAATCCAGTAATAACTTTTCCTAAAACATTCACATCCACCGTCTCAATCGGATGCTTTGTATTTTGTAAAGTAAGGCGTTCGGCATTTTTAATCTGAGAAGCAACATTATCTGTTTCCGAAACCGTTACCATATTATCAGAATCTGCCAATCCCATCAAAACCCTATTTTTTATTTTCGAGAACGCTTCCGCGTTAAGCAAATTACTATTTCCAAGATCGATCATCATATCGGCTGTTCTTTTCAATAACAATTCCCAATTGTAGCCGTGCCGTTGTTTCAAGGCCTCTGCAAATTTTGGCACTTTCTCTGAAATGATTTTAGCGTCCAGCATCTTTAGTTCTTTTTGTGCTCCTTCAGGGGTCCAGTCCAGCTTGGTGCCGAGTGTAATAATATTCCCTATCAAATTCCTATTCTGAGCTGCCAAATACAAGGCCACATAACCTCCCATACTGTAAGCGAAAATCGGAACACCTTGCAAATTATTTTTTTTAATGAAACTTTTCAATTCACCGGCAAATTGCTCGATGCCGAATTGCTTTTGAAAAGGCGCTTGTCCGTGCCCTGAAAAATCGAGAGTGTAGCCTTTGAAATTATTACCGGTTAATTTTTGTGCCAATGGTTTTAATTGATCTGAAGCGCCAATAGCACCATGAAGAAGTATAATGGATCTTTGCATAAATGAAATTATCGTAGGGCTATTTTCTTACCGCAACACTGTATGGGTCCACTGAAACTTCTGTACGTTTGGTTAAAACCTGCAAGGTGTTTAAGTCGATATAATTCACAAATCCATTCCTGCCATTACAAACCGAAGTATGGTGTGGTGCAGGGCCATTCGAATAAATATTACGGCTCGCCACATAGATCAGTTTTTTACTTTCGTCAACTCCAATGCCATGAGGCATGTATCCCACTTTAATTTTTTGAATGTTGTACGGAAAATTAACATCCATCATTACCACGCAACCATGCTGACCAACAAAACTGGTTGTATCATCCATGCACGTAATGAATAATTTATTTTTACTTGTGCTTAAAGCCATTTCTTTGGCATTATAAATGTTCGGAATAGTTGTTACTGCATAACTGGCGATATTCAAAACTCTTATCTCATTACTTTTTTCGCAGGTCAAATAAAATTGCGTTTTATCGGGCGACAACATAATTTCGTGCGGATCTAACGAAGAACTATATGTCAACGGAGCACCATTTAAAACGATCTGATTTTTCATACTTAAGGCTGTATCCAAAGCGTAAATAAAATTTCCTGACTGCCCTGTTACATAAATACTATCGTTGGCAGCATTTAATGCAACTCCATGCGGATACGTAAGACCCGGCAAATTGGTTATCAATTTCATATTAACCAGATCAACAGAAGCCACGTGCCCATTGGATGTCCACGCCACACAAAATGCTTTTTTTCCATCATCAGTTATTGTAAAAGTATTCCAATCTAGATTTGCGCCTAACACAGCTTCGCCAACTAAAGCATCATCACTGCAACGGAATTTCTGCATGATATTGTTATTCACAAAAACAACGTACCAGAATTGCCCATCAGGAGAAACTTTCACAACATGCGGTATTTCTATTCCGGCATTATTTCCAACAGTGATGTAGCGAATCGGCAATTGCGTTTCGCTGTCAAAAACCGTAACCACATCACAACCTTGATTTACCACATAAATTTTTTTCCGAAGAGGATTATCAGCCCACTTAATATTACCATTCACATCGGGAGCACCATCATTGATCCAATTCCTTATGCACTCAACCTCCTGACGTGATAATGCCGAGCCATTAAATGGCATGGTAGGAGAATTAATGATGCCAAGATCCGTATAAGTATTAACGAAGTAACAAAGCGAAGAAAAATCGGCGCGAAACGGAATGACAGAAGAACCTGAATTAGTTCCCTTGAACATATCATTCCAGGTTGTTAGATTCAGTCCGCCGGAAGCAAGATAACTTAAATTATTATGACAACCCGAAGTGGCACATTTGTAAACCATGATCTTTCCAACATCACTTGGATAATTTCCGAAACCGACCTTGCCTTTATCTTTCCGGCAAAGCGAAAAGACAAAAATGATAAGCATCGAAACTGTTATGTAAAGAGTTCTGCGCATTATTGTAAGATGATCTTTTTGTAAGAAGTGCGTTGCTGCTTATTTAAGTATGAGTTAACACGAAGCAAATAAACTCCGCGATCAAGATCCTCGCAATTCAACGAAGTTGCATTTGAGTTTGAAGACTGAGTTAAAACTATTTTGCCAAGCACATCCATTAAGATCACTTCGGTTCTTTCGGTAAAATTATTAAGATCTTTTATTTCCAGGTAAGTGTTCGCCGGATTAGGATACGCCAAAATAGTTTCGTCGTTTGCATTTTCAAATTCTTTAATACCTATGAACCAATTCTTCGATGAATAATAACTCAATCCGCCCGCGTAATTCCCAACAATAAGATCACGCTTCAGATCACCGTTAATATCTACATACTGCAACGCGCTTCTTGGACCATCATTAATGTAATTTACGTTGGTATCGATGCGATTAAAGCTTCCGCTTAAATTACCATCAATGTTATCGTAATAAAAAATTCTTCCGCTGATGGAGCCGCATAATAATTTGTAAGAACCTGCCACATCAAACATAAATGGTGCGCAATTACCTTCGGTGCCATATAAATTTACAGCGCCTTTTACATTCACATTCCCGAAAGAGTTTGTTATCAAAGTAAAACTAGGAGCAGTTGTGGTTCCGTTATTCTGATAATAGGCAAGCTTCCCGTTTCTCAATCCAATGATAAGGTCAAGGCGACCATCACGATCCACATCTATTAACTGAGGATAAGGTGCTCCTTGCGAAGTAGTGATCCCAAAAAAATTATTTTTGAAAATGCTGAAGTTGCACGGATTACCTGAGCCTGCTGTATTCTCTGACCAATGGATCTTTCCATAAAAATCGGCAACGATCATGTCTTTATCACCATCACCATCAATATCGCCAAATGTTGGAACCAGACTTGTTAAAGTAGAGGAAGTCACGCCAACAGATAATCCCGCCAGGTCACGCGTTATTAAAGAGTAAGAGGGTTGAGTTAAAGTTCCTGTATTTTTATAGTAAGCTAATTTAGTAACATTAGTATTTGAAATGTAGTAGCCGGTATTTCCAACAACCATGTCAAGTAAACCATCTGCATCCACATCAAATAAAACAGGATAAGCACCTTCACCAAGATCGATCATTTCATCTTGTAAAAAATTATTTTTTGTGAATTGAAAATCAGAAACGGCTGTTGCCGAAACGTTTTTATACAGCCAGCAACTTTGAAAATTTTCGCTGTTAATAGTATTCGGACTCACCACCAGATCTTTTTTTCCATCGTTATCAATATCTAGATTATAAGAGCCCGGAAAATTATTCATTTTAATGATCGTGGTATTTGCTTTGGCAGGATAATTAGGATAAAGTTTTGTAGTATCCGTAATATGAGAGTTAGCAACAGTTCCTCCATTCTCGCAATAATTTACAGCATTGCAGGAAATATCGCCCATCAACAGATCCTTATCGCCATCGCCATCTCTGTCAAAGGCCATTAAGGCTGAACCGGAGTGCATTACTTTGTTTGGATCATTGTTACCACCATTAGGGTTTTCTTTATACTGATTTAAAGTTACCCCACAACCACTTTCAATAATGTCGCCCCAAGTCCAATCTACCATATCGTAAACCAAACTATCAGCAGGATATCCTTTCTCAATACGCATGTTCTTATGATGTTCGATCTGAAAACCGGACGAACTGAACGTCAGGATATCAAGATCACCGTCATTATCAAGATCGGAAAAAGCAGGAACCGAAACCGAACTCGAATAAATATTAACATAGGTTGCTGTTGTAGTAGGAGAATAATTTGACCACAGCATTGGCTTAGCAAGTTGAAACGAAATATTACCTGCCGTTGATGTGTTCTTGAAAACTTTAATCCCACCAGGCACATAAGTGAATAGATCCATTTTCGAATCGTTGTTATAATCATAAAAGAGAGCCCATTGCTCTACTGCCGGAAATTTAGCACTGTACCAGGCGTCATAAACATAATCAATCTGTCCTGTTCCGCCTTTATTTATGAAACATCTGAAAATTCCATAACCAAAATTATTCACCTTATCAAAAACCACAAGATCCAACTTGCCATCAAAATTCAATTCTATCTGAGAGAACATGCAGGAATTCAATCCGCCCGCCCAGGCATTTTTCAAAACCTTACCACCCTCTTGAACCGTAATAGTATCGCGACCCACAGGCAATTGAGCTTTAAGGCCTGCGGCAAAAAATAGAACAGCAATTATGATCTTTAAGTTTCTCATTTAATTTTGGACAATAAATTTTTTGGTGAGACCATTCTCTCCAACTTCTGCTTTTAAAAAATAGATGCCGGAAGAAAGCTTTCCGGTATTGTAAATGAATTTCTGTTCCCTGCTCTCTGTTTTGAAGATCAGTTTTCCATCGCCTGAAAAAATTTCGATCCGGATCATTTTACCTTTCTCTACATCCTTAAATTCCAGATTCAGATCATCACCGGTCGGAACAGGATACAAATTAACTGAAAGATCATTCTCCAATTCAGCAACTTGCAAACACAGATCTACCACTATTTTTAAAGAGTCGGATGTTCCACTGCAGCCAAAGGCATCATTTTGCGTTACGGTAAAATAATAGGTTCCGGCAGTTGCCGTTGAAATACTTGTTGTGTTGGTCACCGAGCCGTTGTTCCATAAATAAGCTACGGCTCCACTTTGCGTAGAAAGTGTATACGTATACCCTGTGCAAATCGTTGCTGTAACAGCAGGTGTTATCAAAGGCTCTGGTGCCACACAGAATTTGGCAAGAAAAGCATCATCCACTCCTCCCGCCAAGGGCATGTGCGAACCTATGCTTGCAATGGAGTTTGTACTTGTGGTTGTTCCTGCGATATAAATTTTTCCGGTATTATCTCTTGCAATTCCTTTTGCAAAATCATTATCGCTGCCACCAAAATAAGTTCCGAGTTTTCTACTTCCGCCATAAGAGAACTCAGCAAAATAAGCATCGTAAAAATTAATACTTCCAATACCAGGCTGGTAAGCATTTGCAGAGTTCATTGTGTTTGTACTTTCGGTGCTGCCGCAAAAGAAAATATTACTGTTGGCAGGATCCAATATCAGATCATAAATATAATCCACATCATTTCCTCCATAATAGGTTGCCCATTGCCTTGCGCCTGAAAAATTAAAACGAGCCACAAATCCATCATCAGCGCTTCCCAAAGCTATTTGCCAGGCACCGGTTGAAGAAATATTATTCGGACTTGTTGTAGAGCCAGCTACAAAAACATTTCCGGCATTGTCGATCTTTATTGAATTACCTTGCTCAGTTCCTGTTCCTCCGTAATAAGTTCCCCAAATCAAATTTGTTCCTGTTGGATCAAATTTCGAAATGAAAGCATCTTGTCCGCCACCGCCATTTATAGTTTGATGTGCTGTGCCTGTTGAGACACCAAATAAACTGGAAGTGAATCCTGTGACGTAAATATTGTTAGAGGCATCGCAAGCCGCACCCCAGGTTTCTTCAAATCCAGTATCGCCATAATAAGTACCCCATTGGCGGACACCTAAACTATCGAACTTTGCAATGAAAGCATCAGAGCCAAATGTAAACGCATTATTATATGCGCTCGCCGTTGCAATGCCGTTGCTGCTTTCGGTATGGCCTGATAAAATAACATTCTTAGATCCATCCACCGTTACCGCCGGGGCAAAATCGTGCTGCAAACCGCCATAGTAGGTTGCCCATAGCAGTTGACCGTTAGTACTGAACTTTGCAAGAACCGCATCATCAATACCCCCGCCATAAATAGTTTGGTGTGCACCAACGCTTGCAATGTTTGCAGGACTGTTCGTGTCACCACAAATATACACTACACCGTATGTTGTTACGTAAATCCCATAACCGATATCGTAGCTGCTCCCTCCAAAATAAGTACCCCACTGACGCACGCCGTTCGAATTGAATTTAGCGAGATAAATATCCAGGCCGGCATTTATACTGGACTGATACGTACCACTCGTAGCAATATTACTGGTACTTGCAGAATAGCCGGTTATGTAAACATTGTTAGCTGCATCCACTCCGGTGGCATTGCAATAATCGGAAGCGGCATCGCCGTAATAAGTTCCCCAGACACGATTGGTGGAAGGATCAATTACGAATGTTCTAGTGTTATCGTAATTTGCCTCGAATGAAATACTATTTTTCTCGATCTTGAAATTCACTTCCTTATTTTGATCGGGCTTATCCAAATAATAGCTGAACGGGATCATTTCTTTAATATCACCTAAAGCTGTTTTTAAATTTACAGCTCCCTCTTTTGTCCGAATAACCGAAGAAGCCCCTTTGCAAAGGAATTTCACATTACTGATATTAGCACCGGGATGAAGAATGATGTTGTATTTAAAAGGGGTTTTCGAATTAGCGCTGATCACAAATTCAATATCCGTTCTGTCAAAAATATTTTTATAGGTAACTTTATTGTAAGAATAAATGCTTGAGATCTCCCGTCCTCCAACAATATAATTTAAATAGTCGCTGCTTTTCTGTTCCGTAATAATTTGCGGAGAATCATTCATTCCTGAAAAATCAATATCTACGCGACTTATGTTCGTTCGTGTTTTTGAAAACTCAGATGAAGGATCAAATTTATTTCCCCCTGTAATTTTTGGGAGGTTTTCCAAATTCACCAATTCGTAAGAATATCCTGTTTTTCGCAATTGCACTTTTATTCCATTTGCATTGTACAAAAAAAGCACATCGTTATTGGGCATGTTATTCTGATCAAGGATCTGACCCTTGTTCTCAATAAAAGCATTCGAAACCTTCTTATTCTCATTAGCAAAAGCGTTAAAACTCATGCATAATGCAAGAAAAAAACAGACCATTCGTAATGAAGATATTGTTTTTTTTATGAAGCATTTCTTTATCATTAATTTTCGGGATCGCTTATCTCAAAGATACTCAAAATCGAGTCAAAATGAAAGGTCTTGTTTTTTGCACCAATGAATTTACCTCCAATTCCAGGAGACTTTCTATAGCTAAAATCCGCTTTTTTTCACTCAGTAAGAATGGGGATTCACCCATCCGGCAGGTGAATTAGTAAGCAAAATGAGTGGGCTAGCCCTTTTAATGTATGAAAAATCGGGCCAAACCTTTCAATTGGTCTAACTTTGTAATGTCACAAAAACTATGAAATAATGACGCTTATGAAATTAACTATGAAAAACAACAATCCCACGAACTTCAAGAAGAAAGTATTCTCTTTTTTACTTGCTTTTTCCTTCATTTTAGGATTAAACTACAGTTCAAAAGCCTGTTCACCTTTGAATGTTCCTGTTTTGGTAAGCCAAAGTATTGTTGGAAGTAATTTGATATTGAACTGGAGTTCAAATACCCCATACCACTGCCCTGATGTTATTGATGTGGAAATCGCATGTAATACAGCTACCTTTTCGGGCTTAGCCGCCTATACCTATACTTCAGGTGTTGTAACAGGCGCTGTAACAACTTACACTTATCCTCCAATGAGTATTCCAATTGGATCTCTGTGTCCTGGTACAGTTTATAAATTCAGAGCAAGAGAAAGAAATAACTCAAGCATGACCTCAAGCGCATGGTCTGCTAACTTTACCTTTACTACTCCGGGAGTTTTTATTCCTCCAACAGGAAACTTAACTGCAACTCCTCCGGTAATTACACTTTGTCCTCAAGGACAATCAACACTTGGAATGGTTTGTACAAACTGTTGCGGTAACCCTCCTTATACTTACACATGGACACCGGCTGCCAGTTTAAGTTGCTCAACCTGTGCCAATCCGGTTGCCACACCAAGTGCTACAACTATATACACATTAAATGCAAAGGGCGGTCAGCTCGGTTGCTGGGGTATTACAAATACAGTTCAGGTTACAGTAATAACTACACCTGCATCCATTGGTGTTGCAAGTTCAACTCCAACTTTATGTTCAGGTCAAACCGGAACTGTTGGCATAACAACATATAGTGGTGCCATTCAGTGGCAATCAGCTCCGTCTGCAACCGGTCCTTGGACCAACGTTACCGGTGCAACTACAGGTTCTTTTACAACCGTTCCATTAAACACAACAACATTTTATCAAGCTGTTGTTATTGGTTGCGGACCAACACTTACTTCAAACGTTACGCCAATTAACGTAACTCCAACTCCAACCATTACAACTTTAGGTTCTACAGTTTGTATGGGTACTGCAGGAAGTTTATCGGCAAGCGGTGCAACCAGTTATGTATGGTCTGCCGGCGCTATGCCAACAGGCGTAAATACGGCGAGTGCATTACCGGTATCAACTACTGTTTATACAGTTACGGGTAATACATCAGGTTGTACAGGTACAGCTGTTGCTACAGTTTCTGTAAATCCAATGCCGGTTCCAACTGCAACTAATAACGGTCCTGTTTGTACAGGAGGTTCTTTAGTGCTTGGTTCAACAGGTGGCGGTACTTATTCTTGGTCAGGACCAAACGGTTTTGTATCAGCACTTCAAAATCCAACTATCGTTCCAACAACAACTTTAAATCAGGGTGTGTATACAGTATTAGTTACTTTGAACGGTTGCTCTGCAACTGCAACTACAAACGTTGTAATTACAATACCAACAACATCGGCTTCTAACACCGGACCATATTGCGCTACTTTCCCGGTTATGTTAAGTGCCGCAACAGGTGGTATTGGTTATATGTGGAGCGGCCCGGGTGGCTGGAGTTCTGCAGTTCAGAATCCTACAATTCCTGCATCAGTTGCAGCTATGTCCGGTATCTATACAGTAACCGTAAACTTAGGAAGCTGTACTGCAATGGCAACTACATCGGTAACGGTTAACGCCTTACCTACACCAATGATCGGCAGTAACTCTCCGGTTTGTGTTGGTAAACCAATTAACTTTACAGGAAGTGGCGGAACATCTTATTCATGGTTTGGTCCGGGTTTAGTGAGTTCAACTCAAAATCCTACCATTAACTCTTCTCAAACAACAAACACAGGAACTTATACTTTAACGGTGACTGATGCAAATGGTTGTATAAATAAAACGACTACGAACGTTCTTGTAAATGCATTACCTGTTGTTGCAGCAAGCGGCCAGGTGGTTTGTCAGAATTCAACTGCTAACTTAACATCAAGCGGTGGTGTAACTTATAGCTGGACCGGTCCGAACGGATTTACTTCTTCAAGTCAGAATGCTAACATTCCAAATGCACAACCGATCAGCACAGGTCAGTATCAGGTATTCATTACCGATGCCAATACGTGTACGAATATTGCTGTTGCAAACGTTATTGTAAATCCTCAGCCTACTCCAAACATTCAAACTAATAGCCCAATTTGTATTCAGAATGTTTTATCGCTTGCAGGTTCAGGTGGTGTTTCTTATGCATGGACAGGTCCTAACGGTTTCTTCAGTACGGCACAAAGTCCTACTGTTTTAGTAAACACAACTGCTTACACCGGAAATTACAATCTAACCATTACTGATGCTAATGGCTGTACAGCTTCAACACAAGCAAGTGCAACTGTTAATCCGGTACCGAACGTAACTATTGTATCGAGTAAAAATACAGGTTGCCCTCCTTTATGCGTAACTTATACTGCGGTAGCTTCTACTTCATCGCCAATACAAAATTACAGTTGGAATTTAGGAAATGGTGCAGGAAGCAATACACCTAACGAACAGGCTTGTTATCCTTCGGCAGGTATTTACACAGTAGGTTCAACAGTAACAGATGCTAATGGGTGCAGCAACTCTACAACTTACACAGTTCAAACTTACCCTAAACCTGTGGCTGATTTTAATTACGCGCCAATTAAACCGATCGAAGCAGTTGACGAAGTAACATTCACAGATGCATCTTTCAGCGCGAACGTTGCAACCTGGAACTGGTATTTCATGAATACTGCACAAGCTACCTCGAACTTACAGAACCCACACTACACCTACGCTGAAGCCGGGCAGTACGCCATTGCTTTAGTTGTGAAAAGTGACCATGGCTGTATTGACACAATCATTAAATCGATATTAGTTGGAGAAGATTACGGCATCTATGTTCCTACTGCATTCTCGCCGAACGGTGACGGTTTAAATGATGTATTCCATGCAAAAGGATTTGGTATCTCTAAATACGAAATGCAGATCTTTGACCGCTGGGGAGAGAAAGTATTTACAAGTACTGACATTAACGAAGCCTGGGATGGTACCAGCATTAAAGGCGGTAACAAAACAATTGCCGAAGGTGTATTTACCTGGAGAGTTAAATTAACCAACGTGTTTGGTAAATCTAAAGAGCTGACCGGGCACGTGACTTTGATCAAATAAATAAAGTTAATTATATTGGAAAGCCCCCTTACTTTCGTAAGAGGCTTTTTTATTTGAAATTTTAGTGCTTTCGTTCTTTGAAAAAAAATAATTTACTTTGAGCAGACAATTACAAGATCATCGAAGAAAAAATAAAGATATCGCAGACAGCATTCATTACGCCAAACGTATTCAAAACTCATTGCTTCCAACAGAAAAATACATTGAACGGATCTTAAATGATCAGAATAAAGACAAGAGTTCTTGAGGTTTCAGAAGCTTTTACTTCGGCATTATAAGGATATGCCTCAGATCCAGTTCATCGCCTCTACGTGCAATTAACTGTATAAAATGAAAACCATATTGAGTTTCAAAGATCTCTGAAACATCGCCCGGCTTTAAACTGAAAGCCACTTTTTCAAATTCTTTTACCATGGTGCCCGGAACGATGCCTTTGTATATCCCGCCATTGCTTGCCGAACCCGGATCGTCGCTGTAAAGCCCTGCTAAAGTACCAAAAGACTCGCCCCTGATCACGCGCTGGCGACAACTCTCCAATTGATCGTGCGCTTTCTTTTTTTGTTCGTCGGTGCCAGGGCTTTGGGCATTGATGATGAACGGAAATAAAAGAAGTAGAATTAGTTTTTTCATAGGTGAATTTTTTTGGTTCGTTTTTAGATCATTCAAATATATAAAACCGATCCATCGAAAAATAATAATTAACATTAATTACCTGATTTGAAATGCCGAAAAATAAAAAAGGCCCTCAGTTATGAGAGCCTTTTCAATTCTATATTGAAATATTTATTCAATGATCAGTTTTCCATTGCTTACCGGAATATTCTCATTAAACACTTGGTAAGAATAAAGCCCTTGAGCAAAGTTCTGCAAATTAATGCCTGCTTTTCCTTCATTCATTTTATAAACCCCTACTTGGTTACCTAAAACATCGGCAATTCTTACTTCACAATTGCTTTCGTAAATCAATTCACCGGCCTCTATGGTTACATTGCCATTGGCAGGATTTGGATAAGCCTTACTTTGAACTGCTTCAATGTAATTTTCCTTTATGCCTGAAAAGATCTCAGTAATGGCGCGTCGCATAATTCTTGGATTTGGACCAGCCGTATTTACAGATGCAACAATGTGAGTTCCCACTACAGTAATATGTTTCATTAAGAATTCATAATTACTATACGTTAAACCTGAATTGTTTTTTGCCCAAGTTGATCCACCATCCTGACTGTAAACAAAACCAGAATCTGTTGCAATCAATACATGATTGGTATTACTTGGTCTCACATAGATATCGTTTATAAAAATATTATTTGCACCGTTTCCTGCATTATAAGCAGGTGTCCAATTAGCACCGGCATTTACTGACTTAAATATTTTACCGAATTCAGAACCTGTAAATAATGTTGTTGGTGTTGAACCTAAGGCGCTAATGTATTTATCAAATGCAGTAGCACTAGGTAATCCAGTTGATGAATTAGAAAAAGTTACACCATTATCTGTAGATTTTATAACCATAGTTCCTGTAGTTCCGGCAAAAAGGGTTCCGTTCAGATCACGAATAACGGTTACCAATGTACCGGTAATAACAGCTGATTGAGCAACCCAAGATGTTCCGCTCAATTTCCATATTCTGAATGAACTGCCACTCACAGGGCAAGTAGCTGCAACAACTATTCCATTAATTACAGCCATTGATTTTATAACATCTGATGCGCCAATAGCACTGGTCATAAGTGTCCAGTTATTTCCAGTGGTAGATTGATAAATAGTGTTCGTATTATTTCCAAAAGCATATACTGTGCCCGCATTCATCGTACCGAAACGCAAACCACCTGCAGGAACACCTGTATTTGAAGATGACCAGGTTGCCCCATTATCGGAAGAAGAATAAAGTCCACTTGTCGATGGATCACTAGCTAGCACCACACCGAATGCAGAAAATACATCACCACTTGTATTATTACCTGTGGTAACCCATTGCGAGAAACCCGATAAAGAACTCAAAGTTAAAATTGAAAGTAAAAGTTTTTTCATGTTTAAAAATTTTAAGGTTTAGTTTTAGTCCGTAGGATTTTCGATCCAACGGACTAAACAAATTTAATAAAAAAATTGATAAAAACCACATTTTTGGCGTTCGCCTTTCTCTCTTTTAGTTACTGTGGTCAAAGCCTACTTTAAAGACTTATACATTTCCGCCAACTTAGTTTTTGTTTCACTGATCGTTTTCAATTCAGCGTTTAGACTTGTAACATCCTTGCTTTCTTTTTTAGCAGCTTCTATCAATTTATTCTGTTTATCTTCTCTGTCCTGCCAAACATCCACTAAATTACTTTTAAATAACTTCTGCGCCGTATATTTCACAAACTGATTGTCTGACTTAGACATCTTTGTTAATTCAGCCGCGCCGGCCATTGCGGTTTCAGGCTTCACGCAGCGCTTCAAAAATTTACCGTAAAGATTTCCAAAACCTAATAGTTCAAATCCGCTGAAATTATTTTTAGCCTTATTAAAGAATTCAATATTTTCATCGCTCCCATTATTAGCATATAAATTAGCAACGGCATAGATCACTTTTTTACCGCTTTCGTTCTCAAGCGCCTTTGCTTTTTGTGTTGCTAAAACAGGATTCACTTTTGCAAGTGCATTCAATCCTTCGGCAACTATCGCATACGATTGCTCGTTCAGTGCTTTTTCATATAATGCATTCAGATCGGCACCGCTATAATTATTAGATAAGGCTTCCAATGCAGCCGCACGCACCTTTGTATTAGCATCATTATTATAAATGCCAACAAGTATTGGTTTTATTTCCGATTCTTTGTCTTTGGCAAGATCATTTAAAATATCAATGGCATCTATTCTGAAGTTTTTCCACTTATCGTTTTGTGCGATCCACTTCGCTAATTCATAAACATCTTTATCGCTTTTATTGATTCGGCAATAATCGATTGCTTCATTTCTATCGCCCCATAAACCGGCGTTCTTATATTGAAACAGTAATTCTTCTTTTGATTTTTCAAACCGGATATTTCCAAGCAATTGTCGTTCCCCATCAAAATTCACAAGATCCGGTTTTGCACTTACGTTAAACGTAAAAGTTTGATTGGCGTCTTCGATCCAGATGCGTTTGCGTTCCTTTTTTCCGCCTGCATAAATATCAATGTATACCGGTAATTTGTAAAGCGGGCACTCCGTAAAATCCTGTTTTTGTTGTACGTTCAGTGTTACTGTTTTTGCAGTTTCATTATAACCTTTTGTGATCTCCAAACGTGGATGTCCTTTAGCCAGGAACCATTCGTTAAAGAACCAGTTCATGTCTTCTCCGGTAGTTGCTTCAAAAGCCAAACGCAGATCGTGAATTTCTGCACTTTTAAAACGACGAGTATCCAGATATAATTTCAGAGAAGCAAAAAAAGCTTCGTCGCCAACATATTTACGTAACATGTGCAACACTTGTCCACCCTTATTATAACTGAAACCATCAAACATATCTTCGCGGTTATCATAATTGAATCGCACAAGATCCACTTGCTTTTCACCTGACTGCGCCATGTAGCCGCCGCGTGAACCCGCATGATGTTCATCTGCCGCATCGCGACCGTATTTATGTTCGTTCCATAAATATTCTCCGTAAGTAGCAAAAGATTCATTCAAGGGCAAATTACTCCAACTTTCTGCGGTAGCAAGATCTCCGAACCATTGATGAAATAATTCGTGGCAGATCACATCATCACCTTTAACGCCATCAATGGTCTCACGGGTAGTTTGATAAACCATAAAATCTCCGTGCAAAGTAGCGCTTGTATTTTCCATGGCACCGCTCACATAATCGCGGGCAACAACCTGTGCGTATTTTGGCCATGCATAATCCACACCTAAAGTTTTAGAGTAGAATTCGATCATCTCTTTTGTATGTCCGAAAATTGCTTTGGCATGTTGTTCATATTCCTTTTCAACATAATAACTTATTTCTTTTCCGTTCCAGGGTTCATCAACCACTTTTTTAAATTCGCCGATCGCCATCATTAATAAATAGGTTGAATGTGGCAGATCCATTTTCCAATGATCTGTTCTTGTACCATCTGCATTCTTCTTAGAATCCGTTAACAAACCATTCGATAGAGTGATGTATTTATCATCAACGGTAATGTAAATTTCATCCGTCATTTTTTCATTAGGAGAATCTACAGTAGGGAACCAAACTGAGTTACTTTGAGTTTCACCCTGAGTCCATATTTGCGGCATTTTGTTAGGGTCTTCACCTTTTGGATTAATGAAGTATAAACCCTTATCGCTGCTGATGGCCGCACTTCCGCCTTTTTTAGTTTCGTTCGGTTTGGAGATGTATTCGATGGCAATATAATAATCTTCTTTTGCTGTATATTCTCTTCCCAAATTAATTTTCAAGGAGTCGTTTTCGTAAACATAAGTAAGTGGTTTATTTGAATAAGTAGATTCTTTTGTTTCTGTTTTCTTTCCTTTTACCGTTTCAGTTTTTGTTGTGACTTTTTCTTCTGCCAGACTGATGCTTTTGATTTCCATGCTTCTTGCATTTAAATAAAGCATGGAGGTTGGGTAGAAATATGGCTTAATGTGAAGAAGCGCTTTTCCATTCATCTGAGCATTTTGCCAGTCGAAATTTACTTCAAGTTTGGTATGAAGTATATCATTGGTAAGTGTATTACTGGCTCTGTAGATCTCCTTTTTAGGAGCTTCGTTAGCAACCACGCGAATAGTGTCTAAATTAATGGAAGGTTCGGAAACCGTTGATTGCGTTTTTTTTGTGGATGTACAAGCTGCAACGATAATTGCAAACGTAATTCCTGAAACAAATTTGAAATGGCTCATTCTAAAAATTTTAATTTCTAAATTTCACATAAATTGCTTTAACATCAAAACAATTAAGATACGATGAAGATAAAGGAATTTAGCGCATTTACCATACCCCAATTTGGGTGATTGCCAATGCAAAATCATTAAAAAGCACGATAATTTAAGCCTCTGCCAAGGGCTGGCACCCTTTATTAGCAAACCAAACAGGCACTTGTTTTTTTATTGCGTGAATTTACCGCACTATGGGTGAATCGTGGCAGACTTAAATGCTCTAATTTTGTACAGATTCATTTATTTTTTTGATTGAACAGAAAACCCTCTTTGGTCGGGTAGCTAAAGGGGGTTTTTGGTTTTAGGGAAGGTTTCACGTAGTCACGACGCGTCGTGATCGCTGATGAAAACGCAGATTTTTCGCAGATTGCCTGCGTTAAAAAGCAGTTCGCATTGCCATTAACAGATATGAATTCGTGGGTTTTTCGCAACCGGAAAACTGCCACCTGCTAATGCCTACTCTTTACTATATCAGTCCTTAACCCGATTAAATCTCATGGTTTTCATCATCCAGGCCGGAACCGGTTTTTCGGGAGCGCGTTTTCTAAGATCAAGATACCATCCCCATTTTTTCATGATCGGGATTTTTTTTGTCTCAACAAATTCTATTAAAGTTCCATCCGGATCTTCAACATATGTAAAGTGCCCTGCTGCTTCACCCATTTCAAAACCTGAGCCGCCATCAATTGTAAAAGGATGCCCTGCTTTTTCGCAAGCTTCTTTCAAGGCCTGCATGTTTCTTACATCAAAACACAAATGAATGAAACCAAGATCGCCCCACAAACGGTTCTCGAAAATTTTTCGTGGTGAATAGTTTTTAGATTGTATCAATTCAATGCAGCTACTGCCGAACATTTCGGCAAAACTAGCAGTTCGTTTTTTACTGTGTGTTAATAATATTCTTCTTGCTTTTACTGCACCACCGGGTAAGTTTTTCAGATCATCGAACTCGCCTTCTTTGTCATATATAATTTTATCATAGCCTAAAACAGTTGCGTAAAATTGTTTCGACTTTTCTATATCTGTAACACCTATCATCATTCCAACAGGACCTCCCGTGGTTTTCATTCCTTTAGCGAACCACTCATCACCCTTCACCACTTCAAAAATATTTTCAAAAGGATCTTTCAAAAAAAAGTGTTCATTGCCATTCGGGTCTTTTACAATTTCAGAAAGTATTTCAACGTTCTTCGACTTCAAAAAATCGTAAGTTGCTTTTACGTTCTCGCTTTTCATTTTTGCGCAAAACAAACCTATGTCACCCAACTTTGGCTGAAAAGAACAAGGCTCCGGTTTACGGCTTGTATATTGCCAGATCTCGAAACCGCCACCACCTTTAAGGTTTATAGCTAATATGGCGTGGCGCATGTGAGGTTTTCCGCCGGTGTATGGCAGCATCAAATTCGCTTCTGCAGCCTCTTCAAAAACAGGTATATCCATACCAAAATGCTGGCGATACCATTTAAAACCCTCGTGTACATTGGGAACTCCAATGCCTACCTGCTGAATACCTGCTATGTGATACTGACTCATAATGGCGACAAATATAAGCGAATTTTACCGTTTGAAATAGCATAAAAAATAGCCAAAATTCCTGTGCTTTTCTTAAATTTAAGCCAAATTAAAACGATCATGTACGGAGACTTTAAACAGCATTTGCAAAGCCAGTTAAACGAAATTGAAAGTAACGGCTTATTTAAAAAAGAACGTGTTATCACATCGCCTCAGGGAGCAGTTGTAAAAGTAGGCGGTAAAGATGTTGTCATTTTTTGCGCCAACAATTATTTAGGGTTGTCATCTCATCCTGCTGTGATAGAGGGTTCCAAAAAAGCATTGGATTCTCACGGATATGGAATGAGCAGTGTTCGTTTTATTTGCGGCACCCAGGATATTCATAAAACCTTAGAAGCAAAGATCGCTTCGTTCTTAGGACAAGAAGACACAATTTTATACGCCGCTGCATTTGATGCTAATGGCGGAGTTTTTGAACCCTTATTTGGCGAAGAAGATGCGATCATCTCTGATGAATTAAATCATGCATCCATTATCGACGGTGTTCGCTTATGCAAAGCGCAGCGCTACCGTTATAAGAACAGCGACATGGCCGACCTCGAAGAACAATTAAAAAAGGCACAAGCTCAGCGTTACCGCATCATTGTTACCGATGGAGTTTTTAGCATGGATGGTTACGTTGCGCCCTTAGATAAAATTTGTGACTTGGCTGATAAATATAAAGCGCTTGTAATGGTAGATGAAAGCCACGCTACAGGCTTCATTGGCAAAACCGGCCGCGGCACCGTTGAACTTAAAAATGTAATGAACCGTGTAGACATTATTACCGGCACCTTGGGCAAAGCTTTGGGCGGTGCAATGGGTGGGTTTACAACAGGTAAAAAAGAAGTGATCGAATTATTAAGACAACGGTCTCGTCCTTACCTTTTTTCTAACTCATTAGCTCCAGGAATAGTTGGTGCGTCTATCGCTGTTTTTGATCTGTTAAGTAAAACAACCGAACTTCGCGATAAATTAGAATGGAACATCAATTACTTTAAAAAAGGAATAAAGGAAGTAGGTTTAGAGATTAAGGAAGGCGATTCGGCCATTGTACCCGTAATGCTTTACGATGCCAAATTATCACAGGTGTTTGCCGACAAATTATTGCAGGAAGGAATTTATGTAATTGGGTTTTTCTTTCCGGTGGTTGCAAAAGGTCAGGCACGCATACGTGTTCAATTATCGGCAGCACATACAAAAGAGCATTTGGATAAAGCCATTGCTGCTTTTGCAAAAGTTGGAAAAGAATTAGGAGTGATCAAATAAATCTTTAAAAAAAATTGTATGAATAAAATTGTAAAAGTTGGAAATATCGAATGTGGCGCAAAAGATCTATTCTTAATATCGGGCCCTTGTGTAATTGAGGAAGAATCAATTATGATGAAAACAGCCGAAAAGCTGAAAGAGGTTTCTGAACGTTTAAAAATAAAAGTGATCTACAAATCATCTTTCCAGAAAGATAATCGGAGCAGTTTAAAATATTATGACGGTCCGGGTTTAGCAAAAGGTGTTGCTTTACTTGCCAAAGTAAAAGAACAGTTCGGATTTCCGGTATTAACCGATATTCATTATCCTGATCAGGCTGCAGCTGCAGGAGAAGTTTGTGATGTATTGCAAATTCCTGCATACCTTTGCATGCAATCTACACTTTTAGTAGCGGCAGCAAAAACAGGCAAAGTGGTGAACATAAAACACGGTCAGTTTTTAGCACCGGATAATATGAAGCATCCTGTTCAAAAAGTTTTAGAGAGCGGAAATGACAAAATTATTTTAACTGAACGCGGTTATACCTTCGGATACAATGATCTTATTGTTGATCCAAGAAGTTTCTACCATTTAAATAATATTGGTTACCCGGTTGTGTTTGATGTAACACATTGCGTTCGAAAATACGGAATACCAAGTTCTGATGCCAAAGGAGGTGCCCGCGAATTTTTACCGGTGCTTTCAAGAGCAGGCGTTGCAAGCGGTGTAGATGGCGTATTCATTGAAACACATCCTGAGCCTGCTAACGCATTGTGTGATGCGGCTTCTCAATTATGCGTTTACGATCTTGAGGAATTTTTGAAGCCTTTGATCGAAATACATAATTTGGTTAGGAAGTATTAGAATTTCATTTTCTTAACAAACACTTTGCCACTTTCAGTCTCCGCTTTTATAATGTAAATACCCGTTGGGTATGAAGAAATATCGATGGCAGTGCCTTGACCAATTCTTTCATTTGCATAGATCTTTCTTCCGCCAATATCATAAATTTCCATCCGCACAATTTGTTCGATTGAAGAAATAGTTAAAATATTATATGCAAGTGATACATTTATATCTGCATACTCAACAGAAATACTTTCAATACCTGTAGCAGGAATAAATTCGTAAGCTCCAATATCAATGATACCCACATTGGTTCTATTAGAATAATTCGAAGGGTGTTGATATTCATAAATTGAATTCAAAACAAAGCCATTACTGGCAATGCCGCATGTTGTACCCGAATTGATCGCCGATGAGGGTGCAGTTAAGCGATAATTGTACGAAGCACTGCTTACGAAGCTCGCCGTTGTTATAGAAGGATAAAATTTATTTCTTATCGTATCTAAAATGGTTGTGGTTCCTGAAAGTAAAGTGCCCGGACCGGCAAAAATATTATTGTAGCCTTTATACAAGTTTGTTCCTGCGCCTAAGCTCACAAATACAGCCGTACTTCTTTCGCTCACTATTGTATTATTGATGAGATAAAAATTATGCGGCGTTGGATTAACCGGCGCCTCTAATTTATAACCGATCACGTTTGAATTTTGCGCATTTACACCATGCTGAATCACATTTCCCATTACCACTGCAATTCCACCTTGAGGGATGTCAATATCGCGACTTGCAGTACCCGTGGCCTCATCACTAAATCGATTATATAAAATGTAATTCACCCAAGCTCTGCTTTTCAGATCGTGACCAATAATGGCATGATGCGAATAATTGTAACGAAATACCAAAGTGTCTATAGAATTAATATATAGGTTATGTGAGAAACCATCGCCCCAACCACAATATCCAAACTCTGTATATTCAATTAATATTTTACTTGGATTTACAGAATTTGCTAAAATGCCATCATCATTATCGTGAAAATAACAATGTTGAACCGTTAAGTTCTTTCCCTCCTGTCTTATTCCTGCCCAGTTCTTGCTGGCTCCAACAACATCATGACAATTTGAAAACTCAATGTATTGAACAGTTGTATTCATTCCACCGATAACCCAGATCGCTTTTTGTCCGTAAGAAGTATTGTTGGCATTTAAATGCGCGTAACCACTACCTGCTGCGCGTAATAGCAAATTGTTCGCCGACCAATAGCAAACGTCAGCCGTATATACTGCAACATCAATGTCTACAGTGTCTCCATTTGCAACTAAGGTCGAAACTTGACTTGGTTTTGTGTATGTTTTTAATGGTCCTACTTTCCAAACCACCGCGTTTGCTAGTGTTGCGAACAATATACAGGCTAAAAATAAAATTGCTTTTTGAAATTTTTGTAATGATTTTGACATACGCAATTGTTTTTAAGTTAAGCCGCAAGAATAATTCCAGCGGTCATTAGTTTCAAATATAACAATAAATCTTAATTATTTTTTTGCTTCGTAAATGGCGGCAATGCCAAAAGACAGCGACTTAAAAGAGGCTTCTTTGAATCCGCAATTTTTAAGAATGGCTACAAGTCTTTCGTTATCAGGAAAAGCCTTTACGCTTTCAGGCAAATAGGCATAAGCTCTATTATCTTTTGAAAAGAATTTGCCAATGGTTGGAGTAATATAAGAAAAATAGAAGGTATAAAATTGTTTTATCGGGAATTTACGCGGATAAGAAAATTCAAGGATGATCAAACTGCCTCCTGGTTTTAAAATGCGACTTAAGTTCTTCAAGCCCTTTTCCAAATTCTCGAAATTACGAACACCAAAGCCAACGGTAATCGCATCAAAAGTGTTATCAGCAAAATCCAATGTTTCGGCATCACCAAGGTTCAGTTCTATTTTTGAATCGAGATTCAGTTTTTTCAATTTCTCTCTTCCAAATTTCATCATCCCTTCGGAAATATCTATGCCAATAATTTTTGTTGGGTTCAATTTCATGCAGGCGATCGCAAAGTCACCGGTGCCGGTAGCAACATCCAGGATCAGTTTAGGTTGAAGAGGAATCAATCGCTTTACGCATTTTTTCCTCCAGCCTTTATGAATACCCATTGATAAAAGACTGTTCAGAAAATCGTAACGAAAAGCGATATTATCGAACATTTGAGCAACTTGCTCTTTTTTAGAATCGCTATTGTTATATGGAGTTACCTGAGACATTTTTTATTTAAACCCTATGCTGCGGAGGTGTAAATTTTGAAAAATATTTATCTTACAAAATCCAGCTCAAAAGCCTCGTGTAAAAGTTTTTCCTTACTAATTGGTACAACACCAACTTCTTCACAAACAATTCCGCCTGCTAAGTTTGCAAGAGCTGCGGTTAAAACAGGATTGCATTCCAATGCTCTGCACAAAGCTGCAACACTTATCACTGTATCGCCGGCTCCTGAAACATCTGCAATGTTGCGAACATGCGCTTCCACATGTTCTTTCACACTTCTTGAATTGGTAATGATACCTTTATCTGCTAAAGTCACTAATGCAGTTTCGAATTTTTGTTTTACTCTGAAACTGCTTACAGCACGCTGTAACTCATCAATATAATTACCGTCAACATCGATCTTTAAACCTTCACGAAGTTCTTTTAAATTCGGTTTAAATAAAGTTACTCCTTTGTAAGCGTTAAAGTTTTTGCTTTTCGGATCAACACAGGTTGGTATGCCTTTATTCTTTGCCAGCTCAACTACTTTACTGATGAGTTTAGGGGTGATCAATCCTTTATTATAATCTTCAAAAATGATCACATCAATTTTTTCGTGTGTGATGATATGAGAAATTAGTGTCAGCAAATCCTGTGTTTCATCACTGCTGATATCTTCTTCTGTTTCTTCATCTACCCTTACCACCTGATAATTATTTCCGATCACACGGGTTTTAACCGTCGTTAAACGTTCACGTGATTTTAAAATTCCTTTCTGACTTAATTTCTGCTGTTTCAATAATTCCATGAACGCTTGTCCTTCGTGATCGATGCCAATTACTGAACACAGAACCGGATTAGCACCTAAGGCCTGAATGTTCAGGGCCACGTTGGCAGCACCACCCAGGCGGCGTTCTTTTTTGTTTACACTGACAATTGGAACCGGTGCTTCTGGTGAAATGCGATTTACCTTTCCCCACATGTAACTGTCAACCATTACATCACCAATAATAAGCACATTTAGATTATTGAAAGAGCGAAAAATTTCGCGTAAGTGCTCTTTTTTAATAGAAAATCTCCTCATTGTTTATTTCAATTTTGAAAGTGATTCTTTCATACGCTTTAAAGCTTCGCGTAAATTATCTTCTGTTGTAGCGTAAGAAAAACGAATGTAATTATCGTCACCAAATGCAGCACCCGGCACAAGTGCCACATGCGCTTCATCTAAAAGATACATCGACAGATCCGTTCCGTTCTTAATGGTAAATGCGCCATGCGATCTTCCAAAATAATAACTTATTTCAGGAAAAAAATAAAATGCCCCTGCCGGTAAGTTTGCTTTGAAACCGGGAATTTCCTTTATCAATTCAAACACTAGGTCGCGGCGCTTTTTGAAAGCGTCACGCATGTAAAAGGTATCTTCTTTTGGAATCTCCATTGCAGCGTGCATTGCCTTTTGAGTAATACTGGAAGTAGCTGAAGTGAACTGTCCCTGCATTTTATCACAGGCCTGTGCTATCCATTTTGGAGCTGCCAGAATTCCACCTCTCCATCCAGTCATTGCAAATCCTTTTGAAACTCCACTAATGGTTATCACTCTGTCTTTAATGAAATCGAACTGAGCCATGCTTTCATGCCCGCCAATGTAATTTATGTGTTCGTAGATCTCATCACTGATGATATAAAGTTCATCGTGTTTTATAACAACATCTGCAATTGCTTTCAATTCATTTTTACTGTAAACCGAACCGGTTGGATTACAAGGTGTGCTGAAAATAATGGCGCGTGTTTTTTTAGTGATGTGTTTTTCCAGTTGCGCACCGGTAATTTTAAAATCAGATTCAAGTGTGGTAGGAATGATTATCGGAACGCCACCTGCCAGTTTCAGGATCTCGATGTAACTAACCCAGTATGGTGAAGGCACTATGACCTCATCACCTGGATTGATCAAACAAAGAACCGCGTTTGCAATACTTTGTTTGGCACCCGTAGAAACAACAATATCATCAGGAGAATAATCCAGGTTGTTATCGCGCTTAAATTTTTTACAAACGGCCTGGCGTAATTCTAAATATCCTGAAACATGTGTATAGTAGCTGAAATTATTATCGATGGCTTCGTGTGCGGCTTTTTTTACAACATCTGGTGTGGCAAAATCGGGTTCACCCAGACTCAAACTTATAATATCTACACCCTGAGCTTTTAGTTCGCGGCTTTTTCGCGCCATCGCAATGGTTTGCGATTCGGATATGAGATTTATTCTATCTGCTAAATGTGTCATTAGTTCACAGTATTAATAGATAACAAATCTAAAAAATTGTTTGGTAGTAACTACGGTTTATTCAAAAAAATAAACCCCGGTTATGAGGCGGGGTTCAAAGAATTTTTAGTATAAAACGTTTATTGTTTAACCAGCATTCGCTGCGCGTATGGCATGCTGTTAACTGATAGTTTTACCATGTAAATGCCAGCCTGCAGATCAGAAGGTAAAACAGCGCTTACAGAATGCACCCCTACCGTTTGGTTTTCACTTAATAATACATTTACTTCCTGTCCGTGCAGGTTATACAAAGTGGCTTTAACATTGCCATCATGAATCAGTGTATACTGCATTCTGAAATCGCTGATCACAGGATTTGGATAAAGGTTAAAATTTGCTGACGAAATAACAGGGTCATTAATACCACTTACAGAGGTGTTTGCTGTAAGAGCGAATACATTGTTTCCGGGTACATCTCCTGAAGTAGAGCCATTACCGTTCACCGCATTTCCGGCTACATATATTTTAGCAGTTCCGCTTAAAGGAGCCACCCAAACAAATGAAAATATTACTGAACCACTGCCCGTCTTGGGAGTAGTTTGCGTCGCGTTCTTTCTGGTACCGGAATTTGCAAACTGAACCCCCGCAAATGCAGTTGTCATGGTTCCCGCATTGGCGTTGGCCAATGTAA
This sequence comes from Bacteroidia bacterium, assembly GCA_025362575.1. Classification (GTDB taxonomy): domain Bacteria; phylum Bacteroidota; class Bacteroidia; order B-17B0; family Aurantibacillaceae; genus JAHEYG01. The sequence continues at coordinate 59,837 of JANYIQ010000128.1, forward strand.
GGATCTCGCAATCGAAACCAAATTTGGTAAATGAAGTATTGGTAATTGTAATATCAAGGGTATAAGTTTGACCCGGAACATACTGATTAGCAACGAAAGCAGGTGTAGCATTTATTCCCACTATAGTAAGACCAGTGCTGGCACCATGGCAGGCGGAACAATTTGATTCCCCGGGAGCTCCGGAAACACCGATAATGCCGCCACTGCTGATTTTAACAAAAGCAGATACACTAACAAGAACAGTCGCAAGGATCGAAATGGAAAAAAGTCTCTTCTTCATTATATTAAATGTTATAACATGCAATTTACAGCATTTTATCCGTTCTTTTCAAAAAAAGTACGTCTCAAAAACATTAAATTTGTACTCCTATGCGCAAATGCCTTATTTCCACGCTCATTTTTTTATCTGGGTATTATACCTTAAAAGCGCAGCAACCCGGCAATTACAAAGGCAAATCGGAGTTTGATCTTAAAAACTATAAAGCCGATCCACGCGATCGATTAATATTTGAATTCAATCATACGGGCTGGCTTGGTCAGCCAAAAAATATTAAAGCTGACTGGAAAAGCATTGGTTTTAATTTTGCATTGATGTTCGATAAACCTTTTGGGACTTCTAATTTCAGTTTAGGTTTTGGCGCGGGAATTTATTGCCACAATTACAGTTCCAACGCAGATTTTATTTACAAACTTGATAGTACAAATAAAAATCCAAGCACTGTTTTGATCCCGAAAACAGATGATTATGTCGCCAATCGCTATAACGAACGTATTTTTGAAATTCCGGTAGAAGTTCGTTTCCGAACCAAAACAGCAACCATGTTCAAGGTTATGGTTGGAGGAAAGATCGGCTATGTTGCTTCTGATTTTAAAAAGACAGATGATGCCGACGGAAGAGTAAGAGTTTACGACATCAAAAACATAAACCATTTGCGTTACGGAATAAATTTCAGGATCGGTGTTGAGCAATTTTGTCTAACCGCTTCTTATTACTTCAGCGAAGTATTCACCAATAAAGGCCCTAAGGGCGTAATCCCCTATTCTATTGGCATTGCCATCATTCCTTATTAATGTTTAAGAACATTAACATACAAAGCGAATTAATTAAAAAAAGAAAAAAGTCTTTAAAGAAAAGCG
>JANYIQ010000160.1 GCA_025362575.1 Bacteroidia bacterium
CATTCCAAATGAATTTAAAAATAAAAATTTCCAGGCTACGTTAGTTGCTTTTTCATTTTGACTCATTGAAATTAGGAGAGCTCCAACAAGTGTGCAGGCTTCAATTAAAACCCATTGGGTTGCAAAGTAGCTATGACCGCCCTAAAGGCTGTTATTGACGAGAAAATGGCTGAGAATTCAGAAAAGCTGGGCGAACTTCTGAGGACTGAGCTTAAGGCGATAAAGTCAGATATGATCAGCTTAGTAAGAGGTAAAGGACTTTTTAACGCTATTGTGATAAAAGAAAAAAACGGGAAAACAGCCTGGGATGTTTGCGTTAAACTTGCTGAAAACGGCCTTCTGGCAAAGCCTACACATGGCGACATCATTCGTTTTGCGCCTCCTCTTGTTATCACAAAAGAGCAGATCTTAGAATGTGTAGCCATTATCAAAATGACCTTATCAAGCTTTAATTAATCTACAAAAAAGGAATTTTCATCGTTTTTTAGGATTTTTAAGGTTAATAATTTTGAACTCGCTCATTTAGTGCCTATTTTTGGTTTATGAAAGTGAATCGCTCCACATATTTTTCTATAGGATTCCTATTTCTTTTTCTATCCTCCTTTTCAACAAACGTATACAGCTCATTTGGTAGCGATTCAAAAACTGACTCTCATTACTCAAAAAATAACGAAGTAAAACAATGCGCTTCTTCTTCTGCTACTGAAAATCTTGTTTTCGAAGAAACTAAGAATGATTGCGAAGACGGCTTTGAGTTACAGTCTTTTGTTCTTCCTTTTTTCATTTCCTCTTTTCAACTTGAGGTTTCTAACCCTCATATAGTTTCTGCACAACCTTTAGCAGAAAAACTAACGAACCCGATCTACATTGCGGTTTGTAATTTCCGTATCTGATTTTTCTTTTTTTCCATCTTTTCCTAAGATGAATTTATTGCTTTTTTAAAAGCTTCGCTTGTTCTAAAAAAACAATCAATATTTTTTTATAAAATGAAAACAGAAAACTCCATCATGGAACTCCATGATGTATCAAATAAAAACGGAAGTTCAGCAGCATTTGACGAGCATAAAGTGTTGCATGATCTGAGACATTATTTGCCTGCACAAGCGCCGCTTAAAGACTTTATTCATCACAACACTTTGCATGCCTTTCAGAATTTAAAATTCTATGACGGTTTGCGAAACGCTTCTTCAATTTTCGGTTATAAGGTTTCTTTATCAATTAGCGAATATAGATCCTTGTATAGTTCCGGACGTATCCGAGAAGACATATTAGAAAAAATCATAACAGAAAAAAAAGGCGCGGCCTCAAAACCCGAATGGCTAAAGAACGTGCTGCACAAAAATTATGATACATCTGTGTCTCCAAGGATCGGGCAATTACGTGCAAATTGGAAAAAATTATTTCATTTAGACCTTGATTTCCCTGTTCACCCAATTCTTTTCAGAGTACTTTGCAGTTACCTTGATCAAGGTGTTTCCATTTGGAATTTTCCTGTATCAGACAAAGGCTTTCTGAAGTCTATTATTGAGATTGAAAGCCAAAGCTATACCAGCTTTTTCAGATCAGAAAGGCCAAGAAAATTATTGCTTGAAAATAAATCAAGTATAAAGGATCTGTTGAAGATCTTAGTTGGTGACGAATCCTTCTACTATCAGTATTTATTTGATCAGCAATTTGCACACCAAGGCTGGTCTGGCATGGTAGCAACCGTAGAGCACCAGCCGGAATCATTCCTTGATCCAAAAAAAATATGCTTAAAAGACCTCATTATTTTTGAACTTCTTCTTGAGATAGACGCTTTGGATTCTAAATTCGGTGACATTTGGGGACCTCTGTGTAGTAAAATAGAAAATCCTCCTCAGGATATATTTGAATTTGTTCCTTCCTCAGAATTAAGCGAAGTAATGTCGATCTGGCAAGATGCTTATGAGTGGAGTTACTATGACGACGTTTTGGCTGGATTAAAGCAAGAAAATAAGAGTCATGAAAATAACGGATCATTTGCTCACAAAAGCTTTCAGGCTATGTTCTGTATAGATGACAGAGAATGTTCGATACGGCGTTATCTTGAAAAAGGTGATCCTAATTGCGAAACATTTGGCACTCCCGGTTTCTTTGGTGTTGAATTTTATTTTAAGCCCGAGCATGGCAAATTTCATACTAAACTTTGCCCCGCGCCTGTTACTCCAAAATTTCTGATAAAAGAAATAGGTACTCATGGAAAATTAGAAACAGATGCGCATCACTCTAAGAAAAACAACTCCCTCATTGTTGGGTGGCTGTTATCTCAAACCTTGGGTTTTGAATCGGCATACCGTTTGATTATGAATGTATTCCGGCCATCCATGAGTCCTGCAACTGCGAATTCATTTAAACAAATGGATAAGTTTGCTCATCTGACGATCGAAAATAAAAACACTGCAGATACAGAGGATAATTTACAGATCGGATTTACCATTGAGGAAATGGCGAACAGAGTTGAAGGTTTGTTAAAGAGCATAGGGCTTGTGAAAGATTATGCGCCTATAATTTATGTAGTTGGTCATGGATCCAGCAGTGTGAATAATACTTACTACGCCGGTTATGATTGCGGCGCTTGCTCCGGCCGTCCCGGTTCTGTTAATGCAAGGGTAATTTGTTTCATGGCGAATCATCCGGAGGTAAGAAAAATTCTGGCAGATCGTGGATTAATTATCCCTGCTGAAAGCCAGTTCATTGGCGGCCTGCATGATACAACGCGTGACGAAGTAGATTTTTTTGATGAAGAAAACCTTAATAGCAAAAATGCAGAAGACCATAAAAAAAATAAATCTGTATTTTACAAAGCCCTTGACTTAAATGCCAAAGAAAGATCAAGAAGATTTGAATCGATCAATACGAGTGAATCGGCCGAAAAAATTCATGGTAAAATTTTAATCAGGTCTGTTTCTCTTTTTGAACCACGTCCGGAATACAATCATGCCACCAATGCACTTTGTATTGTTGGAAGCAGAGATCTAACTAAGAATTTGTTTTTAGACAGGCGTTCTTTCATGAATTCGTATGATCACAAAATTGATCCCGAAGGAAAACTTCTTTTTAACATCATGAAACCATTGGGGCCGGTTTGCGGAGGAATTAACCTTGAATACTTTTTTTCAAGAGTTGATAATCACAAATTAGGCGCCGGTACCAAATTGCCACATAACGTAATGGGTTTGTTCGGAGTAGCGAATGGTGCAGATGGTGATCTAAGGCCGGGATTACCGAGTCAGATGATAGAAATACATGATCCCGTAAGGCTAATGATCATTGTAGAACAAAGACCGGAAGTGGTATTGCAGGTCATCCAAAAGGTTCCTGAAGTTTATGAATGGTTCATTAATGAATGGATCCATTTGGTAGCGCTTGATCCGAAAACAAAAGAATTCCATCTCTTTGAAGAAGGTCAGTTCTCTATTTACAATCCCACAAAAGGAAGGGTAGATTCTGTTCTTAACATGATGCCAATATTGGAAAAAGAAAAAGAAAACATACAAGTTTACTCAATAAAATAGATTGTGAATACACTCTTAAATATACTGATACTTATACCACTCCTTGGGTTTCTGACAAGTCTTTTTGCACCAAAGAGAAATGAAGTTATCATTTCAAGGATCGCATTTTTCTCTGTTGGAATTCAGCTTGCCGGAATTTTCTTCTTCACCGGATACTGGCTTTTAAATGGCTATCCAACCCTGAACATCAACGACATTGTATTATTCTCTTCGCTCGATTATGTGTTCTTCATTGACTTTTCCTTTGACAAGATCACTGTTGTTTATAGTTTGGTCGGTGCCATGCTTACTTTTCTCGTAACAATTTATAGCCGCTACTACATGCACCGTGAGGCCAGTTACAAAAGGTTTTTCAGCACCATTCTTTTCTTTTACCTTGGATATACCATCGCTGTTTTTGCAGGCAACTTTGAAACCTTATTCATTGGTTGGGAAATACTTGGAATTTGTTCGTTCCTTTTAATTGCTTTCTATCGCGACCGTTATTTCCCTGTTAAAAATGCGATTAAGGTATTTTCAGTGTATCGCATTGGCGACGTAGGTCTTATTCTTGCAATGTGGATGAGTCATCACCTTTGGCACACTAACATTACTTTTATTCAACTAGACACTTACGAGTTATATCACGAAGCTTTTGAAACAGAAAGCTGGATCGGTGTATTTATTTCCATGGCACTCTTATTGACTGCAGCCGCCAAATCAGCCCAGTTACCCTTTTCTTCATGGTTACCAAGAGCTATGGAAGGTCCAACTCCATCAAGTGCAATTTTTTATGGTTCTCTCTCAGTGCATTTAGGTGTATTTTTATTAATGAGAACATTCCCTTTTTGGGAACAACAATTTTCGGTTCGGGTTGTAATAGGATTACTCGGCCTTAGTACAAGCATTATAGCATCTTTAATTGCAAGGGTTCAATCTTCTGTAAAAACACAGATCGCATACGCCTCCATTGCACAGATCGGAATAATGTTCATTGAGTTGGCCGCCGGTTTCGAGAACTTAGCCTTATTTCACTTTACGGGTAATGCCTTTTTAAGAACCTACCAACTTTTAGTTTCACCTTCCTCAGTAAGCTATTTGATTCGTGAACAGTTTTTCAATTTCAAACCTCGTCGCCAGACAATTGAAGATTCGTTTCCTAAGAAGATAGAATATACCATTTACATGTGGAGCGTTAAAGAGTGGAATCTCGACGCTTTTATTTACCGCTTCTTATGGAAACCATTAAAGGTGGCAGGAAAACAACTTCGTTTTCTTTCAGTTAAACAACTTTTTTACTACTTCATTCCGGCCTACACCATTGGATTGATAATTTTATACTTTCAGGATAATATTCTTAAAGAAGTTCACGACTACTTGGCAGCATCTTTTGGTATCATTGGATTTATTGGAGTTCTTAAATCCTTTTCAGAAAGAAAAGATCCGCGAATGGCATGGGTACTTATTGTAATGACCCACTTCTGGATCTCTCTGGCCATCTCCTTTAACGAACATTTCAAATACACGGAAAACCTCATGTACATCAGTGGTATCATTATCGCGGGAATTGTTGGTTACTTCTGCATTCGCCGCTTAAGGAGATTCGAAACAAATCTCGATATGAACAGATTTCATGGTCATGCCTACGAACATCCAAAAATTGCCCTTGTTTTTTTGATCTCGTCACTTGCTTTGGCCGGTTTTCCCATCACTTCTACATTTATCGGTGAAGATCTCATCTTCAGTCATATTCACGAAACGCAATTTGTTCTTGCTTTTATCACATCGATGTGTTTTATCATAAACGGCCTTGCGCTAATAAGAATGTATGCTCGCATTTTTCTTGGTCCGCATGAAAAAACATATCATGAAACACCATACAGATCATCTTAATATTAATAAAACATTTAAATAATACCACAATCATGGAAACAAAAGAAATAGTGTCAGAAAACAATGTGAAAGAAAAAGTTCACATTAAAGAAAAAAGGATCATCCCATTGGACGGACTCGAAGGACTGAAACAAAATTTCAGTTCAGATGCACTATCTGGTTTTTTAGTGTTTTTATTAGCGATGCCGTTAAGTCTAGGTATTGCTAAAGCTTCTGATTTTCCGGCGATATACGGTTTAGTAACTGCTATCATTGGCGGAGTTTTGGTTAGTTTTTTCGCAGGATCGCGATTAACAATTAAAGGCCCTGCTGCAGGACTGATCGTAATCTGCAGCGGTGCGGTAGCAGCATTTGGCGGAGGCGAAATTGGATGGCATCTTACACTTGGCGCTATTGTTGTTGCGGGAATCGTTCAGGCGCTATTCGGAGTTTTAAAACTTGGTAAATTGGCCGACTTCTTTCCGGGGGCTGCGATACATGGAATGTTAGCAGCCATTGGATTGATCATCATGTCAAAACAGATCCATACCTTATTAGGCATTGATCCAAAAATGTTGAAAGGAAAAGAACCTCTTGAATTATTCGCGATGATTCCTGACAGTCTTGTTCACGAAAATGCACATTTGGCGGAGATCGGGATCGCTTGTTTATTGATCATGATCGGATTTAGTTTTGTGAAGAACAAAAGCCTTAAAAAAATTCCGGCACCATTAGTTGTTTTAATTATCGCTATTCCTTTAGGATATATTTTGCATGTTAAAACTGAAGGTGCAGTTGCTAATTTCTCTTTAGTTAAGATTGGAAGTATTTTTGATTCTTTCAAAAACGGATTAATAAATGCTGATTTTTCGGGATTGTCCTCAAACGCCGGAGAATTCGTTGAATATGTCATTTTGTTTGCGCTCATCGGAAGTCTTGAGTCACTTCTAACTGCTAAAGCTATTGACGGATTAGATCCGTACAAACGCAAATCCGACTTCAACAAAGATCTTATCGCTGTTGGTCTTGGAAACACACTATCAGGTCTTTTAGGTGGTTTGCCGATGATCAGTGAAGTGGCGCGTAGTTCAGCGAATGTTGGTAACGGCGCCAAAACACGCTGGGCCAATTTCTTTCACGGTTTATTTTTATTGATCGCTGTTGTTGTTGCTGTTCCTCTTATTGAAATGATACCAAATGCTGCTTTAGCAGCCATGTTAATATTTGTGGGGTTCCGTTTGGCGCATCCAAAAGAATTCATTCATATGTGGCACATTGGTAAAGAACAGTTTGCTATTTTTACCATCACGGTTGTTACTACAATCTCAACTGATCTTTTGATCGGCGTAGGAACAGGAATTGTTCTTGAAATGCTCATGAATGTGATTAACGGATGTTCAATTGGCGGGCTATTCAAAACAAGATCAACATTGATCAAGAAAACTGAAAACGATTACTTAGTTAAAGTTGAAGGAGAATTGGTTTTTTCCAACATTTTAGGATTTAAAAAGCTTTTCTTAACCATCCCTGCAGGCAAAAACGTAATAGTAGATGTTAGTTCAGCGAGCATCGTTGATCATACGTCAATAGTAACTTTGAACGGACTTGTAGAAGATTACAAAGATGCTGATGGAAACGTTCATGTTATCGGATTCGATCATCATAAACAATTAGGACACGCTCCAACTTCAACACGACTTATTAAAAAAGCCATTTAAGATATCTCGCACAGCCCCGACTGGTATTAATTTTCATAGTTTTAATTACCATGTTTGGGGCTTGTGTGAGACCCTTTTTAATAAATAGTACAATCAAAAAAATAAATATGAAAAATTTGAAATTAGCTCTATCGGCAATGCTAATAACATATTCTGTGCTCGGGCAGCAAAACGATACATTAAAAAAAGAGTTACCTAAGCCTGCCGAGAAAAGTGCATTGAAATTTAATATTAATGCCGACGGTTCGCATTACTTTCAGGCGGTGTTTTTGAATCAAACATGGGCCAGATTTAACGAGAGTAATGATGGTACAACCTTATTCAACAAAACCTCTCCAAATACATTTGACATTGGTTTAAGAAGAACCCGTGTTCAGTTGTTTGGTCAGATCACAGATAAGACATTTATTTACTTTCAGTTCGGGCAAAACAATTTTAATAATGCCGCTAATTACACCAGCACGCCAAGCAACAGAAAGATCGCAGCATTTTTTCACGATGCCCTTTGCGAATACAAAGTAAGTAAAGGCAATCAGCTAAAGATCGGCGGGGGACTAACTGTATTGAACGGACTTTCCCGTTTCTCTCAACCATCGGTAGGAAGTATTATGACCCTTGATGTTCCTGTTTTTTTACAATACTCCGTTGACCAGATCGATCAATTTGACAGACGATTGGCAATTTATGCAAGAGGGCAAATAAAACAGCTTGATTATCGTTTTTATGTTTCCAATCCTTTTCCGGTATCATCTAACGGTGCTACCCCTCCTACCCTCGGTAAAAATGCCACTTTTGTAAATACAAATGTTTTCACGAATGGTCATGGTCCGGGAATAAATAACCAATATGGCGGCTATCTGGCTTACAACTTCTTTGAGAACGAAACACATACAACCCCTTACATGAGCGGAACTTATCTTGGAACTAAAAAAGTATGGAACATCGCTGTTGGTGGAGTTTATCAAAAAGCTGCCACTTGGTATTTAAAACCCGATTCGGCCGGCGCATATAAAGACACTACATACTCAGATATGCTTCATTTAAGCATTGAAACATTTTTAGATATGCCTTTGAATAAAGAAAAAGGAAGCGCTGTTAATTTTTTTGCAGGATATTACAACACTAATTATGGTCATAAATATCTTCGTTATAATGGCATCATGAATCCCGGAACAGCTTCAACAGCTACTAACATGGTTCAATCGAGTGCATTTGGCAATGCCCTTCCAATGTTTGGCACAGGACAAGTTGCATATGCGCAATTCGGATTTTTACTCCCTAAAAAATTATTAGGAGAAGGTCATGGTCAGTTGATGCCTTATGTTAGCGGTCAATGGGCGGATTACTCAGCATTGCAACATAAGGGTATGTTATTGTTTGACGTTGGTTTGAATTGGCTCATCAAAGGACATAATTCGAAGATCTCGATCGATTATCAGAACAGACCGACCTATTATGTGAATACCAACAGTGATGTAACCGTTGGATCTCGGAAAAGCTGCGTCATTTTGCAGTATCAGATTATGTTTTAATGCGAAATATTTAAATTTTGACGACTCCTTTTATAAAAACTTACAGTAATTTTAAATTATGCATGGCCTATTCGGTTTTGTTCACTTCTTCTTTTTACGCTCAAGATACATTGGCAAAAAAAGAAAAGTGGTTCACCCTGCATGCGCAAGAAACCACAGTTAGTCAATACAAACCACGGTTCAATGCTTCTTATAGCGGAGATCATAGTTTAAGTACAAAAGAAGAGTGGGCTACAACTTTAACGAGTACTATTTATGCCGGCATAAAACTATGGCCGCATTCAATAGTTGTTATAAATCCTGAAATTGCCGGCGGAAGAGGTTTATCTTCTGCATTTGGAGTTGCAGCCTTCCCTAACGGCGAAGCCTTCAGGGTAGGAAGCCCAGAGCCAAAATTGTATTTAGCCCGTGGTTTCTTCAGGCAATTAATTCCTTTGAACAAAGAAAGAGTCTTACAAGATGACTACGACAATAAATTACAACAATATATTCCAACCAAATATTTCGCAGTAACAATCGGTAAAGTTTCTATCGCTGATTACTTTGACGATAATTCATTTTCACACGACCCCCGCCATCAATTCATGAGCTGGGGTTTAATGAGTAATGGCGCCTGGGACTATCCCGCTAACACAAGAGGCTACACGCCAAGTGCAATACTAGAATTCATCAGCAAAAAATTTGAAATACGCTACGCCATAAGTATGATGCCAACTTTAGCAAATGGAAATATTATGGATGGAAACATAAAAAAAGCCAATGCAAACACCTTAGAAATTAAATACAAGTATATTTTAAATGGGCAACAAGGAAAAATAAGTGCGTTAGCTTTTTATAACTCAGCCCATATGGGAAGTTATACAGCAACAAACATCATAAGTACACCTGACAGCATAAACCCCGTTTTTATCAGAAACGATTACAGCATTGTTGCCAGCAGGCAGTATGGCCGAAGCAAATTCGGATTTGGTTTAAATGCAGAACAGAATATCACAAATGACATTGGAATTTTTGCAAGAGCTTCTTATAATGATGGGAAAACAGAGACCTGGTGCTTTACCGAGATCGACAGGGCTTTTAGCATTGGATCGATCATTAAAGGAACAAAATGGAAAAGGAAGGATGATCAATTTGGTTTTGCTTATTGTATCTCAGGCTTATCCGACGAACACGCCAATTACCTTGCAAAAGGCGGGCTTGGCTTTATACTTGGAGATGGCACCCTTAATTATGGGAATGAACACTTACTAGAAACATTTTACAGAGCGTCTTTATTGAACGGGAAAATTATTCCTTCACTGGTATATCAACTCATCGTTAATCCGGGATATAACAAAGATAGAGGCCCTGTTAGTGTATTTTCAGTTCGTTTACATCTAACTATTTAATAAATTGAAACCCTAAAATAGAGGAAGATCCCAAAGGGGGAAATGAAAATAAGGTTGCTCATATTGTGCATTATTTTGTACTTAAAATGTGTACGCAACAAAATTTCATTAACGTTCGCCTTCCGAGGTAACTACCAAACATAAAAGTCTTCTTTCAGGAGCAACTCAACTTTAACGAATTGATACAATCCAATTCTTCTCTTGATTTTGGTTTAGGTAAAGGATTTGAAATAGGAGCGAATGTTCTAGGTTTGAACTTCAGTGATAGAAGAAAGTCTTTTTTGAATAACGACACAACCGACACTGATCCTTACAATCCCCTTGTGGCCATAAATGGTTTAAAACAGTTTAAGCTATCGGAACGTAGGTCAATAGTGCTTGGCGGGCAATTTGGAGCGAATTTTACGGATAATAAAAAAACGATCCCTGGCAAACCTGGCTTAGGTTAATTTTCACATAAACGATCTGCTTATTAAGAACAGCATACTGATTTTAGGTTCTTATTTTAACTCCAAACATTATGGCGGGAGTGGAAATCGTTTAGGAGCGTGGGTAGGAGCGGAGCTTCCGGTAAGAGAAAATTTTCATCTAATGGCTGAACGTGTGATCGGTTATAATTCGCTTTGTTATACATCTGTCGGAGTTGTTTACTATCCGATAAAATGGATGCCATTGACTCTTGGAGTTCAGATCCTAAACACAAAAAAAGAACTCTTAATCTATCGTATTTGAGTTAACCATTATTCCTCTCGAGAAAAAATCGGAAAAAGAAACAGTACAGGAGTGATCATTTCCTTAAAGGATATTTTCTGTATTTAGTGATGTTATTGAACAATAAAGCTACAAGGAACAAGATCAAAACACCGCTGAGCACAGGGCTCAATACATACATATAACCCAATGCTTTTATTTTCTCACTTCCGATATTAGCAATTATAGCAGTTGCTCCTCCGGGTGGATGAAGCGTTTTAGTGATCTGCATCATCACAATTGAAAGAGACACGGCTAAGGCCGAAGACAACCAGGTTTCATTGGGAAGAAGTTTATAGATGGTAACTCCAATTATTGCCGAAATAACGTGTCCGCCGATCAAATTCCTGGGCTGTGCCAGCGGACTATTAATGATCCCGTAAATTAACACAGCAGTTGCACCAAAAGAGCCAATTAAAAATAAATTATCGTTTAGGGTGAGGTATTTACTATTTATAAAACCGATTATCCCGATCCCAAAAAAAGCACCTAAAAAAGTGAGTATGTGTTCCTTCACGTCAATAAGTGTCTCCCTATACATCACATATTTTACTTTTTGATAGCTATACTTTAGTTTTTTCAGTGGCATAAAATTTCAAAATTTACAAGTAAAGAACACAAATAAAACTTAGATTTACAAAGGTAAAATCCTACCTACACTATTCTAATACTTTGGCCGTGAATTTATTTTATTTCTTCATAAATACAAATATCTACATCTCGCTCGCCGCAGTTTTTCTGACCATTGAAACACAGATTCAATTGGGAATGAAACCTCAGTTCCATCCTTATCTGTTCATTGTTTTTTTTGCCACCATACTTGAATACAATTTGCACCGCTTGATCACCATCCTCACCAATCCGCTGGCTTTGGAAGGTGATAAACACAGATGGGTCAAGAACCACAAAACTGCTTTTTACTTTCTCGTTCTCGTTTCAATGATTGGATTCATTTGTGCCGCATTGCTTGCTAAAAAAACAGTATTGCTGTTTTTGGCACCCATTGGCCTAATCACTTTGCTTTATTCTTTGCCATTATTTAAGAGCAGGGGAAACTACCTACGCTTACGGGAAATTCCTTTCCTTAAGATATTTCTTATTGCATTTGTGTGGTCAACAACTACAATTTTGCTACCATTAATTGAGTCAGGAAATCCCTATAACAAGGCTCATATTCTTTTCATGCTGATTGAGCGTTTTCTGTTTATTTTTGCCATTACCGTTCCTTTTGATATCAGAGACATTATCCACGACAAACAGGTTGGTTTAAAAACATTTCCCGTAATTATCGGCGAAAAAAGATCAATTCTCTTCGCCAACATCGCACTATTTTTATTTTCACTATTATGTATATTTCACTATCAAAACATAACATTTCCTTTTTTAACGACTGCTTTTCTTCTTTCGGCGATCGTTGCCATTTTTTTTCTTAACAGCAAAAAAGTCCAAAAACTACCCTACTATCATTATGGCATTTTAGATGGCACAATGCTCCTACAAGGCTTACTGGTGTTGACTTTCCGTTATATATTCCCTTTTACTTGATCTAATCTCATTTAAATATTTTTGTGAATTAGTCATTATTAATTACATTTACTTTGTAGTAAATAATGAAAAAAATTGCCTCCATACTTTTTATATTGATAGCGACTGTTTTTTGTTTTAAAGACATCATTGCTATCGTGGCATCCGATTCCTCAGGTTTCGTTATGGATATTAATGAAGATGATGATGAGTCTGATAAAACCGAAAAAGGCGATACTGATGAAAAAAGTGATTTCGAAAAAGACTGGCAGTTAAATCAATCTGAACAACTATCAGTTATAAACGGTACACTCAGAACCACTTGGCAAAATCATAAAGTAAAAAAGCATTTCACACCCTATTTTGAAATTTGCTCTCCTCCTCCCGAGTTTATTTAATTCACACTAATTGTTCTTAAATTATTTTAGGAATACCTCTGCTATTTTCTAGCAAAATCCGGCTTTAGCCTTTAAAAAAATTGTCAAATCTTCTTCGCCTTTTTTGGTGATGGATAAAAAAATATTTATGCTCAAATATCTCAAATACGATCTAAAGTCAGGTTTAGTTGTTTTCCTGGTGGCTTTACCCCTATGTCTTGGGATTGCACTGGCTCAAGGAGTACCCTTGTTCTCAGGCATCATTTCGGGAATTATTGGAGGAATTGTTGTGTCCGCAATAAGCGGCTCAAAATTATCAGTGAGTGGTCCTGCTGCCGGATTAACCAGTATTGTTTTAAGTTCGGTGAGTTCTTTAGGTTCTTACGAGGCTTTTTTACTGGCGGTTTGTCTGGCCGGAATTTTTCAGATCATCTTAGGAATAGTTAAAGCCGGTATCATTGGATATTACTTTCCAACGGCGGTGATAAAAGGCATGTTATCTGCTATTGGGATCATTTTGATTCTGAAACAAATTCCGCATTTAATAGGTTACGATAAAGATGCAGAAGGTGATGAATCTTTTTTCCAGATCGATGGCGAAAACAGTTTTTCTGAAATTAATCACATGCTCGGTTACATAAGTTATGGCTCAATTATAATCGGTGTCATTTCGATACTGATCTTATTAGCGTGGCAAACAAAATTCATTAAGCACAATAAAATACTCAACAAAATACCATCTGCCTTATTAGTTGTTGTAGTTGCCATAATTACCGATTGGTTATTTAATAACTTTATTCCTGCAATTGTTGTAAAAGATGAACATCTGGTGATGCTTCCCGCCTTTGGAAGCTTCCATGGGTTTTTAGATTCCTTCATTCATCCAGATTTTTCGGCCATCAACAATCAAAAAGTTTATGAGGTTGCACTTGTGATTTGCGCAGTAGCAAGTCTTGAAACGCTTTTATCCCTAGAAGCTGTAGATAAACTAGATCCTAACAACGGTATTTCACCAACAAACAGAGAGCTCATTGCTCAGGGCGTAGGTAATTTATGTTGCGGTCTAATTGGTGGCATTCCGATCACTTCTGTAATTGTTCGCAGTTCGGTTAACGTAAATTCAGGTGGACGTTCTCAGCTCTCTGCAATTATTCATGGTGTATTATTTCTGGTTGCCATTTTCATAATACCCGGCATTTTGCAGATGATCCCTCTTTCGGCACTTGCAGCTATTTTAATTGTTACAGGATTTAATCTTACTAAACCTGCGCTTTTTAAAAACATGTTCAAGCAGGGCCTTGACCAGTTCCTTCCTTTCATTGTAACTATTACTATAATGCTTTTGACCGATCTGTTGAAAGGAGTAACGGTTGGAATTTTTGTAGCGATCATTTTCATTTTAAAACAAAATTATAAAATGCCGTTCAAAATGATCCAGGAAGTGATAGATGGGAAATTAAATGTGTTCATGAAATTATCTCAGAACATCACTTTCATTAACAAAGGGAAATTCATTGAGGTATTCAAAAATATCCCTCCAAATTCGATCGTACATATTGATGGAGGAAGAGCCACCTTTATCGACAAAGACGTTCTGGAGATAATCAGTTCATTTAAACAGGCTGGTCAAGTTCATAAAATTCATGTTTACCTAGAAGAAATTGAAGAGGTAGAAGTATTCAGTAATCATTAAAAAAATATAAAAATGGAAAAATCATACGAAAGACTAATAATGGGCAATAAAAAATTTGCTCTCGAAAAAAGATTCGACGACCCCGAATATTTTAAAAAGTTATCGCTTGGTCAGCGGCCGGAATATTTATGGATCGGCTGCAGCGACAGCAGGGTTCCGGCAAATGAGATCACCAGCACAAAATCAGGAGAAATATTTGTTCACCGCAATATTGCAAACATCGTTGTGCACACAGATCTTAATTTACTAAGTGTTGTAGAATATGCCGTAAATGTGCTTGGTGTAAGTCACATTATTGTATGCGGACATTACGGCTGCGGAGGTGTTCGTGCTGCTATGTCGAATAACGATAATGGTTTGGTAGATATCTGGCTGAGAAACATCAAAGAAGTTTATCACAAATATCATAATGAGCTTGAAGCCATTTCAGACCTTGATAAACGTGCCGATCTGCTTACAGAATTCAATGTGATCGAACAGGTCCGTAATCTCGCCAAAACAACAACAGTTCAAAAAGCCTGGCTAAGTCGCAAATTACACATTCATGGCTGGGTATATGGCATGAACAATGGTTTGATCAAAGAACTTAATGCCTTACATGATGAAACCGAAGATCTGCCACCAATATTCAGATATAGTGTACAGAAATAGATTTAACATTTAATAAGAGCCGGTTTTTCTTAATGGGTCGTATCTTTATTGACAATACTGAACAGTAAGGATATGACCCGTAAAGAATTTTTAGCTCAAGTTGGCTCAGGTGCGGCCTTGCTTTTGGTCCCTGCTTGCATTATAGGTTTAGAAAGTTGCAAAAAGAATACAACCAAAACGGTTACAGTTGATTTTACGTTAGACGTTTCTTCAGGTGCTTTAGCCACTAACGGAGGTTATTTAGTGAGTAATAGCGTTATTGTAGCTCGAACCAATTCAGGAACTTTCATTGCAGTAGATGCTGCCTGTACACATGAAGGAACGAACATTAAATATACGGCGCCTTCCAATTCCTTTATTTGCCCGAATCACGGTGCTAAATTTGATGCCAACGGCAATGTTACACAAGGTCCGGCAAGCAAATCTTTAACATCCTATCAAACTTCCCTAAGTGGCACTTCTCTTCACGTTTTTTCATAAAAAACACTGTTAAATACAATTCTTAACTTTACATTTTATACTTTTGATGCTTATTTTAGTAAAGCTCATGAAAACAATTTTAATTACAGGTAGTACCAGCGGAATTGGTTTAGGAATTGCAAAAGAATTTGCAAAGACCAAACAGTACAATATCATTTTTAACGGACTTGAAACAAACGGACAAGAAATTGCAGAAGCTGTAGGAAAAGAATTTGGAATTGCTGTTATGTTTTCTAACGCTAACATGTTGAAACCGGAAGAGCTTCGCAAAATGGTTGCAGACGGAATAACCAAATTCGGAAAAATTGATATTCTTGTAAATAATGCAGGAATACAACACGTTTCACCCATTGATGAATTTCCTGACGAAAAATGGAATGCTATCATTGGCATCAATTTAACTTCAGCTTTCTATTTAACCAAAGCGGTTTGGCCGGGCATGAAAGAACGCAAATTCGGGCGCATCATCAACATTGCTTCAGCACACGGCTTGGTGGCCTCTGAATTCAAAAGTGCTTATGTGGCGAGCAAACACGGCATTGTTGGCTTTACAAAAACAATTGCACTAGAAGGCGCTCCCTTCAACATCAATTGCAATGCGGTTTGTCCGGGTTACGTTAAAACACCTTTGGTTGAAAAACAAATTGCTGATCAGGCTAAAACCCATAACATTCCTGAGAGCGAAGTGGTAAGTAAGATCATGCTGGCTAAGCAAGCGGTAAAAGAGTTTGTTCCGGTAGAAACATTAGGTCAGCTCTCTGTGTTTTTAGCAAGCGATGCTGCCACTACTTTAACAGGCACTGCCATTCCCGTTGATGGAGGCTGGAACGCTCAGTAATTAGTCAATTTGACAACTAAAAAACTAAATAAGTCCTCAATTCAATATGAAATTACTTTTCAGTTATGTAAAAAAATACAAAAGTTTATTGGCCCTTGCACTTTTCCTTGCAACCATAAATCAATGCTTTTCTTTATGTGATTCCATCATCACCGGGAAACTGATCAATAATTTTGGGGAGCCGCACGCTAAATTCGGATACGACTTTGCCTCGTTTGCCAAAGCACTTTTAGGCTTCATGGCGCTGTCGATGGGAGCAGCAATGATTTCGAGGATAGCCAAAAACTTTCAGGATTACTTCACAAACATCATCATTCAGAGAACGGGTGCCAACATGTATACGGATGGTATTAAGAAAGCCTTACTCCTGCCCTATCATGATTTTGAAGATCAGAGAAGTGGCGAAACATTAGGAAGATTACAAAAAGTAAAATCAGATACCGAAAAATTCATTACGCTATTCATTTCCATGATCTTTCAATCGCTGATCGGAATTATTTTTGTGGTGGTGTATGCAGTGAATATTCACTGGTTATTAGGCCCGCTTTTTTTATCTACTGTTCCCGTGATCGCTTTCATCAGTTCCTTTTTAGGAAAGAAAATTAAAAAGGTGTCGAAGGAGATCCTTGGCGAAACCACCGCACTGGCAGGCGCTACCACCGAATCATTAAGGAATATTGAATTAGTTAAAAGTCTCGGTTTAACTAATCAGGAAATAAAACGACTGAATGATACGACATTAAAAATCTTAGTGCTTGAATTGAAAAAAGTAAGATTCATTCGCAGTTTAAGTTTTATTCAGGGCACAACAGTTCACATGATGCGCACAACATTGGTGTTTTGCTTATATTGTTTTGTGTTCAGAGATGTTATTAAAGTCGGAGATCTGATCACTTTGATGTTCTTCTCTTTCTTCATTTTTAATCCTATGCAGGAGTTAGGAAATGTGATAGCGGTTTATAATGAGACAAAAGTTAGCATGGATAATTTCGAGAAGCTGATGAATTCAGATTCAGAACTTATTCCTGACCATCCTGCTACTTTGGGTCCGATAAAAACACTATCGTTTAAAAACGTTTCCTTTAAACATAAAACGGCATCCAACCATGCCGTCGAAAATATTTCATTTGATATCAATGCCGGCGAAACCATTGCCTTTGTTGGTCCTTCAGGCAGCGGTAAAACCACTTTAGTTAAATTACTGGTCGGATTATATCAACCCAATGAAGGTGCAGTTCTGTTTAATAATTTGGATGCGAAGCAAATTGACCTTACTGAAATTCGTATGCAATTAGGTTTTGTTACACAAGATCCGCAATTATTTTCAGGAACAATTAAAGACAATTTACTTTTTGTAAAACCCGACGCTACTGATGCAGCTATTTTAGATGTATTAAAAAAATCGGCTTGTGACAATCTATTAAAACGTGCTGATAACGGTATTAACAGTACCATTGGTGAAGGCGGCATAAAAGTATCAGGCGGTGAGAAACAACGTTTATCCATTGCAAGAGCCTTGATCCGCAATCCGCATTTGCTAATTTTTGACGAGGCTACTTCGGCTTTGGATTCCATTACAGAAGAAGAAATAACACAAACCATCCGAAACATCTCTTCCAAACAAAATCAAATTACCGTATTGATCGCTCACCGTTTGTCTACCATTATGCATGCCGACAGGATCTTTGTATTGGAACAAGGCCATATCATTGAACAGGGTAAGCACGAAGCCTTACTGGCCGAAAAAGGCCTTTATTACGCCATGTGGAGGCAGCAGATCGGGGAACGGAAGAAGTAGGCAGGAAGCAGTTGCAGAAGGCGGTATGCGCCAAGTAAGGAAATCCTCCAAAATTATTTAATATTCTGACTAAATATTCTTAATTTTAAATTATAATTTTCAATTAAAAACGTGCAACCGAAAATAATATTACAAAATAAACAGTTTGATGTAACGATCACCCGTTTGTGCTATCAGTTAATTGAAGTGCATAACGACTTTAAAGATTCTGCTATTATTGGTCTGCAACCCCGTGGCATTTTTTTAGCACATCGTATTAAAAATGAATTGCAAAAAATATTAAAAACAAAAAAAATTAATTGTGGCGATCTTGATATTACCTTTTACCGTGATGATTTTCGTAAGAAAGAATTAATTCCAAACAGAACCAATATTGATTTTACTATTGAAGATAAAAATCTAATTCTTGTAGACGACGTTCTCTTTACAGGGCGTACCATTCGTGCGGGCTTAGATGCCATGCTGGCTTTTGGCCGCCCGAAAGACGTTGAACTTTTAGTTTTGGTTGATCGTCGTTTTTCGCGTAACGTTCCCATTCAGGCAAAATACACCGGATTAGTAATTGATTCGATCGAAAGTCAGAATGTGAAAGTAGAATGGAAAGAGACCGACGGAAAAGATAAAGTAACCTTGATCGATAAAGCATAATGAAACCGCAAGTTGACGAATACCCACATTATTTTGGAACTTACATTGCACACGTTGAAGAAAACGATTGCATCAAGGCTTTAGAAAATACCGAAAAAGAAATTCTTACTTATTTAAGATCGATACCTGAAAATAAAGGCGACTTTGCTTATGCTCCCGGAAAATGGACCGTAAAGCAACTGATCATTCATGTTTCGGATGCTGAACGCATATTTGCCTATCGTGCCTTGCGTTTTTCGAGGGGCGATGCCCAACAAAACCTTTCTTTTGAAGAAAACGACTATGCCAACAACTGTGAAGCCACTGAACGTAGCCTGCAGTCGGTAATTGAGGAGTTTGAAGCAGTTAGAAAAGCCACTATTTTGCTTTATAAGAGTTTTTCGGCCAAAACGCTTCAAAACCTTGGAAATACCAGTGTTGGAAAAACTACCGTAAATGCCCTGGGATTCACCATTAGCGGGCACGCCATCCATCACATTAAGGTGTTAAAAGAGCGATATTTCAAAAATTAATTTTGGGTTTGGATTATTTGGTTTACCTTTAGCTTTTGAAATAATGATTTCAAAAAAATGAGCCACTTAAGTGTCAACCACCTTCTCGGAATAAAAGACCTCACCAAAAACGACATTGATCTAATTTTACAAACGGCTCTCAACTTTAAAGAAGTTATTAATCGCCCGATCAAAAAAGTTCCCTCACTACGCGATATAACAGTTGCCAACTTATTTTTCGAAAACTCTACACGCACCCGCTTATCCTTTGAGCTTGCTCAAAAACGTTTGAGCGCCGACATCATCAACTTTTCTGCCTCCAACTCTTCGGTAAAAAAAGGAGAAACACTAGTAGATACTGTAAACAACATCTTAGCCATGAAAGTGGATATGGTGGTAATGCGCCATGCCAATGCAGGAGCAGCAATGTTCTTAGCTAAAAAAGTAAAAGCAAAGATCGTGAATGCCGGCGACGGAGCACACGAACATCCAACACAGGCTTTGCTCGATGCTTTTTCGATGCAGGAAAAATTAGGAAACTTAAAAGGAAAGAAAATAGTTATCGTGGGGGATATCTTACACTCACGCGTTGCATTATCGAATATTTTCTGCTTACAAAAATTAGGGGCACAAGTAAAAGTGTGCGGACCGCAAACCCTAATACCAAAATACATTACGAGTTTAGGTGTTGAAGTTGAGCTGGATCTTAGAAAAGCTTTAGAGTGGTGTGATGTGGCGAATATGTTACGCATACAATTAGAGCGACAAGACATCAAGTACTTCCCTACTCTTCGCGAGTACACCATGCTATACGGTTTAAATAAAGAACTACTCGATAGCATTAAAAAGAAGATCATCGTCATGCACCCGGGACC
>JANYIQ010000216.1 GCA_025362575.1 Bacteroidia bacterium
AAAGGTTCATCTTTTTTTGAACGGTATATGATAAATTTCTCCAAGCCTTTTTCCGTATAATTCCATTTTAAGCGAATGAGTTTTGAGGTTCTGTCTACTTCTATGCTAACATCAGTGATTTTTTTTCTGAATCCGGTTTCGTATTTTATGAAGGGATAATTTGAAACACTCAGGTTATCGTCTTCATCACTTACTATTATTTTATATCGGTAACCTTCACCAAACTCTAAAAGCGTATCTTTTAATGATCTAAGACTGTCTTTTGCATTCCATTCTGTCACTTTCATGTCCGTTTTTGAGTTTTCTTTTTGGCGGTATAAAACATATTGTTTCACATCAGTACTACTGCTTAATATCCATGAGATTTTCACACCATTTGAAATGATCTTTAATTCAGTGATGATCGGGGCTACCGGTGCTATTGTATCAGGGCGCTTTACTTCAATTGGTTTCGAAAGCTGTGAGTTATTATAGGTATTATCTGTTGCTACAACTGAATAATATATGTGTTTTGAGAGGGTCTTTAAATTTAGCTTGTCTTTATATTTAGGCTCTCTGGCGAACTCATTATTTATTTGTACAAATTCTTCTTTTAAGGAGTTTGCTTTAAAGACCTTGTAGCCTTGAATGTCATTTTCAGGATTTTTATCCCAACTCAATGCAACATTACCCTTTGAATCTACAGTTGCTTTTAATCCAACAGGTGGCGCAGGAGGTATGCTGTCCGTAATGATGGCAAGGTAGGAATACGAGAAAAGTGTGTCATTATTTAAAGTAATGGCACCAATTTTATAGTAACCCGACGATTCCGGATTTTCGTCGGTGAAGCTATATTGTTTTGATTTATAAATTGGCAAATAGGGACCTTTGTCTTTTTTAGCGCGAACTAAAATGTACTCTTTTGGAATTTCATTTTCGCTTTTGTCAAGCATTCGCCATTGGATAAATACTTTTCTGTTCTGCACTACTTTAATACTGTCTATGATGGGCATAGATATTAAAGCCTGGTATCCTATTCCTGCTATAACATTGGATGGGTTTGAGAATTCACCAAAATGATTAATGCCTCTTAAACGGTAGAAATATTTTTTATTTAGCGAAGGAAATGTGTCGTTGTAAAAGATGTATTCTTTTTTCTTTTCGTATTGTGAGGTTAAAAGTATGATGGGTGAACTGTTTATTTTTGCGAAAGTGATGCTGTCTGAAGATCTTTCGATATTGTAACCTGCATAATCGTTTTGGTGATCAATGGCTTTCCATTTCAATTTAACTTTTTTATTCTTGAACGAACCCGAAAAGCTTGTTAGTTTTGGATTTTCAGAAAGCTTCGAAGCATCTATCTTTATAATTTCTGGCACGATCTTTAATGCGATCGGCGCTTGATTTATTTCTATTTTGTATTGGTAAATTGTTGAATTGTTTATTGTGTCGTCTTTAAAAAATAAACCGCAAGCCTTGGCGATATCTGGATCAAAATTGCAACTTAACAAAACTAGATTATAGAACATTAATTCCTGTTCTTGCTTTTGTTTAACCGTCATGTTTGAAGTGTTCTCGTTTTGATAAAGAGCTTTAACCGCTAATATTGCATTTTCTTTGGCTTTTAGTAAAGGTATCCATCTGGCAGAATCATTGGCTTGAAAGGGTTTCAATGAATTTTCAAGAACAACTGAATTTGTTATTGTGGCTCCGGATAAAGTATATCGCGTGATCTTATATCCGTTCTTAACAGCCAGATCAAATAATTGTTTATTAGAGGGTGCCCAGCGGATCAAGATCTCTTTTTCTTTCACATAATATTTGGCCTCAATACTGTTAGTTTGTGCCATATACTTATTCATGCAAATAAGAATTATGAAAATGACTTGTAAATATTTTTTATACGAGGATCGCATGTTTAATTTGCAACCGAGCAATCGGAGCCATAATCGTAATTAAAATTGAAATTGCCATTCACTTTGTTTAGAATATTATAGTAACATCCGAATTGTCCCGAAAAATAAACCGGTTTGGGCATTTTACCTGTTACTATTGCTGCTACACCGGCATTAAATACATTAATGTTAAAGTTTTTGCATAAGCAACTATTTTTGTCGCAATCACAACCCTTGGGCCATTTAAGATTACCACGCACATTAACACCACCTTGCAAATAAATGTACATATCGCCACTAGCTTGCCAACCGTTTATCCCGGCAGGACTGCCATTTTCGGTACAATGTGCGTTAGGTCCGTAATCCATTAACATCATGTCAAAACCTAAACCAAAACTGTAATTAGCTGCTATAGTAAAAAAGTCAAAACCAAATTCTTTATTGAAGCTATCAAAAACCTTAGCACCGGTACAAAAGCCTGAACCATTTTGTAACACAGATTGGTTTCTATAAGCATCTAAACCGGATTGACTAATGATATTAGCAACTTCAGGTGGAGGAGAAGAGGCGGGTTCAATTGAATTTCCAACCATAAAATAGGATTGTGCATGTACATTGCTTAAAATATCAATATGGCAAGGATCAGAAGGTTTGCCAACACAAGCATACCAAATACCATTTTCAACATGCATTTTTGCAGTTCCTGTTCCGGTGATCATATTGTATGCGTTAATAATAACATTCGCATTAAAATCAAAAACTTTGTTCGCAGCATCAAATTGCATTACACTTCCTCCTTTTATCGGAGCTTTTGGTCTTTCACTCCTCGAGGCCATGATGTAAATATCTCCACCCAGAGTAACATAACTTAATCCACCGGAACTTGTAAATGCCACTTCCAGCATCACATCACCATTGAAAACTACATCACTTGGCGAATAGATCAATCCAACACCTGTTTTAAAACCAAGTGAAATATTTGGATTGGGCACATAATTTATTGCACTGGTTCCATTGGAAGGTTGATTTTGAAGAGAAGCAATGAGTGCAGCCTGATTAGCATTTTGCGGGCTCATGTGATAAAATAAACCACCCATTATTTTTGTAATGGTTATGGGAATATTTCCAAGAGGAATAAGAACTGGTACTGCGGCATCAACGTAAAAATACCTGTATGCATCTTTTGAACCAAAACAAACCGTGATGGCGATCGGGTCGGGTATTACAGAAGGTATCGAAAATTCTATGTGTCCGAAAAAACCATCTCCGTAAACAGGATCATCGTTTCTGAAAGCTATTAAACCTTTTAATGTAAATGGAGAAGTTTTAAGATCGAGCGAAATGGCATTAATTATTACTCTGTCAAATTTCCAGTTTGTTTTTGTGACCGTTACCGGAGCGCTACCATTATAGTTTACTTGTTGCGCATTTATTTTCCCTTTTAATTCTATTCTTGTTCCAATTCCAAACCCTGAACTTGGATCATCTAAAACGTTAATGTTTACACTGAAGCCCATAACCGGCGCCCCCTGGTTAATTCCGAATGTAATATCGTTTATACTCACGGCGTATTTAGCAGCCTTTAATTGGTAACCTGAATTTGTACTTAGAGTAAAGATCCCGTTTGTGATATATGGCGCATCTGTAATAAACGTTAAAGACTGAAACTCAAGTTGCCCCCCACCCGAATTGAATTTCGAATTATTGAAACTGATGTAACCATTTAAAACAGCGCTTGGTTTAAATAAGCCATTCGATTTAACCACACTGATCTGCGAAGTATTCAGTAGATCAACCTGAGCCGAAAATAAATTAAATTTTAAAGAGTTGGCAGGATTGATAGTGAAATTGTAATCAACCTCTTTGTTTTGTGGATTGTAAGAAACATTGGCATTGTAAACCAAGGCTTGTGAGCTGTCGGAAACCGGTATGTTCACCTTTCCTTTAATATGGCCGCTGTTTAAGTTGTTACATAAAAAACCCACCCCTAATTCATCAACAGAGAATCCCCAGCCGCTCATACTGCCTTCATCTGTGGAAAATATATTATTGTTTATCTGAAACAGTCCGGTTAAACCCATGTGATCGATCAATAAATTATTGACAAGTACTTCGGTTCGTTTTCCTGTTTTAGAAATTTCGGTTGGAAGTGTTACTTTAAGAGATTGCAAATAAAAACCCGACCACATTTGCGGGGTGATCATATTGGAATTTGTATAGCCTGTAGGAAATGTCATTCCTGAAAAGTTCACTAATTCACTCATGTCAACAACTGCATTGGTAACTTTAAATGACCAATTCTTTAGACCTTCAACGGTAAAAGGGGTAATATTTACTTGAGTTACAAAACTATGTATGTCGTTTGTATAGATCTGAAAATCTGCTACTACTTCTTTGTCTTGTGTTTGAGTTGAATCCGGTTTTAATTTTCCTTTCGAAAAAACAAAATAGCCTTTTAAGCTGATGGCTTTAAAACCATTGCAATCCCATTCAACCCAGTTATTACCATCGGCTTTTAATTTTAGGCTTACGGTATTGTTTATTTTTATGGTGTGTTCACTCACCAGCATTAAGCGGGCCTGGTTTCCTCCTACAACTCCTTTGGGATTAAACTTTATGTTGAGGGCTTTAAAAGCTAATTTTTTTGTTGTACCGGGAAAATCAATTGCCGCAAAAGCATTGAAATAAGCTCCTGTTGGTTTAAACTTCATGGAGTCAATTGCAATTATGTAGCGTGCTGCTCCTATTTTTTTGATGATCCCAACCGGCAAAGTAACTGCACTATCCGGCGCCAGCTCATCTGTAAAATTGGATTTGTCATCAACATTTTGAACTACTGAAATAACTTCATTAATGGCAGGGTTTGTGGTTGAATCTGTCTGAGCCTTTGATCTTAATGTTAATAAAGAACTCAGGGTGAAAAAAAGGATATATATATTATTTTTGGCGCACATTAAAAGCTATAGTTTATTCCGGCGTTACCTGTAAATTCATTAAAGGCAACAGCTGTTGAAATTGCCTTGAGTTTTTGTAAATATGTAGCACTAATATTTATGCTCATTCTTCCAATTTTTGAATTCGTAAATTTAGGAGAATAGTTAAAAGATAATCTATGATTAAAAACCTCATTTGTTTTTACCGAATT
Source organism: Bacteroidia bacterium (assembly GCA_025362575.1). GTDB lineage: Bacteria > Bacteroidota > Bacteroidia > B-17B0 > Aurantibacillaceae > JAHEYG01. The sequence goes on from JANYIQ010000216.1 coordinate 5,020, forward strand.
ACTTAGCATTTGATTATAAGATGAACCTAATGATACACGTAATGTGTTTTTCAGAAACGCTTGTCCAATGCTTAAATTGGGGCCAAAGTAGAAATTATCGGTTGTAGCGAGTTGATTGTAATTTACATTTAACGCCGTGCTGATGGTTGTTTTGGTTTTTGTTATGGTGATACTGTGCGCTAAGTTTCCATTAACAACCCGTGTAGGTATTTTTATATTATTGGTTGTTCCAAAAACTCCCGGATCGGAAATTGCACCTTGATTTTGACCGCTTACCTGATAGTTTCCTGTGAGTAAAATATTTTGTCGGGTTTTCGATCTTCCAAAATTATATCCGGCACTTAACATTGAGCTTTGAGATAGTTGATAAAAATTAAGTGTATCTAAAGTGTTTTTGTAATAAGGATCGTCTTGAGGGCGTTGTTTGGTGTAGGTGCTGAAATTGCTGTAGTTTCCTATTAGATTCCAGTGTGTGTTAGGGGCGTAACTTAAATTGAATGATCCCACCCAACGCTTTGTTGTATTAAGTTTGCTGTGGTCTAAATTATTGCGCTGTAAGCCGGTATTCAACGCTAAGTTTAACTTTCCCTTTAATAAACTTGTGGTAGGGGCAATCGTAATATTCTCGATGTCGTTATTAAAATAATATGCGCCTAATGTTTTATATTCAGGCTCGATACGTTCGTAATTTAAATTAATACCAAAGGTTTTTAAGGAATAACCTAAACTTGATTTGAATGCGCCAAAAAATTGTGAGGTGGCGTTTGGTTTGAATAGTGCGGGTAATTGATTTTTTGGAGCTGAGTTTATATCGGCGGGGGAAGTAATGTTTCTGGTTAAACCGGAGAGAGCATATTCTGCTTCAAGTTTAATTTTTTGTACAGGTTGGTTTTACCTGAAAGGCTTACTACGGTATTTTCCATTGGAGTAATAGTTGTGTTGATGGGAACAAATGCCAGAGAATTCGGATCGTCTTTTGCCGCGAAATAAATTAGTTTTATCCCATGTCCGTTTTTTTCATATCCTGCCAATGCACCCCATCCCAAACGTTTGTAACTCATGTTGGCATCACTGTTGTTTTCAGCGTCAAATTCAATTGCTTTTTTTAATTGGCCGTACATTGCTGAAAATTTAAAATTCTTTGGTGTTAATTCAACGCCTGCACCTGTAAAAACATGATTGGCTAAAGTGTATTGCGAAAAGTTCATTGACGTTATGCCAGCATAACCTTTTATCCATTTATAAGTTGGGTTAAAACTTTGAATATTGAACGGCTGTGAGTAAGTAGTTTGATTGTTGCTGTAATTAAAAGTGAAAGGTAGACTTAGATCTAAAATGCTTATTGTAATATTCCCATTTAGAAACCAGGTAAAAGGCTGTCGCCGGTTTGGAATTCCCTGTGCGTTATAAAAAACAGACGTGTAATTTAAACCTCCGTTTACACGCACCATATCTTTTTTTCCGATCTTTTCCAGGTTTTGAGAAAAACCTTCGGGTATCAAAAGCACAAAGAGTAGAGTATATGTAACTACTTTAAGCATTCTTAAAAAAGGTTTCGAAAATAAATTTTTTTAGAGAATTGGCAAAAATTATTTGAGTCTTTCTTCTAGTAAGGAGAATTAAGAATACGTATATTATTCGTATATTTACGTATATTTACGTATATTTACGTATATATTTATATGAATACCTTATTACATACATTTTCTCTGAAGCCTGATTGGGAACTTATTAGTAAAATAAGCAAGATAGATCGTTTTGATGCATCCTGGCTGGCAATTGAAAAGAGGGAAGGACAAAGTTTAAAGCAATTGAAGTCTATTGCTAAAGTGAGAAGTGTGGGTGCCTCTACCCGGATTGAAGGTTCAAAAAAGAATGATGATGAAGTTGAAGTTATTATGGAGAACGTAAAGATCTCAAAATTCGAAGATAGGGATGCAGAAGAGATAAGGGGCTATCGTGAGGTATTGGATATAATAACGGAATCTTTCGAGGACATAGAGATCAGTGAAAGCAGTATAAAGCATTTGCATAACATTTTGCATAAGTATTCCGATAGCGAGGATTGGCATCGCGGAGATTATAAACAGCAAAGTAACGCATTACAGGCAACTTACCCTGACGGTACTAAAAATATCATAATGCATACAACGGATCCGGGTTATGCAACTGAAGATGCCATGAGAGCATTAGTGAAGTGGTATTACGCAGATAAGGAAACCTTACCGATAATCCGAACTGCGTTATTTGTTTATGAATTTTTAAGTATACACCCTTTTCAGGATGGAAATGGCAGAATGAGTCGTTTATTAACTACCCTTTTACTTTTGAAAAATGGATACACCTGGATCCAGTACATGAGTTTTGAGCATGAAATAGAAAACAGAAAAACTGAGTACTACAAAGTATTATTGCAATGTCAGAAACAAAGACCCGGTGAAGATGTTTATCCTTGGATAATGTTTTTTTTTAATTGCCTGATCGAAGTGCAACATCTTTTATTGAATAAATTGAAGGCACAGGGCATTACCGCTCATATGACGCAGAAAGAGAAGCTGACCTATTCATTCATCGATAATCATCCTAAGAGTCGTTCAGGAGAAATTGCGGATAAGTTGAATATTCCATTACCAACCATGAAAAAATTATTGGCAGACCTGGTATCTAAAAATATTCTGTTAAAACACGGAATAGGTAAGGGAACTTATTACACGATCGATTAGAAAGGCCCATTTAGGTTGGCCTTTATTTTTTATGCAGCTTGTTCAAAGTGCTATCAATGTATTTTTCGTTGGTCATTAATGCTGTTTGAATTTTTTTGGCATAATGAATGCTGTCTAATATTTCCATTTGTTTTTGCTCAATAATATCTTTTTGCCGGCGTGTAGTTTTTAAACTTCTTGAAACAAAAACGGCAAAAATAATTACAAGCAACAATACCAGAATTACAGAGCCAATAACAATTTGCTGAAACTTATTCTTTTGTTGCGCTACTTCGCGTTCTTTTTCCTGTTCGGTTTTTATTAATTTAAGCTCCTGTTCTTTTTTTTCATTTTGGTAACGCGCCTCCATTTCGGCAATTTTTTTTGTGCTTTCCTGGCTGTACAGCGTGTCTTTTGTAACCGTATATTTCTGGTGATACTCGTAAGCAGTTTTATAATCATTAGCCATGGCGTATGTTTTTGCAAGGCGTAGATAAGCTTCTTTAACAAGATCTGTTACACCTATTTTTTCGGCAAGTAACAAGCCTTTATTCAAATATTCAAGAGCCATAGTTTTATTATTGTTGTCAGAATAAATTCCACCAAGGTAAGTGTAGCAAAAAGCAACGCCCTGTTGATCCTCCATTTCTTGATATAGTTTTAAAGCAGCGCTGTAATTTTCCAGAGCCTTTTCATAATTTTTTTGCTTCCAATATATTGAACCGATGTTAGCCTCACATTCGGCAATGCCTTGTTTGTGGTTAATTTCTTTTTTTAGTTTCAAGGCAGCGAGTTGGTTTTCCAAACCTTTTTGAAGATCGCCTTTATCTGTATGGATCACACCAATACTCATATAAGTTGTAGAGATCCCTATTTTATCGTCAATTTCTTTATATAGTTTTAGTGCATTATTATAATGTTCAAGAGCTTTATTTACCTTAAGTAAAATTCGGTAATTAGAGCCAACGTTAAGATTAGCGTCAGCCATCCCTTTTTTATAGTCTATCTCTTCAAACATCTTAAGGGTACCCAAAAAATTTTCTAAAGACTTAGTATATTTTCCTTGGAAGTAATAGATAGCACCGGTGTTCATATAATTATTAGCCGGGCACCTATATACCAGTTGGGACAAAATAGCCCCGTAACAAAACGCAAAAATAAAATTTGCGTTTTTGATTAGAAATTGCCTTGTTAAAATGACGAAATTTGTGAAAAACAATCACATGAAAATAGACGAATTGGTTAGAATAAGTAAAGTTCATTTTATCTATAATGGTATAGGAAGGCCCGCCGAGGAAGATAAAAAAGCAGTATCAGCCTTAGCTGATAAAAAATTGACGCTGGAAAATAGAGTTCATTTTGAAACAGTTTTGAAAAAAATATACAATTTAAAATAACCCGACTAATTTAATAGTTCAAAGGTCGAGTAAATCCTTAATTCCGAAAGAATAACAAATAGATACAGTGAGACTTTCGTTTCAAAAATTATAAAGGAATAAATTCTTATCTTAAAGTAACCATCCCTGGTTATTCTAAATATCCGGAATAATATTGACCATAGATTAAATTTACGATTTTAAATAGAACGCTAGTCGTTCAGTTAATAACTTACAAATGTTTAATTATTAGCTTTAAATTGCATTCGTAAAATTAAGTAGAGTAATGAAAAGAATAGTGTCTTTGGAAGAACTGTCACATATTGATGCCGAAATGCTACTTCATATAATCCAACAAGAAGGGTATAACGATAAGGAATCTCAAAAATTATGGATTTCAATGTCCCTTTGCCGATACGCGCAGTTTTATAAATTTAATAGTAGATTCCAAATAGAAGAAGGTTTGCCTTTCGTTGGTAAAACTTCTTATTCGGTTAAAGTTCTTCCTGGTTCAGAATGAACGAATCGGTTTTAGAAATTTCACATAAGGATTTGAAAGTATTCTCGTTAAAATTATCACAACAGGGTAAGTAAGAAAATTTTCCGGTGATGTGGGCGCGGGCAGTTGGAGCCAAACTTTTTGATATTTTGCACGATTCACATGCGCATTTTGCTAAATCCTTTCTGAAAGCATCAAAAAATGTCCGGTTATACTGAGGGAGAACCTTTGTGTTTAATTTATTAGCTTCTAAAACCCCAATGAATTTCTTACCCACTTGAAACTCTTCGATAACTCCGTTTACTTTTAATCCCATAACTAAAAACTGATTAATTCTTTAAACGAAACTTCAAGTCCTTGCGAAACTTCATACAAGTAAAAGGCGCTTGGGTTGATTTTACCATTTTCAAGGCGTTCAATTGATTGCCGGTCTTTGAAACAAGATCTGGCTAAGTCACTTTGTGACCAGCCTTTTTGTTCCCGGACCTTAATTATCTGTTTCCCTAGTTTCTTTAAAAAGGCGTCCTTTTCCATCTGAATAAGAATAAGTTACAAGTGTGGGAAAAAACCTATAAAAAAATGTCAGCGGATTAGTTGACAAAGTGTGAAATCTTCTTAGATTTGTTCTATTAAAGCATGAATATATAGCCCTTTAGAACCCCTGCTGGTTAAGGCCTGTATAGAAGTAATTTTTTAACACTTAAATAGAGAACAAATGAGAACATTTTCAAGAACCCTATCATTGCTTTTTTTGCTTCTAACAACACAGGTATTTGGTTTCGCGGTAAGAGTGACAATAAATACAACACCAAGCGATGCTAAAATCTATGTTAATGATGAATTGGTTGGCACGGGCAACGCTGTATTTATAAATACCATAGCTCAAAAAATAATTATCAGGGTTGAGAAGCCGGGATACGTTACTAAAATTGTTAAATACATGTATAGGGCTAAGAAAGAATCTGAATATTTGCATTATTATAGAAGGGACTTTACTGTTACGGTAAATTTAGAGAAAGATAAAGCGCAACGCACGGGTGCGGATGATGACGTATCGGACCTAACCAAATTAGAAACTCTTAAACAGGACGGTCTTATAACACCCGTTGAAGCAACATTATTAAAAGATAAACTTTTAGATAATAGTGATGCCAATACAAAAAACAACATCATTGAATTAATAGCGCTTAGAAAGTTGATTAATATTTCATTCATAACCAAAGATCAATTTATACCTATTAAGAATAAAATTTTAAGCGGCCAATATAATTATGGTAAGCCGGCATCAGAAGCTTTAAATAAACTCAAACAAAAGTCTGAATCCGGTGATTACACCAAAGAGGACATCGTTACTCTTAAAAATAACCTCCTACAAGAATATAAATAGATGGGGCAAGTGGAAGAGTTTAAAAAATTTATAGAAAATCAAAGTAGGATTGAGCTATGTAGCATCATATCAAATCTTGTTGAAGATGAATACCTACTCAGAGAATTTATTATTAACTCCCTTACGGAAAGTGATAAAGAGGGGTTATTAAGTGATGTTCCATTCGAAATTATAGAAAGAACAAATGAGCCAAGATAAATTACTATATAATGTTAGGATCAAATCTGCACGTTATGTTGAAGACTATACAATTCGATTTAGATTTACGGATGGGACTGTTCAATTAATTGATTTCAAAAACTGGATTCTAAGAAATTTTGGTGGGTCAAAGAAGTATCTTGACAAAAGGCTATTCAAGCAATTTAGTCTGGGCAAATATCGAAAAGACATCACTTGGAATGACGAAATGGACTTTCCTTTTGGATTTCTTTATGATGGAGGCCTTAATTTTTCAGTTGATTACGAAAAGAAAATAAAAGAGTTTATAAAGAGAGCCAAGCGATTAAAGATTAAAGTGAATATATAAACTGACTGCCGTTAAAATCAAATTTCTTACTTCCCCTTCTTAGGCTTTTCCTCTTTGGGTTCAGGAATAGAAACCTTCAAAACCTGATCTAAAGTCCCTTCAATAAAGAGCTTTCCATCGTATTTTTTAGCGCGCTTCTTAGGCTTTTTCGGCTTTCTCACAAGATAAAGGTATTGGTAAAATCTAGCTAATTAAGTATTTTTTATCCTTACTTATTAAAAAAACCTTTCGTAGATTTAGTATGAAAACCGGGAACAAGTATGACAATAAAGCACGCCCTCAAGGACGAACAAAATTACTTTCATTATAGAGTAAAAAAATCCGAACATCAAAAATATATAATGTATCAAACGTTTATTCGGAGATATCTTCAAAAGAAAGATCCAAAACTTTTAAAAATCTTCAATAGATACACCAATTTCTCCATTTTTTTGGAGGCACAAATCGGTAAAGAATATAAGCAAGATCACAGTATTAAAGTAGAAAAGACCTGCAAATACTTTTTACGAATTAGGCAGTACAATCAAGACGCTGTAAATTATGACTTTCAAGATTTAATCACTGATGTAGTTTTAGATCTTCAAGCACTTCAATTTCAAAAGGGAAGTCTATCGAAGAAGGACTTTATTCATTTTTGTTTTACGATAATGAGAAATCTCATTAATGAATGGAAAGGGTTTGAAAGTTGTATAAAACTCAATCATTATCAGAAAGGAACCATTACAGCGTATCTTACTATGCTCTGGGGATATGAAATGACGACAACTATTAATGAAAGTTATATTGAAGGGCAAGATCCAAGCACCACCGAGCTTTATGACGCGGTCAAAACAGCCATAAAAAGGTTTGATCAAAAAAAGAAAAAGCGTTGATAAAAACAACGCTTTTTTCTTTATAGCCTAAGCTAAAGAGCCGTGATAATGGTGATAAAGTTAATTAAAATATGAGTACTGAACAAATTCGAAAAAGTTCAGTACTGAATAAATCCAAAAAAGTTCAGTACTGAATATTTTAACAGATTGTTCTGCGGTCAAAAATTTAATATTCCTGAATATTTGCAATGAAATTGGGGGTATAGTTTAAGTATCTTAAAAAACATGAGCCGTGATAAGCCAAGATACGAGTTAGAATCTCGTTGCCTCCACAATTTTCATACGGAAGTGTAATAGGAATAAAAGTAAAGTCGTATAGTACAACATGAACACGATATTAAATAGTACAAAGCACAAAGCCCATCGCAATGCGATGGGCTTCAAAGAAATTCCGTTTACTTGGCCGGTTTACGGGATAAAATGGTGTCGGTCTTAAAGCAGGATAAAAACTAACTGCGGACCTTAGCCGGGGAAAGTAAAACCATCATTAGGGATTAGCTCAGCCGGCGCACTGTTTTATTGAAACAATATGTCCCCTGACTTAGTTACTCACCTGCGTTGCATCAGGAGACGAGAACTTTGTTGGGGGCTTATTGTTTGTAAAGGTAAGCAGGTTTTTCTATCCTCTTTAAACTATTTCCTGAACGGATGCCGTTCTGTTTTTTGCATATTTTAACTATAAATATTAGGAGAACGTGGGACAAGGTTGTAACTTTAATTAATATTTAAACTCATTCATTATGGATTTTAAATCACTACCACAGCTATTAGATTATTTCAAGGATCAAAAGACTTGTGTAAGGTACTATGAGTTCATTCGTTGGAAAGGCGAAATTCAATGCCCTCATTGCGGCAGCTATAAAATATATCGAACTAATCGTGGTTATAAATGTGGCAAATCAACTTGCTATAGAAAATTCTCAGTTATAACTGACACGATTTTTGAAAACACAAAAATTCCATTGAGAACCTGGTTCGCCGCAATTTACTTATGTACTTCTCACAAGAAAGGAATTTCATCTATTCAACTTGGAATCGACCTTAACATCACTCAAAAGGCTGCTTGGTTTGTTCTGCACCGCATTCGTGAAATGCTGAAAAAGCAAGCACCTAATATGGTAGGTGGGGGTGGCAGTATGGTAGAATCCGATGCCACACATATCGGTGGTAAAGAAAAAAACAAACATAAAAGCAAGCGTCGTAATAAAGAAAATCCTGAATTAAGAAATGATGGAAAGCCTTATGTCAAAAAGAAAATTGTTATTGGTATTATAGAACGTCATGGTAAAATTGTTTTACGGCATGTACCGACTGAAACCTCTAACAATATGGTATCATTTATTCAGGACTATGTTCCTAGCGGCTCAAGAATAGTTACCGACGAGCATTTAGGTTATTCTGAATTAAATAAAATATATACGCACGAAACAGTTAATCACTCTTTAAGAATTTATGTTGAAGGTGAAAAACACACTAATACGATTGAGAACTTCTGGTCACTTTTGAAAAGAGGATTGTACGGAATTTACCATCAAGTTTCCGATAAACACTTGGATAGATATTTAGATGAATTTGCCGCAAGATTTAATGCGCGTAATTCAAGTCCTTATCAAAACTTTCACACTTTCTTAGCAGACAGCAAAGGAAAAAGTTTACTATATAAAAACCTCACCGCAAACGACTAATTTCTATTTGCTTTTTCGGTAGTCAATCTTTTTTATTATCTTCATTATGTAATGGTCGTTTACGGACGTCATTAATTGATTTCGGTGAGGCTTGTCTAACCATACCGATAAGGCAGAAATCAGCCATTACCAAATAGATCCGTGAGGTTACGTTCTAATCAAAAGGTAAAAACCTGTATTGGCCGAGCTTGAAATACAGCGACACTTCCACCCGTCTTGTCAGCCAATATTTTGAAAAATCACATCAAAAAATTCATATTAAAAATATTTATTTTGTCCCAACTGGTATATAGGTGCCATTAGCCGCGGCTTTTTTGTTATTAATGGCGATATTAATTTTTAATGAGGCTGCATAGTTTTCGAGTGCTTTTTCGTAATTACCCTGGTAATAGTTAGCTATTCCTGAAATGTGATGAGCCAGGGCTATGCCTCTTTGTGCGGTTCTATAAATTTGATTCGTCGTATTGTTGTTATCTTTTATAATTTGAGTAGATAGTTCGAATGAGGCATTTAAACGATTTACGGTTGAATCAAATAACCGTGCATTTGTGTATTGCATGCTAATCGCATTGAGATGTTGTACCTTAAGTGTATCGTTTTTGTCTTTTGCTAACAAGGTTAGGAGTGAGTCGATGTTTCTTTGTTGAGCAAAGAAAGGGAGGGCGTTGAATACGAAGACTGCAATGATTAGGTATAAACGTGGAATTTTCATAACCCATAATATTACAAGTTTATTTTAGTAAAGCAAAACGGTTTAGGAATAAATAAAAAAGGCTGCTCATTTTTGAGCAGCCTTTTTAATAATGTAGCTCTACGAGCTTTCAACTATAAACTAGTTTGGTGTAAATACACCATAGTTTAAGTTAACTGCGTTTCTAATTTCAGTACTATACACACCTGTTTGGCTTGCATTAGTAGTTTTATTAAATACACCAGGTAAACCTGTGGTAATGTTAATAAAAGTAGTACCGTTATAATTAGCTGTATCGCGGCTTGTAGCATAATCAGCGATCCAAATTGTAGCGTCTTGGTTAAAGCCGGTTGTACCTAATGCAACTGTAGCTATGTTACTGAAAGTGTAAACACCTGCTGCATTTGTTACAGTTGAGTATAATTTAGGAGCTAATTGTCCGGGATCTTTATCAAAGCTCATCCATACAGTTGTATTAGCAGGCACAGCTAAATTTGTTGTGCTCATTGCTGTAACAGTACCTGTAACAGTTTTGCGAACTAAATTCATGCTAACAGAACCTGTGATGATCGCGCTGCCAATTGTAACGTTGTTCGGGTTAGAAGAAACGTTAGTTGCAGTAAAGTTATGATCAAAGGTCGTATTTTGGCCCATGTATAATGTTCTGCTTGTAGATGTACCAAAATAAGTTGCATATAAACCTGTTTTTGTTACGTTGTTAACAATGGTATCCTGAGTTCCGGCAAAACCATCAATTGTAATTAATGCATTAACACCTTGTGCATTTGTTCTTACGCTAATTGCATAGTTTCCGTTTGCATCAGTTGTTGCTGAATAAACATCGGCACCCGCAACAGTTGAGTTAGGGTATAAACCTTGTACACCACTTTTGTTGATCTTTACAGTTACATTAACACCTGCCATGTTAATGCGGCTGGTGTTCATCCATCCACCTGAACCGTTTGGTGTAATTACGTTTTTGTTAACGTTACCTTTTACTACAGAAGTTCCGGTAACATCAGTTGCAGAGAAATCAGATTTCTTTTCTTTTTTACAAGAAACCAATGCAACTGCAAGTGATAATACTAATAATGATTTTTTCATGACTATATATGTTTTAAGTTATTTAATTTAGTTGATTAAAAATGGAATAATAAAGTAATTGCACCGGCACCACCACTTAAAGCAGTATTACCGCCTAAGGTGTTGTTCATAGAGAACACAGAGCCGTTGTTGTTGTCAACAGAAAAACCTCTAGTTTTTTCTGAGCTGTCTTGGTTAACATCTTCAATAGTAACCATTGGGCCATTAACTCCGTTATTATAAACTTCCTGTGTAGATTTTGCGCCACGACGGGTAGTAAACGAATAACCAAAGCCATATTCAGCAGCAATTGATATTTTGCTAAAAACAAAATATTCAACTCCAATAAAGCCTCTTAGTCCTAAACGCAAACCACCTCTGCTTCTTGTATCCAGTACTCTGATCTGGCGACCTGCTGTAGTCGGGTTTTGAGTTGCGATAGTACCTGTATTAAAGTTATTGGTATACTGTGCAACATGTGTATCAGAAAAAGTGTTACCATAAGTTGCATGCTGGCTTGATGATGTGTTTCCGAAACCTAATTCAGCACCATAAAATCCAACTAAACGGCGATAACCTCTTCTTTTTTCGTAACCAATAGAAAGTAGTAAGTTGGTTTTTTGAAACTTCATTTTATCATCTACTTTAAGTAGAGATGCAGCATCAATATCATCTTGGGTTCCTAAAACAGCAGATGCCATTGCGTTGGCATCCTGAACCTGGTTAACAATGGATCCACCAATCGTGTTAATGCCAAAGCGAACGCGTACTGCAGTTTTTGCATCTAAAAAATACTTACCGGTGATCTGGTTATTTAAATTAGAGGTGTACTGAACCGTGTTTGCTGCACCTGCATAAGGTGTTACATGATTCATTGAACCTAAAAATAAATCAATAATAGGGATAGTGTTGAATCCTAAAGCAATATCACCTGCTTTAGGTAAAATCTCATACCCTTTTTTGTTTTTCAATACCTCATCATCGCCTGATGCGGGTTGTTGTGCAAATGTTATCATCGAAGATAACAGTGCGGTAGCAACTAGTGCTTTTTTCTTCATAGTTGTTTTAAATTAGTTTTTAAATTATTGAAGTATAAATATAAGAAATAGTATAGAGGGCTGGCCTATATTTTTATATTAATTCATAAAATAAAACGCCTCTCCGTCATTACAAGATGACAGAGAGGCGTTTATCTATTCTTTTTATTTAAGAATTAACTACCTCAATATGCTGCACTAAATTGCTTTTAAAAACATTTAGTGATTTTGAGTAGTTTAAGATGTTTAAAATGCTTGAAGCAGATGGTTCATCAAATTCAGGCAATTGTACTTCTTCGGGTTTAAGTTTTGTTGTTTTTGTATTTAATAAAGAAGTAGGAATGAGAGTAGAAATTTTGGTCATAGGCTGTTTTTGTGGGGTTTAACATAGTTTTTTAGTTAATACTTAGATTATAACGCCGCACTTTAAATAATATTGCATTGGCGTCAAAAAAAATCCCGACCGGTAATTAAACCGATCGGGACCTCAAAAAACTAAAAACCATGGCGTGTTTTTAGTTTAACTCTTCCGACACACGTACCGGAGGATTATTGGGCCTCTCAACAAATTGCTGAGAGGTTAATTATCAAACAGATAAGAAAGGTTACTTATTTCTTACCGTCCATTTTATCTTTAAGGTCAGATAGCGCAGAAATATCACCTAAAGTGGTTTTTTCCTGACTGTCTTTAACCTTTTTAACTGCTTTTTTAGCATCGTCGCCTTCAGCTTTTTTAACAGTGCGCTCAACTTTTCTTGCTTCTTCTTTCACTTCTTCGTGTAAACGAGCGTGAGAAACAACAATACGTTTAGCTTCTTTGCTGAATTCAATTACTTTGAAATCCATTACATCTTCAACTTTAGCAGTAGTACCATCAGCTTTAGCTAAGTGACGAGCAGGGCAGAAGCCTTCAACACCATAAGTTAAACCAATTGTAGCGCCTTTTTCGTTGATGTTAACAATAGTTCCTGAGTGAACTGAATCAATAGTAAATACTGTTTCAAATACATCCCAAGGGTTATCTTCAAGTTGTTTGTGGCCAAGAGATAAACGACGGTTCTCACCATCAATTTCCAATACCATAACATCCATTTTATCAGCAATTTTGCAGAATTCGCTTGGGTGTTTAATTTTCTTGCTCCAAGAAAGATCAGAGATGTGAACTAAACCATCAACACCTTCTTCTAATTCAACAAACACACCAAAGTTGGTGAAGTTGCGAACAGTTCCTGTGTGACGCGTACCTTTAGCGTATTTCTCCATGATCATATTCCAAGGATCAGGAGTTAATTGTTTCATACCAAGACTCATTTTGCGTTCGTCGCGATCAAGTGTTAAAATAACAGCTTCAACCTCGGCACCAACGGTAACGAAATCCTGTGCACTGCGCAGGTGCTGGCTCCAGCTCATTTCACTTACGTGAATTAAACCTTCAACACCCGGAGCAACTTCAATAAATGCACCGTAATCAGCAATAACAACTACTTTTCCTTTGATCTTATCTCCGATCTTTAATTCGGTAGATAAAGAATCCCAAGGGTGTTTAGATAATTGTTTTAAGCCAAGAGCAATACGTTTTTTATCATCATCGAAATCTAAAATTACAACCTGAATTTTCTCGTCTAATTTAACGATCTCTTCAGGGTGATTGATACGACCCCATGATAGGTCTGTAATGTGAATTAAACCGTCAACACCACCTAGATCAATGAACACACCATAAGAAGTAATGTTTTTAACGGTACCTTCTAATACTTGTCCTTTTTCTAATTTAGAGATGATCTCACGTTTCTGGTTCTCAATTTCAGCTTCAATTAAAGCTTTGTGAGAAACAACTACGTTCTTGAATTCGTTATTGATCTTAACAACTTTAAATTCCATTGTTTTACCAACGTAAATATCGTAATCACGAATAGGTTTAACATCAATTTGTGAACCCGGTAAGAAAGCTTCGATACCAAATACATCAACAATTAAACCACCTTTAGTACGGCATTTAACAAAACCTTTAATAATCTCGTCAGTTGCAAGTGCAGAGTTAACACGATCCCAAGATTTACCGGCACGTGCTTTTTTGTGCGATAATACTAACTGGCCATGAGAATCTTCTGCAGTTTCAACAAACACTTCAACTTTATCTCCGATCTTAAGATCTGGATTATAGCGAAATTCAGATAGTGCAACAACACCATCCGATTTATAACCAATGTTTACAACAACCTCGCGGTTGTTTTTAGATACAACAACACCTTCAATAATTTGAAGATCTGTAACTGTGCTTAATGATTTCCCGTAAAGGTCATCTAATTTCCCGCGCTCATCGGCCGAGTAATTATCTTGTTTTTTTCCAATAGAACTCCAGTCAAAATCCGGATTTCCAACTAATGCTTTGTTTGACATTTATTTTATACTTGTATCTGATAGTCAAGGGTTTATCAGAGGGTTTATACTTATTTATTTAATTAATTCCGCTTTCCCTTAAAAAACGGGCTACAAATATAGTCATTTTTTGGCCTTGCTTTTAGAAATAAAGACTTTTTAATAAAATTTAAGTGGTTGTTAATGAATAGTTTGCAACGGCGCATGTTTTTCGTAAAAAATCAATTATTTTAGTAAAAAAACACAAATGAGGCTAAGAATTGTTTTTCCGATAATAGCATTAGCATTACTTTTTACTTTTTGTAAAAAGAAGTATAGTGGTCATATGAGACGAGGACCAGTGGTCGACTTCCTTCGTGCAGAACGCAATAAAACGGTGCTCTACCTCTTTAATCAGAGGGGGCATAAGCCGTCAGATATTGCGTTTATTATGTCAATGAGTAAGCAACTTGTTTCTCACATTATTAAAAAAAGAAACATAAAAAAATAAACATGTCAAATAAAAAAGAAGAAAAAGGCGAGGAGGATGAATT
>JANYIQ010000225.1 GCA_025362575.1 Bacteroidia bacterium
GCTCGTGAACATGGTCTTCAATATAAACATAAGTGTAATTATTATAGGAAGCGAATTGCTGAATAGCAACTAATTCATTTTTAATGACCGCTTCAATTTTTGAAATGGTGTCCGCATCAAAATTAATATTTTGCTTTTTAAATTCCAGTTCAAAATTCCTTAAGCCAACATTTAAGTAATCTTCTTTTTTTATGCGTTTGTCAAATTTCTTTAAAGCTTTTTCTCTTTTAGTCTGCAAATAATATGTAATATCAGGACTCAATTTTTTATTTATTGAATACTCTTTTATGAAGCCATCATAAAAATCAATTTGCCCCAGACTATCTTCCAGTTTCTTGAAAATTTTATGCCAGTGTGCAAACCAGGGATTATGAAGTCCGTTATCGAAAATACGGCATAACGATTCCATCATGAAAAAGGAAAGTCGGGCATTATTGGCATAAAGCCACAGCGCCGGATTTTTCTGTGTTTTCGCTTTAGAAAACAACTTGTTTATCTCTAAACTATAAACTAAAAAAGGATTTTTGGCAGACATTTTTGTGAGCTTTATAGGTTCTATTCCCAAGGCTGAATTTCAAGCCTAAAACTATGATTTTTTCCTCTAAAAATAGCCATTTTTAGGTTTGCATATATGTAGTATCTTTGCAGGCTATGGAAAAAAGAGTTCGCGTTAGATTTGCACCAAGCCCAACCGGCGGCTTACATATGGGTGGTGTGCGCACAGCCCTGTTCAACTACCTGTTTGCTAAAAAACATGGTGGTGATTTTATTTTACGTATTGAAGATACCGACCAGACCCGCTATGTTAAAGGCGCTGAAGACTATATTATTGCAGCCCTCAAATGGTGCGGTATCGAGCCTAACGAAGGTGTTGGATTTGGAGACGGCCCTTACAAACCATACCGCCAGAGCGAAAGAAAAGCCTCTGGACTTTATAAAAACTATGCCGATAAACTGATCGCGGGTGGACATGCCTATTATGCTTTTGACACATCAGAAGAACTGGATGAAATGCGTAAGCGACTGGAAGCTGCGAAAGTAGCTGCTCCACAGTATAATTCAGTGTCACGCCAAAACATGCGTAACTCTCTGACCCTAAGTGAAGATGAGGTGAAAAAATTAATAGAGTCCGGCACCCCTTATGTGATCCGTTTAAAAGTGCCCCGCAACGAAGAGATTCGTTTTCATGATATAATTCGCGGATGGGTGGTTGTAAATTCAACTCAGGTAGATGATAAAGTGCTTTTGAAATCAGATGGAATGCCTACTTATCATTTAGCACATATTGTGGATGACATTGAAATGAAAATTTCCCATGCAGTTCGCGGCGAAGAGTGGTTGCCAAGTGCGCCTGCTCATATTTTAATTTACAGATATTTAGGTCTAGAATCGGATATGCCATTGTTGGCGCATTTACCTTTAATTTTAAAACCCGATGGCAACGGAAAATTATCGAAACGTGATAAATCGGGTTTACCGATGTTTCCATTAGACTGGCACGATGAACGCACCGGAGAAAGTTATGTAGGATATCGTGAATCAGGATTTACAGCCGATGCCTTTATTAATATGCTGGCTTTGTTGGGATGGAATCCGGGAGATACTCGCGAGATCATGCCAATGTCGGAACTGATCGAAAGTTTTTCGTTTGAACGCGTGAATAAATCGGGAGCAAAATTTGATCCCGAAAAAACAAAATGGTTCAATCAGCAATATTTACGTAAGCGTTCAGATGCTGAATTAGCGGAAAGTTTTGCGCCGATCTTAGAAAGTAAAGGTCATAAAGCAGGCCTGCCTGCCGGCGAGGCAGGCAAAGTTTTCTTAACTGAATTTTGCCGCTTAATAAAAGAGAAAGCACATTTCATAAATGAATTTTATGATCTGGGCTCCTACTTTTTTGTAGCTCCAAATTCTTATGATGAAAAAGTGATCTCCAAAAAATGGAACGAAAATTCAAAAGCGCTTTACACAAAACTCAATGAAAAATTTTCTGCAGCAAGCGAATGGAGCATTGATTCTGTAACCAAATTATTTCATGAAGCAGAAACTGAATTGGGAAAACTCGACATGCAATTAGTTCGTGTTCTTGTAACAGGTGTTTCTGGCGGTCCACAATTAATGGACATGCTGGCATTACTTGGGAAAACGGAAGTAACGAATCGGATCTCGGCAGCACTTACAGTATTGAAATAAACCTATTATTGTACATAATGTGAACACGAAGGGAAAGAAGAGTATTATTTCTCTATCCAATAAGCCTTAGGTATTTTGCGCCTTAGCGCAAAAGCAATCTTTATCATGCTAATTAGAACCATTTTTTGTTTTTAGCCCGAGCACTCGGGCTAAAAACAAAAAAGCCCCTCTAAATCGGGGCTTTTTTGCTACTGCTTTATCAACTTCTTCGTGACCTTATAGCCGCTCGAAGTGGTAAATTCGTATAGGTACACACCGGCTTGCAATCCGGTTAGTTCGGCAACGGCTTTGTATCTTCCGCTTTGCTGATGTTCATTATCAATGATTTTTAAAACTTCTTTTCCTGTGATGTCATATAATTTCAAACTTACATTCGTAGGTTCAGAAACCGTATAAATTAAATTGGCATAATTGCTTGCCGGATTCGGAGAAACATTTTCCAGATTGATCGCATGCGTTTTGTCGATCTCAGGAACACCAAGCACTGTGTAGGTCCATGCCAGATCATCAAAAACAGCAACGGTGTTTGGATGTGCCCAGTTAAAACCCAAAGCAGACACATTTCCTGTTGGATAAATAATTATGTAAGCCGAATCACACGATGCAAAAGCATAACCTGTATAATTGATCGGCACATTGAATTGTGTGTAAACAGAAGTTGTTCCCGTTAAAATTGTTGAGGTATAATTATTAGTAGCTGCGCTTGAGAAAAAACCTTGTTTGTAAACGCCAATGTCAAAAATAATCGAATCACCCAACTGTGGTTTATACTTATACCAACCACTTAATCCGGTTGGCAAAGCGCCGGCCATTTGATGCTCAGAAATTACTGCACCATTATAAGCGGGAGGAATGCTTCCGTAAATTGCAGCGGCATGAATTCCTGTTCTGGGCGATAATGTATCACGAATAGGATACAAACCATAAATGCTTCCTAAATTATAGTTGTTGGGTTTGCCTGCGGTAACAGACTCAAAGCCTGCATTAGGAATTTGAGTAAATCCTAAAAAAGCTGCCAACATTAAAGCGATAAAGAGTAATTTTTTAACCATAGTACTTGATTTTGCCATATTATACGTAGGCTGAACTGAAAGGTTTCCATAAAACTTGTTAGGAGAAAATATTTAACAAAAAAACCGTCGTTCGGCATCACGACCTCTCGTGATACGATGACGGGCTTTTCTTAATTTTCGCACGAATCTGGTCGCGTCTTACAATAAACCGGAATGGTCTTTGCTTTGTTCTTCCTTGCTTTTCTGACTGTTATACTCTATGATCGGATCGCGATCAAAGTCTTATATAATTCCTAAAAACGCGGCTAACATAAGCATGAAAAAAATAACTTTTTTATACATAACCTTTGTTTTTTGATTATACGCCATGAGGCACGAAAAAGTTTCAAAAATGCTGATTTAACGTGAGCCTCAGGGCATTTTGTGTTAATAAAATGCCCATTAAACTCTTATATATAATTTTAAATTTGTGTGTATTCAAATTGCATTATGAACGAAGCTAAATTATATTTTAAAATTGCCGATGAATTAAAGATCGACGCTAAACAAGTTACCGCAACCGTTAATTTATTAGATGAAGGCGGAACTGTTCCATTCATTTCCCGCTACCGTAAAGAAATGACCGGAAGCTTAGATGAAGTTCAGATCTTTCAGATCAAAACCGAAATTGAACGCTTGCGCCAATTAGAACAACGAAGAGAAGCCATTTTAAAATCAATCGAAAGCCAGGGGAAATTAACTGAAGAACTTAAAGAAAAATTACTGGCAGCCGATAGTTTATCCAAATTAGAAGATCTTTACCTCCCTTATAAACCAAAACGCAGAACCAAAGCTACCATTGCCAAAGAAAAAGGACTGGAACCTTTGGCGACTTTAATTTTAGAACAGCAAACTAAAGATGTTTTTCCGGAAGCACTAAAATTCGTGAACAAAGAAAAAGAAGTCGAGAATCCTGAAGAAGCTTTACACGGCGCCCGCGATATCATTTCGGAAATTATTAGTGAAGAAGCAAACGTTCGCGAAAGTCTCCGTCAGCTTTTTAAAAGATCGGCTATCATAAAAAGTAAAGTGATAAAAGGTAAAGAAGAAGCCGGCGAAAAATTCGAAGATTATTTTGAGTGGGAAGAAAAATTAATGAACTGCCCCTCTCACCGCATGCTGGCCATGCGCCGAGGCGAGAAAGAAGATATTTTGATGCTGGACATTACAGTTGACATGGATGAGGCTCATGACATCTTAAAAAAACATTTCATAAAAACACGCGGCGAATGCGCTCAGCAAATTGAACTTGCCATTGAAGATGGATATAAACGCTTATTGCAACCAAGCATTGAAGCCGAGATCCGTTTATTCACTAAAAAAATTGCCGACGAAAAAGCCATTCAGGTATTTGCTGATAATTTGAGAGAATTACTTTTAGCTTCACCACTCGGACAAAAGAAGATACTGGCCTTGGATCCCGGATTTAAATCCGGATGCAAATTAGTGGCTTTAGATGCACAAGGAAAATTACTGGAAGAGACCGTAATTTATCCGCACGAACCTCAGCGCCGTTTAACGGAAGCAGAAAATATTTTACTGGCCTATTGCGCTAAATACGATATTGAAGCCATTGCCATTGGTAACGGAACAGCCTCACGCGAAACAGAACAGTTTGTAAGAAACATTGATGTGCTCCCGAAAACTATTCCGGTTATTATGGTAAGTGAAGCAGGCGCATCTGTGTATTCTGCAAGTGATGTGGCACGTGAAGAATTTCCTGAATACGATCTTACTGTTCGTGGTGCCGTTTCTATCGGTCGACGCCTTGCCGACCCATTAGCAGAATTAGTAAAGATCGATGCGAAATCAATTGGTGTTGGTCAGTACCAGCACGATGTTGATCAGGGCGATCTTAAAAATAAATTAGATGATGTAGTGATGAGTTGCGTGAATGCTGTTGGCGTGGAATTAAACACAGCTTCCAAACAATTACTGGCGTACGTTTCAGGCATCGGCGAAAATCTGGCAAAAAACATTGTGGATTACCGTAATGATAATGGTGCGTTCAGATCAAGAAAAGATCTTTTAAAGGTGCCTCGCATGGGCGATAAAGTATTTGAACAATGCTCAGGTTTCTTAAGAATTCGCGACGCTAAAAATCCACTCGATAAAAGCGCGGTGCATCCTGAGAGTTATCCTACCGTAGAAAAAATGGCAGCAGACCTAGGAAGCACTGTTGAAACTCTTATTAAAGATAAAGAGCTTCGCAAAAAAATTAATCTTAACGCTTACGTTAGCGAAACTATTGGTTTACCAACCTTGAAAGACATTTTAAGCGAATTGGAAAAACCGGGACGCGATCCGCGTAAATCGTTTGAAGCATTCAGTTTTGATGAAAGCGTTCATAAAATATCTGATCTGCACGAAGGCATGCGTTTACCGGGCATTGTTACCAACGTTACTAACTTCGGGGCCTTTGTGGATATCGGCGTTCATCAGGATGGATTGGTTCACATTTCTCAGCTTAGCGATACTTTTGTAGATGATCCTAATACAGTTGTAAAAGTGGGACAACAAGTTTGGGTAAATGTTACCGAGGTGGATGTGAAGCGCAAACGCATTGCTTTATCCATGAAAGGTGAAGGAATGGTTTCTACTAAGAAGAATGAACCTAAGAAAAAAGAAGAGGTAGCTTACGACCCTAACGATATGAACTCTGCATTAGCTGCCTTAAAGGGTAAATTCGGAAAATAATTTCCTACCTCGCACGAAGCCCTTCAGGCTTCAACACGAATAGAAAAATATTTGGAACCTCCTCACAAGCCTTAAGGGCTTGAATATTCAACCCCGCCGGGGTTGCTTTTCATCCTTTTTATTGTTTACTATTCATATTTAATCCCTTCGGGATTTGTTGAATCCCGTTGCCTTAATCATTCCAATTAATTCAGTATCTTTGAAC
>JANYIQ010000005.1 GCA_025362575.1 Bacteroidia bacterium
CATTCAATTTGAACTGATACACTTCCTGGTCTGTCGTTACTCCATCTTTTAATGTCACTACCAGCAAACTATTGTTCCAGCCCGGAATGGTTGTGCTTCCGTAATAAGCACCATCCGAAGGCGCCACTGTACACCAGTCGCCATTATTAGTTGAAGTTGGCTGTGGCACGGCACACCATGCAAAAATGGGTTCTTTTAAGGCATCGCCCGTAATTGAAGGATGAGGAACATAGGAGCTGACATACAAAGCTTCACCCGGATAATTATTATCGCCATGATAACCTCTTACGTTCTTCCAACCATAATTCATTCCGGCTTGTAATACATTTATTTCGTCGTCGGTTTGATCGCCATGCTCCACATCATACAAAACATTTTGAGTAGGATTATAAATAAGTCCTTGCGGATTTCTGTGCCCGCGTGTATAAAAAGAATTTCCGGGAATCGGATTATCGGAAGGAATTGTACCATCGAGGTTGAATCTGTGGATCTTTCCATTCTTGTAATTCGGATCCTGAGCCAATGTATTTGGATTGGTTGCCTGATTGGTATAACACGTTGGTGTGTTTATTTCCGAAATGCCGTTATCGCCGCAACTCATGTATAGGTACATGTTTGTGCTTTGCGCCACTGCCAATAAACGGCCTCCAATGTGATCGTAGCCATTTGGCATTTGGGTTACAAGATCTGTTGCTGCTGTAATTGTTGAAGAACCTGCACTCCAGGTAAGACGAACGATCTTGAATTTTGTAGAGGGCACTGATGTTGTACCGCTGTTATAAGAATACACATAATAAATAAAAGATGTTGACGCGTTCAAAAAATTAGGATGGAGTGCCAAACCTAATGTCCCCGACTGAATGTTGGGCTGAAAACATAACATTAATTGTTCAAGTGGCGAACCTCCGAAATAATCGGGTGCAGTGTATACCACTGTTTTATTACCATTAACCGGATCAACACGTGAAACGCGCCCACCCGATTCGGTGATCCACAAATAACCATCAGGACCATAAGTCATCTCCCAGGGCGTAGCTAAAGTTGTTGGCAATTCGGTTCTTATAAAAGATTGACTTTTTAGTGTTGAAATAAAACAGATAAAAATGAAGGCTCGGAAAATAATTTTCATAGAAGAGGTTTCTTCTATTAAAGTTAAGTAAAATTTTTGATTTTTGACGTGTGGGTTAGCCTAATGTTGTTAGATTAATTCAAACGCGAATTACTTCGTTTCCGGGTAATAATCATACTTGGATAAATACTGCGAACAGCACAAGGCATCAAAACAGGGATCGCTTCCGTGGTAGTAGGTCCATTGTTCAATAAGTTGTTTGTTCGAATAAACGTTTTTTTCCGCTATTTTATCACCTTCCTTTCTGTGAAGCAGAAGTCCGTTTTCATCATATTCGTAATTAATCTCTTTATTTTCATTTTTATGATCGATTTCTTTCATTAAAACCTTCTTTGAATACGTATAAGATATCTCCAATTCATTGTCCTTGATTTTTTTTATCAAGTTACCCTCTGCATCATATTCAAATGAATAGCTGTTGTGTTTTGAACCATAATATTCTGTTTCGCTGAGTTTTTGTCCGTTCTGGTTATAGGTATAACTATGTCTTCCGAAATTTCCACCGCCGCTATCAGCAATTAACCTTAAATCTGCATCATATTTGAAAAATTTCTGTTTTACAAGTTTCATCGTGCCTTTACGGATATAATAATTTTTTGATTCCAGCGCCCCGTGCTGGTTATAGTTATATGTTGTACGAACAGATTCAATGGTGTCGTTATAAGAAGATATCTTAATAAGTTTGTGTTCTTTGTTATAGGTAAGAACATGCCTGTAAACGATCTTGGTTGTATCAAACTGACAAAAAGAGGTGATCGTTTTGAGTGGGTATTTCAAAAATTCCTCATTCTCAAAATCACTCTGACCTACTAAAGTATATTGAATTGTAAGAATAATTAATATTATGAAACTTCTTCTCATGAACTGATTTTAAAAATGATGCCCCATCTTCTCCTTCTTGGTTTGAAGGTATTTCTCGTTATGAGGGTTGGATTTGATAATGATAGGAACGTTATCCACGATCTCTAATCCATAACCAATTAAACCGGCACGTTTTTTTGGATTGTTGGTAAGCAATTTGATCTTGCTTACACCAAGGTCTCTTAATATTTGTGCTCCAATACCATAATCGCGTTCGTCCATTTTAAAACCGAGTTCTAAATTGGCTTCAACAGTATCGCGGCCATTCTCCTGAAGTTTATATGCTTTTAATTTATTCAGAAGGCCAATGCCTCTGCCCTCCTGATTCATGTATACAATAACACCTTTGCCTTCTTTCTCTATCAATTCCATAGCCTTATGTAACTGCGGACCGCAATCACATCTGCAGCTTCCAAAAATATCGCCGGTAACGCAGGATGAATGCACACGGCAAAGTACGGGTTCGTCTTTGGTCCAGCTACCCTTTACAAGTGCCAGATGCTCCTGGCCATTAGTATTCACTTTATAGGCTATCAATTTAAAATCGCCCATAACGGTCGGCATATCTACCTCAACCTGTCTTTCTACAATACTTTCTTTAGCTAAACGATAAGAAATAAGATCTTTTATAGAAATTATCTTAAGATCATGTTTAGCAGCGATATTCACAAGATCAGGCATGCGAGCCATGGTGCCATCTTCGTTCATGATCTCAACCAATGCACCGCAGGGCTCAAACCCTGCCATCACGGCAATGTCAATGGTTGCTTCTGTGTGTCCTGTACGGCGTAATACGCCGCCATTTTTAGCAATTAGTGGAAAAATATGTCCTGGGCGACCGAAATCGCCGGGTTTAATATTTGGATCAATTAATGCTTGTACGGTTTTAGAACGATCTTGTGCCGAAATTCCGGTTGTGCAGCCATGACCAAGCAGATCGATGGAAACAGTGAAAGCAGTTTCGTGCGAAGCGGTATTTTTACTTACCATTAAATGAAGATCGAGTTCAGCGGCGCGCTTTTCGGTAACGGCTGTGCAAATTAAACCCCGACCATGAGTGGCCATGAAATTAATTACTTCGGGAGTAACATTGCGGGCGGCGGTAATAAAATCGCCTTCGTTCTCACGATCTTCGTCATCAACCACAATAATTACTTTGCCCTTGCGGATATCTTCAAGGGCATCTTCTATTTTATTTAATTTGAACTCACTCATAATAATGGGGTATAAAGATACGGAATTGTGGGCTAATACTGGGATTTGAGATGAATAATCTTACAATTTTTAATCTTTTACTTTGTACTTTGAACCTTTCACTTTGTACCTTTTCTTATCTTTACAAAATCCATGCCACAGGACTTTATTAATTCGTTAAAAACAGAGCTTCAAAAACCTTTACCGGGTATTGATGTTCAGTTTGAAATGGCGCACATTAACAGAGAGAAATTAAAACCGGAAGAATTTGACACCGTAAATTACCGGCAAAGTGCTGTCTTACTTTTGATCTGCAAGAAAAACGGGAAATATTACATTCCATTAACCGAAAGGCACGTATACAAAGGCGCGCACAGCGGCCAGATCAGTTTACCGGGCGGAAAGTTCGAAGAAGCTGACGATACGCTTGAAAATACGGCTTTGCGCGAATGTGATGAAGAAATTGGATTGAAAGATAATATTGAACTATTGGGAATTTTAACTCCTGTTTACATACCCGTGAGCGGTTTTGTAGTTAATGTATATGTTGGGTTTTTAAACAGCGACGATCAGGATTTCAAGATCAATGCCGCTGAAGTAAAAAGTTTAATTGAACTCGAACTTAATGATCTGCTAAATCCTGAACTTATAAAAATGACAACTGTTGAACCTATGCCCGGACTAAAACTAAAAACCCCGTACTTTGATGTACAGGGTAAAGTTATTTGGGGTGCAACAGCAATGATCTTGAACGAATTTAAAAGCTTGTTGCAAAAAAAGGATCTGTTTTAAAACTATCGGCGTTTATCGAATTCAGTCACCTGATTATCGTAACACAAATAATATTTACCTCTTGCAAGGTTTTCTATCTTAACATCTTTGGCAAATCCTTTTTTAACTACCATTCCGTAAACATCGTATATTTCAAAAGCAGTTTCATAAGAGAAATTGATCATGCTACTTTCTTTGGAAATGTCGAGTTTTGGTTTCTGAGTACTTGAATTCAGCATTACAGGATTTGAATATTTAGATAAAGCTCCTAATCCAATTTGTTTAACTCTGAACTTATTTTCGCCGCTGTGCGTTGTAACCTGAAAAGAGTATTCGTTCTTATCCGGAGTACCTAATCCGTTCACTTCACCAACAGGAACCCATTTGTTCCATTTGAATTGCTCGATCACAAAAGGAAGAGAACCAGCTTCCGATTTGGTTGTCCATTTTAAAAGCCCGTTTGAAGTAAGATTCATCGTTAAGATCTCGAATGAAGGTTTTGGTTTAAGATCTTCAACATTCAATACTTTAGGCATGCATCCATCTTTATGAACGATCTCAACAGTAACTTTTTCGCCGTACTTTAATTTTAAGGCTGCAAGATCGATCTCAAATGCACTTGAGTTAACTTCATCAGTGGTAATACTGCCGTTAACCTTAACTTCTAAAGCACAAAAACCTACTCCGGAACCTCCAAAGAAATTCTGAACAAAAAGATTTTTGTTTTGATATTTACCTTCAACCACAAGTGTTGCTGACTTAGCATTACTAACTAAGACCAATAAAATAAGTGCGCTGATTACGTTTTTCATGTTATCTTATCTTTTTTTCTTAATAAATTCTGTGATCTGATTATCAAAGCATAAATAGTACTTACCTTTTTTTAAGGTTTTTATATTGATCTCTTTGCTGAATCCTTTTTTTACAATACCATAGTCATCATACAACTCATAAGCTGTTTCGCTGGAAAACTGTAAAGCATCCCCTTCTTTGTTTAATGCGTAATTTGGTTTTTCAATAAGTGAAATGATTGTTGTTGGACTGGAGTATTTAGGCATGGATCCTAAACCGATTTGCTTAACACGAAATTTATTTTCGCCGCTGTGCGTTGAAATTTTAAAACTGTAATCGTGAACATCAGCTGTACCAACACCACTTACTTCACCAACAGGAACCCATTTATTCCATTTGTATTGCTCGATAATATAAGGCAATGGACCACTCTCCGCTTTGGTTGACCATTTCAATAAACCATCGGCATCTACATTCATGGTTAATAGCTCAAAGGTTGGAAGTGACTTAAGATCTTCAGCATTTAAAACAAATGGCTTGCAAAAATCTTTGTGAATAATCTCAATGGTTACTTTATCACCATATTTTAATTTTAAAGATGCAAGATCGATCTCGAACGCACTTGAATTACATTCGTCGGTTGTAATGTTACCATTCACTTTTACTTCGACCGCGCAGTAACCTACACCGGAACCACCATAAGTATTTTGAACATAAATATTTTTGTTTTGAAACTTACCTTCAACAACCAATATTGCTGAATTAGCCTGAATGGCTAAAATCATTATGAAAAGAATGATCAATGAGTTTTTCATGGTTTTATTATATTCTTCTTTTTTAAATTAAATAGTAGCAAATAATGTGCCAATGTTACAACGACTAAAGATATAATATTATTGTGACTTTTGCAAGGGGCTTTAATGAAGTTTAACAATAAGATAAAGCACAGTTATGAACAGGAGAATACCTATTAGTACTTTGTAGGATTTCTTATAGTAAGCCTGGTTCAAAGCCCTTTCTTTGCGGTAACTCCAGGCCAGACCAATGATAAATATCACCAAAAAGGCAAGGGTAAATATTATTCGGCCGGTTGTGAACATTTTTAAGCTAAAAGTACCATACAAAAGTATACTTTTGGACTTTACATGGGCCTCAAAAAAATAGTATTTATCCTCATTTTATCAGCTACATCCCTTATTTTAAGGGCGTCAAAGATAGAAGGGGCCTTTGAAGCCCTTAGCATTTACGACTATTTTAAAGCTAAAAACGCCTTTTATTCTCAGGTTACTAAGTCCGCTAAAACCGCGGCCTGCTATGGCTTAGCCACCATTTTTTACCGTTCCGACAACCCTTTTCACCAGCTCGACAGCGCCTCAAAATACATAAGTCTGGCTGGAAATTACCATAAACTTAAGCACCTAAAAGAGGTTTACTTCGGTTTTACGATCGATAGCCTTGCCATTCGTGGCTTAGCCGACAGTATAGCCCGAAAAAGTCTTGAAATAGCTCAAAAACTGAGTTCAATTACCATTTACGAAAAGTTTTTAACGGCAAATACTTTCGCCTCTCAACAACTCAGGCAGGAGGTTTTTTACCTGCGGGATGAACTCAATTATAAGGCGGCTCTTAGTCATAACCTAAGTGATAGCACTCAAAAGAACATCCTCCGTTTTCCTGAAAGCTTTTTTATAAATGACTACTTCATATTGTTTGATAAACAGACATTTGAAGAACAGACAAATTCCAAAACCATTGATCAATATGTTGCCTTCATTAAAAAATATCCGAAGAACAAATTTGTATTTCAGGCGCAGGATGAACTTTTTGAGATCTATAAGAAAAACTACACCATTCAGGAGCTCGATTTTTTTGTAAAAAACTTTCCTGGCAGCCACTCGGTTAACGAAGCCTGGAAATTGCTTTATGCGATAAGCGTTCAATCTTATAACACCTCCGAGCTTCAAAACTTCATGGAGCGTTACCCTGAATTCCCTTTTAAAGCATCTATCAATAAAGAAATTGAGTTGAACAACAAATTACTGATTCCGGTTAACGATAGCGACTTTATTGGCTTTATCGACACTTCAGGCAAATATGCCATTTTACCTGAATATGAGGAAGCTACAAGTTTTAAAGAAGGCCTTGCAGTAGTCACAAAAAACGACTCCACATTTTTTATCAATAAGGAGAATACTAATATTTTTAATGCATTCTACACCGATGCCTATCCTTTTAATAACGGTTTTGCCCCCGTTAATATTGGAGGTAAATGGTTTTTAATTAATCGTCAGGGACAAAAAACAGTTGGTCCATTTGAAGAACTTTCAGAACAAAGCGAAAACCTTTACGTTATAAAACAGGCCGGTAAATACGGCGCCATTGATGTGTACGGAGCTTTTGTAATTCAAGCTCAATACGACAAACTGGGTGACTTCAAAAATGGCATGGCTTATTATGTGAGTAATAACCTTTATGGTTTTATTTCTAAAAACGGACTTGGTTCAAAAGCAAAATACCAGTGGATCTCAGATTTTGATGAGTATAAAAGTGCCATAGTTAAATACAATAACTTTTACGGCATTATTAATAAAAATGATAGTTTGTTGCTTCCCCCTGTTTACGACCTTGTGATAAAGGCCAGCAATAACACTTTTATTGTTGTGAGAAATAACAAATACGGCTTTTTTGATGGTAAGGGTTGCTTTATTAGTGGGATCGAATATGACTTTAAGAAAGAACTGCCTCCACACTATTATACTAATGGAAAACTATTCAAACTCTTAAAAAGCTTTGCATACGGCAGGGTTGTAAAACAGGCGCTAATGGACGCAAATGGAAGAATTACCTTAGATTATGATAGTAACCAGGAAGTGAATTTTGCCCAATGCGGCCTAATTAAGGTAAAACGAAAAGGTAAATATGGTTTTCTTGACCGCAAACTAAACCTCGTTATTCCTTGTAAATACGATAATGCCCTGGATTTTGAAGATAGCCTTAGTATTTGTGATTTGAAGTCGGAGAGTATTCTGATCAACCTTAAAGGCGATTTGATCTTTAAGACCAAAGGAGATATTGAAAAGATCACTCCGGGCTATTTCTGGGTAAAAGAAGAAGAAGGTAATTTACTGCTTAACAAAAAAGGAAGCACGCTATACGATCGTATTGAGTCTTTTCAACTCAGTCAGGATGGCTTTTTGATCTTGGAGTTTGAAAATAAAACCAAAAAAATACTAAAACTCTAAAAAGTGTTTTTAACTTTGATGTATAAATTAATCTCCTAATACAATGGCAAAAGTTCACAATTTCAGTGCCGGTCCGGGTATACTACCTGCCGAAGTTTTACAACAAGCAGCAGCAGCTTGTTTGAATTTTGATAACATGGATCTTTCCATTTTAGAAATTTCTCACCGCAGTAAAAACTATGTTGCGGTAATGGACGAAGCGCGCCAATTAATAAAAGATCTTTTTGAAGTTGGAAACGAATACGAAGTGTTTTATTTAGGAGGCGGTGCCAGCTTACAATTTGCAATGGTGCCCTATAATTTATTAACCGAAAATGGCTTCGCGGCCTATGTAAACACCGGGGTTTGGGCCAGTAAAGCTATTAAAGAAGCAAAGATCATTGGTAACACAAAAGTGATCGCTTCATCAGAAGATAAAAAATTCAATTACGTTCCTAAAGGATACGAAATTCCAAAAGATGCTGATTATTTTCACATTACATCTAACAATACCATTTATGGCACTCAGATGAAATCATTTCCGAAAAGCCCGGTACCAACGGTGTGCGACATGAGTTCTGATCTGTTCAGCCGCAAAGTAAACGCAAATGATTTTGCTTTGATCTATGCAGGTGCACAAAAAAACATGGGTCCTGCAGGAAGCACAATGGTTATGGTTCGCAAAGATGTTTTAGGAAAAACAAATCGTAAAATGTTATCAATGTTAGATTATAATGTACACATTAAAGGAGAAAGCATGTATAATACTCCTCCTGTGTTCCCTGTTTACGTAAGCATGCTAACACTTCGCTGGTTAAAAGAACATGGAGGTGTAAGCTGGATCGAAAAGATCAATCAACAAAAAGCTGACCTGTTATATAACGAGATCGATCGTAACGAATGCTTTGTAGGTACTGTTGAAAAGGCTGATAGAAGTAACATGAACGTTTGTTTTTTACCAACCAAACCGGAATACGAAGCTGAATTTGATAAAATGATAAAGGCTGAGCGTATCGACGGGATCAAGGGCCACCGTGATGTTGGCGGATACCGCGCTTCTTTATACAATGCCATGCCAATTGAAAGCGTTCATGTTTTAGTGGATGTAATGAAAGCATTTGAAAAGAAAATAGGTTAGAAATTATTAGCTTACTCATTGAAACCGGCATCCTACTCGATGCCGGTTTTTTTATGTCATTTCGGTAGAAAAAATTCATCACGACTCACTCTCAAAAACCTACCACTTACTCTTCAAAACCCGCCACTTATTAAGTTATGCCTGTTTTCCCCAACCTTATGAGAATATAGTGCGTATTAATTAATAACAACGTTGTTCTAAATTGTTTCACCCTTTAAAACTTAATATTATGAAAGCGATCATAGGAATATTCATAGCCAGCATGTTCGGATTAGAGTTAATGTCACCTTTTATGGTTGGATACCTTAACGATAAGGACGTAAGTATAAAAAAACACGCCTCAAAAGCAAGCAACTCAAATCGTAAAATAAAGAAATGCCTGAACGCTTCAGAATACAGCAACTCTCCTGCATCTGCCAAAAACGATTCAAAAGTATGTCAGAACGAAAATGCGAATGTAAATAATGAGGAAGAGATCAGTTATTCTGATTCAAAATCATTGATCATATCTGACGATAATTCTGCTTTTACCCATTAATAATATCCCTCTATCCATTAAGGCCCTTGAGCATTATGTCTCAGGGGCTTTTTGTTTTCAACTATTCTTTGCTTTATTGTCTGCAATAACTAATTTTAAGCCAATTAATTTAAAAGTATGAGCAAACTTATTTTAGCAAACGATGGCATTGATGCCGTTGGAAAACAATTACTGGAAAAAGCCGGATTTACGGTTGTAACCGATAAAGTGGCACAGGAAAACTTAGCCAAAGAATTGAACGACAAGAACTACATTGCCATTACGGTTCGCAGTGCCACAAAAGTGCGTCAAGATGTGATCGATGCTTGTCCTAACCTTAAGGTTATTGGTCGCGGTGGTGTGGGCATGGATAATATTGATGTAGATTACGCCAAATCAAAAGGCATTAACGTAATAAATACACCTGCAGCTTCATCAAACTCAGTTGCAGAATTAGTATTTGCGCATTTATTCAATGCGGTTCGTTTTTTATATGACAGCAACCGTCAAATGCCCGTAAATGGTGAAGAAAAATTTGATGATCTTAAAAAGAAATACGCGAAAGGTGTTGAACTGCGCGGCAAAACCATTGGTATTGTTGGTTTTGGAAGAATTGGTCAGTATGTAGCTAAAATGGCGCTGGGTTTAGGAATGAAAGTTTTGGCCTTTGATCCTTATGTTGTTGAAGCTACAATTGAATTAGAAATTGATGGTCACCCGAATGTTCCTGTAAAATTAAAACCTGTAAGTTTAGAGAATGTAATTGCACAAAGTGATTTCATTACCTTTCATGTGCCCGGTGGGAAACTGATCACACAAAAAGAAATTGCGTCCATGAAAAACGGAGTGATCTTATTGAACGCCGCGCGTGGTGGCGTAATTGACGAAAACGATCTTATAGAAGCATTGAACAGCGGAAAAATTTCTCATGCCTGTTTAGATGTTTTTGAGAACGAACCAAAACCATCAGCTGCTATTTTAAAACATGCTAAGATCTCTTTAACTCCTCACATTGGTGCGGCAACTAACGAGGCACAGGAAAGAATTGGGGTGGAGCTGGCGGAGAAGATAATTGATGCTTTGAAGTAGTCGAGAGTCAAGGGTAGAGAGTTGAGAGTTGGGTGTTGAGAGTTGAGAGTTGGGTGTTGGGTGTTGAGAGTTGAGAGTTGGGTGTTGAGAGTCAAGAGTTGGGTGTTGAGAGTTGAGAGTTGAGAGTTGAGAGTCAAGGGTAGAGAGTTTAGAGTATTCACAAGATAAAAAGTATTATGGCGAAAGAAGAGTTTGAAAAGTTTAACTTCGAAAATCTTCTGGTGTATCAAAAAGCACTAGACTATGTTGATTTTGTCTACATTTTAACTTTTAAATTTCCTAAAGAAGAAGTTTTTGGCCTAACCTCACAATTTAAAAGAGCATCAAATTCGATAGCTTTAAATATTGCAGAAGGAAGTGGCGGAACAAAAAATGAATTTATTAATTTTATTCGCATTGCCTATCGATCAATGAAAGAATGTGTTGTTTGTTCCACACTTTCTTATCGAAGAAAATTTATTACAGAAAAACAATATATGGAATCAAGATCTAAGTTACTTGAAATAGCCAAAATGTTAAGCGGACTTAAAAACTCAATCAAATAGCATGAAGCCACTCTCAACTCTCAACTCT
>JANYIQ010000011.1 GCA_025362575.1 Bacteroidia bacterium
TCATCATATTGAGCAGAATATTTTGTATCCACATCAGGAACAATAGGGTTATATCCTTCATCTAGCATAAAACTGCCAAGCACAAATAAGCAAAGGCAGCAAGCGCCGGTTCCGATAAGCGAAAGTATTTTTGCTAAACTCATTTTACTTGTAAATTAAAGATTGAATAATAACGTAAGCGTAACCTAATATAAAGGAAGCAGCGGCAAGCGGAAAACCAAGTGAAGCTGCCTTAGCCAAGCGCTCTTTAAATGTACCTGTTTCCCATACAACTAAAGTGAGCGATAAAAGTAAACCGGACACGAGGGAAAATAATGTAACTAATGCGATAAGCATAAATTTATTGTAAGGCGCAACCGACATAAATGTTAAGGCGAAGGCCAGTCCATATAAAATTACCGATAGAAGTATTTTTTTCATTTTATTATAATTAAGGCTTTCAACAACTGAGCAAGATCAATAATTTCTACAGCTGTCAGAAACTTTATTTTATGAATTAAAGATATAAAAAGATTGCTATACTGCAAAATCTAATAATTATTTTAATAAGCCACTTGATTTTACTTGTGAAAAACCTGCACGTAACCCTTGAGGTACCTCGATTTGATGCCTGCTACCCTGATCTCGTTAACTTTGCAGATGTAAAAATAGGTGCCCTCACTGCAAAGTATTTTGGTTTGTAAAACTTTGCCATCCCAGTTAAAATATGGGTCGGTAGTTTCATAAGTTAATACACCCCAGCGATCATAAACTTTCAGATCAATGTCCTTAATGTATTTTACTCGGATCGCCTTAAAGAAATCATTCACACCATCTCCATTGGCAGTAATAATATTAGGTAAGTCAAACTCCGGACAATTATCGACGCATTTTGACTCTGCTAATGCACTTTCATTTCCTGAGGAATCAACACTGGTAACAAGGTAACATCCGGCGATCGAAGTAAGCCCGTCAAAAATAAAAGTGGTGTCAGAAAGATTTTTTATTGAGTCGAATAAGGTCAGATCATCATTTTCGGTTGGTTTGAAGTATAAATTATATTTTACAACATCGTCGGAGCAAGTGTGATTAGGATTATTCCATTTCAATTGCACAAAACCGGTCTGACAATCTGAAGTAATGTTTAAGTTAGGTAAACATGGTTTTGTCATGTCTTTTGGAGCAGCGCAAATTTCCTGAGAAGCATTGTAAAGCGGGTGTAAAATTGTAGTATCGCTGTACCGTCCTTTAGAAACGACCTTATAGCAATACGTAGCTCTGTTCACAAGATTAATATCCGTATACGTTAAACTTGTTGTGCTGTCAAGTATCGTGTAAACAGTTTGCGCAGGCGCTTTTCTATAAATGAAATATTTGTAGTTTGTCCAAGGAACAAAATGTTTCCAGCTCAGCGTAATTTTTCTGTCGGCAGGAACAGCCGATAAAAACACTGAACTTGCGGGCTGCGCAGTACCAACAAACTGATTGTTGGCGTAAAAATCCAGTTTATAAAAAGCAAGATCACTTTGCGAATCCATGTTCGTGTGCGTGAAAGTTGTATCGCTTAGTTGATTCAATAAATAGAAGGAAGGTTTTGTTACAGAGTATACCTGCGTATAAGTTCCGTTAACTCCTTTTTTGTAGGATACTCTGAATTCATAAGGACCCGGCAGCATTAAGGTATCTAGATTCGAAGCGTTCGGAATTGGTTTCACCCAGCGCACAAAAACCTGACCGGTGCTGGTGCCTGTTGCTTTCACATCCACATTCACTAAAATAGGAACATCGCGTTTTAAACGCACACAAATCTGATTGCTGGCATAACTTTGCGCGCCGCCCGTTGTAATAAAACCTTCGCCATAAACGGCAACCACTAAATAACTGTAATCAACACCCTGAGTTAAACCTGCGCCTCCGTTGTTATCTGTAAAAGTAGTATCATTAGGACCGGTAGTATAACCAATGTACGTAAAGCCCGAACTGGCCGGTACACCTGTTTCGCAAGGCGCATGATTCCATGGTGTACAATCTTTTTTACGATAAACGGAATAGTATTGAATTTTATTTCCAATGGTTGTGTTGTTGCAATTGGTCTTGTGCCAGATCAGTTTTATGGAAGTTCCGACAGGTGATGCGGTTAAATTTTTTGGGGGAGGGGCAATCACCGTTATGTTATAGGTTTTGAAATCTACCAGTTTAACCTGCGGATCATTATCAATAACTTTAATGGTTACCTGATAAGGTGCTTTACGAATGTGAACGCAACTGGTTTGCCATTTAAAAGAACCGGTCACAGTATTTGTTGCAGGTGCTGAAGAAAATGTTGCGGTTGGTGTAGGACAAGCGAATGGCCCGCCGGTTGCACTCATTGTAAGTGTTTGTCCCAAATCGGGGTCGGTGGCTTTGAATGTTTTTTGAATAAAGTCACCAGCTAAAACACAAGTATCAACAACAGCATCAATAACAGGAGGTTTATTTACACATGGAGCAACGGTTATCTGCATGTCGCGCATAACGTAGCCCACCACATAATATTCTCCGTCAAAATTTTTGCGCCATTCTTTCACCAAAAACGCAACGTTATACTCTCCCGGCGTTTGAGGGTTGCACCAGCTTAAAGTGCCTGTGGTTGCATTAATGTTAAAGATGCCGGGTCCGGTAGCAAGCGGAAAACTGTATTGGGGAATAGTAACACCAATATTTCCAAAACCATCTTCACCTCTACAGGTAGTAATCTGGTAGGATAAACTGTCTCCGTCAGGATCATAAGCCCCGGGATTGTGATAAAAACATTGTCCGGCGCAAGCTTTATCTAATGGAAGTACTGTTAAAACAGGGGAGCTGTTGTGAGGATCAAAAATATTAATACTTAAAACCGTTTCTAAATAGAAAGGCTGATTCACCGAGTTCGGAATATTAATAACACCGCTGTTCCGATTTCTGTCGAACATGGAAATAATAAAATTGCCCGGGCCCGGATAGGTGTGAATGGCAACAAAAACGTTTTTCTTAAAGTTCGGCGCCAATATTTCGCCTAGAGGTGTAAGACTTCCGCAGTCGGTTGAACCCAAAGGCCCGTTAATTCTTGAAATAACGGCACTCGTATTATCTCCAAAATAAATGGTGTCCTGACAACGGTCGGCAATGTTAGGCCCATCTGCAGTGTATGTAACTAATGTAATTGAGTATGTATTGCCATACATCCATTTGAATGTAATTTCTCCGGCGCGGTTATGCGTGGCTCTTCCTGTAAAGCTGATTCCTAAACAAAAAACAAACAAAAAATATCGAAACACTCTCAACATTGCCTGATCCTACTATAAAAAGGTACCTATAAAGTTACAACAACAATAACATAATTACAAGAATCTTATTGTGCTAAGGGGCCAAATAATCAAAAACATGACTTTTAACATAATAATTGTGAAAGAATTCGTCTAAAACGTAACAGCAAGCCACTATTTTGTTATAATTTTGTGGCGCATTTAACTCCCACCTTTATAATGAGCTCTCCTCAAAACGGGCATCACCACGGTCACCTTAACAAGATAACTCTTGGAGGCTTAATCGTTACACTGGGCATTATTTATGGCGATATCGGAACCTCGCCACTCTATGTAATGAGCGCAATTGTGGGGCAGGGCGCTATTAACGCGGATATTGTAAGAGGCGGACTTTCGTGCATTTTCTGGACGATCACCCTACAAACCACCATAAAGTATGTTATTCTAACTCTTCAGGCAGATAATAAGGGAGAAGGAGGAATTTTTTCTTTGTTTACCCTTGTAAAACGCACAAAGTATAAGTGGCTCATTGTGGCCGCCATCATTGGCGGTTGCGCCTTGTTGGCTGATGGAATAATTACCCCTCCGATTTCGGTTGCCGCCGCCGTTGAAGGACTTCGGTTTTTTCATGAAGGAATAAATACTGTTCCAATTGTAATAGGAATTTTATTCGCCTTGTTTTTTATTCAGCAATTCGGAACCAGCTTTATTGGTAAATTTTTCGGACCAATGATGGTGGCCTGGTTTTTGATGCTGGGAATACTTGGTGTAATGCAGCTGAGTAGCGATTGGAGCATTTTCTCTTCATTAAACCCTTATTATGCATACGCGTTATTGAAGTTGCATCCGTCCGGATTTTTGATTTTAGGCTCTGTGTTCTTGTGTACCACCGGCGCGGAAGCCTTGTATTCTGATCTGGGTCATTGTGGCAAAAAGAACATCCGGATCTCGTGGATATTTGTAAAAGCGATGTTGATCTTAAATTATTTCGGGCAAGGCGCTTGGCTGATCGCTCACGAAGGACAAACACTTATGTCTTTCAAATCGACCAACCCGTTTTATGCTATGATGCCAGAGAGCTTTTTGCCTTATGGAATTGTTATAGCCACAATGGCCGCCGTTATTGCCTCTCAGGCATTAATTAGCGGCTCTTTTAGTTTAATAAATGAAGCCATGCGATTAAACTTATGGCCAAAAGCAAGGGTAAAATATCCATCCGAACTAAAGGGTCAGTTGTACATACCTTCGCTAAATTGGTTGCTTTTATTAGGGTGTATTGGTGTTGTACTTTATTTTAGAGAATCATCCAACATGGAAGGCGCCTATGGTCTGGCTATTGTTTTGTGTATGTTAATGACAACCACCTTGCTCAATTTTTACATGCACATGAAACGGTATAATCGCTTCTTGATTTATTTTATCATAACAATGTATCTGATCATTGAGGTGTCTTTTTTAGCGGCGAATCTCAGCAAATTTGCCAATGGCGGATGGATCACCCTCTTAATAGCTTTATGTTTAATTACTATTATGGCAGTTTGGTTTTTGGCAAAAAAGATTCGTCACCGTTATGTTGATATGGTAAAGATCGACGATTACAAACAGATGTTAGCAGACCTGAGCAATGACAACACCATTCAAAAGTACGCCACGCATTTGGTTTATATGACCAGCGCTAATAGCCCAGAAGAAATAGAATCAAAAGTAATTTACAGCATTTTGCAAAAGCGCCCCAAAAAAGCGGATATCTATTGGTTTGTTCACGTTGATGTGGTGGATGAGCCATATCGCATGGAGTACAAGGTAACTCACATTGCGGCCGATGATATTATCCGCGTTGATTTCAGATTAGGTTTCCGCGTGGCGCCGCGCATTAATTTTATGTTTAGAAAAGTGGTGGAAGATCTGGTGAACAACAAAGAAGTGGATATTACAAGCCGTTACGAATCATTGAACAGAAATAATATTAGTGGCGACTTTAAATTTGTGGTAATAGAAAAATATTTATCCTTTGATAATGATCTTCCGTTCTTCGATAAGTTGGTGATGAAAATTTACTTCTTCCTTAAACATTACAGCTTAAGTGAAGCGAAAGCATTTGGTTTGGACAGCAGTTCGGTGAAGGTTGAGAAATTCCCGCTGTTATTTAAAACGCCTGCGCTTACAAATCTAAAGAGGGTAGATAGTTAATGGGTCAGGCTTCAAAATTTATTTTTGCTTCAGTTCCATTATCGTTAACAAACTCAAGCTTTCCGCTGATTTGATCCGCTAATATCTGGATCAACTCCATCCCCAAACTGGTGAACTCTTTTTTACCTGCCGGAAAACCGGAACCGTTATCTTTTACCGATAACATTAAGTGTTGTCCTTGTTTTTTAAGCATGATCTCAATTGATCCTGAAGGCTTATTTTTAAAGGCGTGTTTATAGCAATTGGTAATAAGTTCGTTGATGATAAGTCCAAGTGGGATCGCAATGTCTAAATTCAGCTGAATGTCATCGCAGGTAATTTTTGTGGTGACAGGCTTATCGGTATTATTAAAAGAGGACTCAATTTCCCTGATAAGCGTTTTCAAATAACTGGATATGGAAATGTTCGACATGTTGTTCTGAGTATACAACAACTGATGGATGAGCGCCATGGAATTGATGCGCTGACGGCTTTCCTGCAGCACCTCTTTTAAATTCTCATCCTGTGTTTTATCAGACTGCAAATTCAGCATACTAGAAATGATCTGTAAATTATTCTTTACGCGATGGTGAATTTCCTTCATTAAGAATTCTTTTTCCTTCAAGGTTGCCTCAATGGTGTTTTTTTGCTGAATGATGTGTTTGTTCTTAACGTGTAATTCATTTTGGCGACGACGATTGGTTTTTATGTTCACCACTAAAAAGATCACGGCGAAAAGCAAAACGATGATGCCGGAAAGCAGGTAAGCTCTGTCGGATCTTTCGCGCTCATGCTCTAACTGCGAAGTTTGAATTATTTTTTCTTTCTCAACCAAGAGATTCTCTTTCTGATAAAGATCAAAAGCTACCTGCTGATTAATGAGCTGGGTTTCGTTATCCGCGAGTTTGGTAGAATCTTTTTGGCGAATGTATTTATCAAAGAATTCATTGGCCTTTTTATAATTGCCCGTGTAAGTATAATATTTTGCTTCAATTAACATGTTGGCAAGAGCAGGTGTTAATTCCTCTGTTCGCGATAATAATTGCTTACAACTATCAATGTATCTGTAGGCCAGGTCGAATTGTTTCAGTTCAAGATAACATTCAGAAATCAAATTGTAACTATTAGCAGCACTTTCAAGATTATTCACTTTTAAACTGTAATAAATGTCTTTTTTAAGCGGAGCAACAGCTTCTTTGTATTGCTTCCTCTTCGCGTAAATAGATGCCGTGTTGCCGTCTATAAGAGCGCTGAAAAAAGTATAATACATTTTTGCAGGATCGGATTTTGCTTTTACATCAACAATTGATTTTGCTTTCTGAAAATAAAATACGGCGGTGTCCAACTGATTAGCCTTATTAAAATGAACACCCATGTTATTATAAAAATTCCCTAAGGCGTTACTGTCAGCTCTGTGTTCGGCCCCCTTTTGATTGAATTCTTTACGCAATTGTTTGATCGATTCTTTGTAAAGGCCAAGTCTCAGATAGATAAGACTTTTCTCAACAATGTAATCTCGCTGCATATTTTTTGGAAGACGGCTTTTTGTTTTTCATACACCTCTTCAATTTCAAACACTTTATTGTAATTTCTTAATTTCATGTAAGAAGTGGCCAGAAGATCGAATGCCTTTGCGCTGTCTGCCAGATCTTTGGTATGAAACCGCAAGCCATTCTCTAAAAGAAAAACGGTTTTATGATACTGATGTAATTCAAACTCACGCTTTGCTTCGATCAGATCAAATAAATATTTAGCTTCATTGCTGTTTGATCTGGTGTAAACCTTTTTTTTGATCTCGTTCAATGAATCCTTGATGTACTGGTAAACCTGACTTAATGCTACCGGACTTAGATCGGCGACCATTTTAACTTTGTCTTTTAAATTGGCGCCATTGAATTTTTGAACAAGACTGTCGCGGTTAATATCTTGAGCTAAAAAACCAAAGGGCAACACGAAGAATGCAAGAAGAAAAATTCTGGTATTTAGTAATAAACGTAGAAAATTCACAGGTTAATCCGTATTAATTAAAAGATCTCGAGCACAAGGTAATCAAACAAATATATTATTTTAGATGTTTAGATAAAGGATTTTGCTTTTTTATTAATACCCGAAAAGAAAAGCCATTCCTAGAGGGATGCCCTGGAGCAAGGCGAGTAGGGCCATTTGGCGAAAAATTCAGTTATTGCTAAATGCAAAGCTTATTAATAATGAGCTTTGGTTGAATAAATAAATGCTGAAACCACAAAATATTCAGTATTTTCAACGAATAATTTAAACGAAAATTCTTTATGAAATTATTTTATTCTGCCCTTATCGTATTATTCTTTGCGGCTTGTGTCCAACCTAAAGAAACAACCTCCGCCGAAAATGGCAACGAAGCCGCCGCCGATGACTATTCTCAATTGGATAAATTTTTAGGAAGCTGGACCGATGCAGAGAATGCCGCAGAGGTGATCTCAATTGCAAAGATCAAAAATTTTGACAGCGCAAAAGTGTGTATGGTAAACGACGGAAAAACAGAAGTAGCTTTTCCTTACAATGTAAAAGAAGATAAGTTCCGCTTACACCAGCCTGAATATTGGGTAGAGATCCTTCATGATAAAGAAGCTAACCAACTACTTTGGAAAGTTATCCGTTTTGACGAAAGCGAAGGAAAGGTTGTGCGCAAGTATAATTTTAAGAGCAAGTAGCCTCAAACTTGTTTTCTAAGCTGCCCATCCGTCTCTGTCCAGACTTCTATACTGAATTGCTTCGGCAATGTGATTCGGCATAATGTTTTCAGAAGCTTCCAGATCTGCAATGGTTCTTCCTACTTTTAAGATCCGGTCGTAAGCGCGAGCCGATAATCCTAATTTTTCCATGGCGGTTTTTAGAAGTGTATTTCCTGCCTCACTTAATTTGCAATATGTTTTTATATCGGAAGAACGCATCTGTGCATTACAATAAATACCGCTATCTGAATTGAACCTCTTCGTTTGTATCAACCTTGCATTAATTACACGCTCACGGATATTGTTACTCGACTCTGCTAATTGCTGATTACTTAATTCGCTGAAAGGAACCGGAGTAACCTCCACGTGCAGATCAATTCTATCTAACAGCGGGCCTGAAATTCTGTTGAGGTATTTTTGTACCACGCCAGGCGCGCATACACATTCTTTTTCAGGATGATTGAAGTAACCGCATGGGCAAGGATTCATACTCGCCACAAGCATAAAGCTTGCAGGATATTCCACGCTGAATTTGGCACGACTGATCGTTACCACCCTGTCTTCTAACGGTTGACGCATTACCTCTAAAACAGTTCTTTTAAATTCAGGCAATTCATCTAAAAATAGAACGCCGTTATGTGCCAGCGAGATTTCGCCGGGCTGAGGATTATTGCCACCTCCTACGAGGGCCACATCGGTCGCAGTGTTGCAATACAACAGAATCAAAAGTGCCAGTTTTGTGCTTAGAGTCAGAACTTTATCTCTTCCGGGAAAAATCAAATTTGTTATCAGTTCAGTTTGATTACCGGTAAATCTGTGAAAGAAACTTTGAGGCATGACAAATTCCTGCCCCCGCAAGACCATATCTTCCCTCACCCAACTGCAATTAACCTCCATAAACAACCTGAAAAATATCAGGTAAATTTAGCTTTTTATCGGGAATTCGAGCAATTTTACCTCTTAAATTCTGTTTTTTCTTGGGTTTAACGAGACATTAGGCTCCATCTGGAGTTACTGGCTACAACGTCGTCAAGTATCTGGAAAATCGAGAATTTGGGGAAATTCTGATGGCGAACTTTTATAACAAATGGTTTTTTCCTTACAGCAACAGAATAAAATTATAATTTGCCGACACTTATGTCGCTTTTTATGAGATAAAGTACTACATTTGATTATGAAAAAGTATCCAGCCCAGATTAGAAAATTTGGAAAGCGTATAAAGAGTTTACGGGAGGAGAATGATTTAACCCAGAAAGAACTGGGAGTTAAAGCAGGCCTTACATCAAGAACTATTCAGCGAATTGAAGCTGGTGATTTTGCATCAACGCTCCATATACTAATTGCCTTGGCGAAAGCGTTTAGCGTAAGTACAGGAGAATTAATTAAAGAAATTACCGTTGAACCGGCTAAGAAGTAATTTAATATGGCAAATAAAATTTCACTTTCACGATTAGAAACATTCCTTTTTGACGCTTGCGATATTCTGCGAGGAAATATGGATGCGTCTGAGTACAAGGAATACATAATCTCAATGTTATTTCTTAAAAGAGTAAACGACCAATTCGATGTGCATAGAGATAAACGCAAAAAGAAATTGGTAGAAGAAAAAGGACTCAACGACCCCAATGAAATTTACAAGGAATTGGAAATTCAGAACGCACCTGAATATGATTTCTTTGTTCCGCTATCAGCAAGATGGAAGCGTTTAGCTGGAGACCCGGAATTTTTTACGGATGAAGAAGGAAAACAACAAGCAAATAATTTCATTAAAGATTTGCAAGAAGAAATTGGAGACCATTTAAACAAATCGTTGGCTGCATTAGAAAGTGCTAACCTTGATAAGTTGGATGGTGTATTCAATCAGGATAACATCAATTTCAATAAGACTTTTGGAAAAAACAATAAGCAAATTAGTGATGAGGATTTAAGAGAACTGATTCGTCACTTCAATAAAATGAATCTTCGGGATGATAATTTGGAATTTCCGGATTTGATGGGCGCGGCTTATGAATATCTTATTAAACATTTTGCAGACAGTGCCGGTAAGAAGGCCGGAGAATTCTACACTCCAAGTGAAGTAGTTAAACTTTTAGTAAATATTCTTGAACCAGGAGAAGATGCTGAAATTTATGACCCCACTTTAGGAAGTGGCGGTATGCTAATTGAAAGTAGAAACTATGTGGAAAGTCGTTATGGCAGTGCCAAAAACCTTTCACTATATGGCCAAGAGAAAAGCGGAACCGTTTGGGGGTTGTGTAAAATGAATATGTTGTTTCATAGCATTTATGACAGCAAGATATTGAATGGAGATACACTTGTAAAATCCTTACATACCGAGAATGGTGAATTAAAAACATTTGACATTGTAATAGCTAATCCGCCTTTCTCCCAGAATTATAGTTGGGCAGCTACGCAACAGAGAGAGCGATTCCATTTTAGAATGGCAGAAAAAGGAAAAGCTGATTTTATGTTTGTGCAACACATGGTCGCTTCTCTAAAAAATGATGGGCGTATGGCCGTGGTAATGCCTCATGGTGTACTGTTTCGTGGTGGCGATGAAAGAAAATTTAGGGAGTGGCTGATTCAACTTACGGGCAGCGGTGACCGCTGTTTTCTTGAGGCAGTTATTGGCTTGCCCTCTGCTTTGTTTTATGGAACTGGCATTGGCGCAAGTGTTATTGTCATAAATAAAAAGAATGCTCATATCCGTGACAAAGTTCTTTTTATAAATGCTGACCGAGAATATAAAGAAGGGAAAAACCAGAACAAATTACGTCCTGAAGACATTGAAAAAATAGCGTTCACTTACCGAAACAAAAAAGAAATTTTAAAATACAGTAAGCTTATAAGTAAAAAGGAACTGGCTATTGAAGAATATAATTTAAACATTAAGAGATTTGTTGACAATGCACCACCTCCGGAACCTAATGATGTTCACGCTCATTTGCTAGGTGGTATTCCTGAAAACGAAGTTAAATCACTTAAAGCGTTTTTAAATTGTTATAATGGAATAAATAAAAAATTGTTTGAGAATCTGAAAAAAGGATATTTAAAATTTACCTCTGCTATTGTTCAAAAAGAGGATATTAAAAAATTATTTGATGATAGTGATGAAATAAAAACGGCTCAGGCCCAGTACATAAATGCAATTCATGAGTGGTGGCAACAACAAGTGCCCGTCATTGAACAATTGCCTAATAAAACCATCAATGTATTTGACCTCTATCATCAGTTCTCAGCAACGCTTACTGAAAAATTGGTTGCATTACCCATTTTAGACGAATTTAAAAGCAGGGGCTCGTTCGCAAGTTATTGGAATTGCATTACTAATGATATTAAAAGTGTTGAAGCCAGTGGATGGAATGCCGAGTTGATACCGGATGACGAAATCTTGGAAAGCCAATTTCCTGAAGTGTTGACGGAATTGCGAACCAATGAGTCAAGACGAGATGAGCTACAATCTAAATTTGATGAAGTAAACGAATTGGAAGATGATGTTTGGAATGAAGAGGACTATGAAGTATGGCGAAGCAAGGAGATGAAAGAACACAAAGAAGAAATTAAGACCCTGAAAAGCGAACGCAAAGAAATAGATAAAGAGTTTAAGAATTTACAGAAAAGAACAAAAGCAAATGAAAAAGCGGGCGCTATGTTTAGTGTTGAAGTAGATGACCTAAAAAAAGATTCTGAAAGAATGAAATTACAACTAAAACAATTAGATGAACAAATTGAATCGGGCGAACTGCGTTT
Organism: Bacteroidia bacterium; assembly: GCA_025362575.1. Classification (GTDB taxonomy): domain Bacteria; phylum Bacteroidota; class Bacteroidia; order B-17B0; family Aurantibacillaceae; genus JAHEYG01. The sequence continues at coordinate 11,894 of JANYIQ010000011.1, forward strand.
CGCAAAACATACTTTATTAGAAGAAGAGCTAAAACAGTGTAAGAAAATAATTAAGGAGATAAAAGACCGTAAACAAAATCTTGTAGACCAAGCTCGTTTGAGCATTACACCTGAAGCCGCCAAAGAATTAATACTAAAACGATGGCTACTTACACTGCACCAAACGATAACGGGGTATTTGTTGGCTCACCAAAGATTTTTATTGAATGCCATTGAAATGCTTTTTGAAAAATACACTACAACTTTAGAAAGCATTTTAAGTATAAGGGAGAAAGAAACCAAACTGTTAAATGAATTCTTAATAGAATTGGGTTATGAATAAATGGACGGAAGAAATATTAAGCAAAAAGGTCGATTTAATTCATGGTCATCAATTTAGGGACAATGACTTTGTGGAAGATGGTTTACCTATTGTAAAAATTGGGCAATTAAGTCAGACCGGCGAAATTGATTTAAGTAATTGCTCCTTCGTTGACAAAAATGATTTTGAAAAATTTAAAGAATATCGCATCTACGAAGGTGATATTTTAATGGCCTTAACTGGTGCGACTTTAGGCAAAACAGTTAGAGTCACGAAGAATTTTGGAGTGATTTTTCAAAACTATCGCGTTGGAAAATTTCAGCCAATAGATGGGGCAATAAATAAGAACTTTTTATATTATCTGTTGATATCTGATAATATTCAAAGAGAGATGCTACTTAAAATAAACACGGCTGCCCAAGGTAATATAGGGAAAGCTGATTTTGAGAAAATTAAAATAAAATATCCTGATTATGCCATTCAAAAAAAAATAGGAAGTATTCTTTCCACCACGGATTTGGTAATAGATAAAACTCATGCCTCTGTTTCCAAATACAAAGCTATTAAACAAGGAATGTTGCAGGACTTATTTTCTCGTGGAATTGACCTCAAGACAAAAAAATTGCGGCCACGATATATTGATGCTCCAGAATTATATAAGGAAAGTAAGTTAGGTTTTATTCCATTGGAATGGAATGTAAAAGATTTCGGGAAAGAAGTTGATTTAATTCACGGGCATCAATTTAGGGATTATGATTTTAAAGAATTTGGTGTTCCAGTTGTAAAAATTGGTCAAGTAAAACCGGAAAATATCGACTTAACAAATTGCTCTTTCGTCAATTTTGGTAGAGAAGAGGAATTTAAAAACGAAATAATACGCAATGGAGATGTTTTAATGGCGTTAACAGGAGCCACACTTGGAAAAGCCTGTTTGGTTAAGGGATTAAATGGTATTGTCTTTCAGAACTATCGCGTTGGAAGATTTGAACCCATAATAAGAGAGGATGATATTGACAAGGAGTTTCTTTACTACTCACTTATTGCGGGCGAACTGTTAGGGCAGATTTTCAACAAAGTTAATTCAGGGGCTCAAGGAAATGTTGGTAAAGCAGATTTTGAAAAAGCAACTTTTAAAAAACCACCGTATAACGAACAATTGTTGATAGCAGAAAGATTACAAACGTTAGAAGACAAACTTACTGTTGACCAAGATTTCCTGCGTAAACTTCAACAGCTCAAACAAGGTTTGATGAGTGATTTATTAAGTGGTACGAAAACAGTTGTAGTTAAAGAGGAATTATTAACGCAAAACGAAAACTAATATGGCCGAATATATAAATGTAGAAAAGCCCTTCATGGATAAACTTCGCCAATTACAATGGAAGGTGATTGACCAAGGATTTGGCATACCACTAGACCCAGAAAAAAGTTTGCGAGAAAATTTCAAGCAAGTTGTTTTACCGAAAGTTTTTAAAGATGCAGTTAAGGCAATAAATAAAACTGCTGATGGAAGAGAATGGCTTACGGAAACGCAATTAAATAATATACTCTTTGAAATTCAAAATTTTTCCGGAAAGACCTTACACGAAGCTAATAAGGAAATACACCGGATGTTATTGAAAGGCACAAGTGTAGATAAAAACGAATTAACTGGAGAACAAAATCCAACTGTTCGTTTAATTGATTTCAGAAATTGGGATAGAAATGTATTTACTGCCATTAATCAATTTCGTATTAATACCCCTGGGAGTACCAAAACTATGATAATTCCAGATATAGTTTTGTTCTTAAATGGAACGCCGGTAATAGTAGTAGAAGCAAAAGACGATGACGAAAATGCAGAACCCTTGAGCGAAGCATTTTTACAAATAAGCAGATATGCAAATACAAGAGAGGACAGGTTTAGTGTGAATGAAGGTGAAGAACGTTTGTTTCATTATAATATTTTCAGCATAATAACTTTCGGCAGTGAAGCAAGAGTTGGCACTATCAGTGCAGATTTTGAATTTTACAACAACTGGGTAGATATTTTTCCGGAAGAATACCGTGTGGTTGATTATCCTCCAAATGAAGAACGACAAGAAGTATTGATTCATGGAATGTTGAACAAGGAAATTTTGGTTGACATACTGAAGCACCATACGTTGTTTATGGAAATCAAGAAAGGTGTGGAAGTGAAAGTAGTGGCCCGTTACAATCAATACCGGGCTGTTGGTAAAATCATTCGTAACATTCGCGAAGGGACTACGCCTCTTGAACGCGGTGGTGTCGTATGGCATACCCAAGGGAGTGGAAAAAGTTTAACAATGGTTTTTCTAATTCGTAAACTCCGTAGTTGCGATGATTTGAAAGACCTTAAAGTTATTTTTGTTGTTGACAGAAGAGGTAGAAAATGAACTTTACATGATTATTCAAGAAACAATTAGCGAGAATCCGAAAAAATACGGCTATGAGGATTGTTCGGAAGAAGATGGGGGCGATTGGTTGGAGAATTTTGAAATATACTCAGGATTTACACTCAGGAACACACTTTATTTATCATTAGAAGAAGGAATTATCACCGGAGAGGAGTTTCTTCTATACAATAGAGATTATAAGTTAAAACAATTATTTACGATCTAAATTGTGGTGGGCAATTTTTCTTGGGGGTAAGTTTGATTTATCAAATGAGTGCTTCCTCAGAAGTGTTTCTCTTCTGATTGGTCACTCATAATTGAAGGTCTTGGAGTATAAGCCGTCATTATCATATAGTCATCCGCCATGTGCTATAATTTGAGACCAACTTTTCGAGAATGTTTGGCTTCCCGTTCTATCTTACGACTCGTCTCTTTATGCCATCGTTGCCCTTGTAGAAATCCCCTAGTAAGGCTTTTTATTTTTTCAGAGGAGTAACCCTAGCGTTAAATCATCTTCCGCAATTACTCTTCTATTCTTAATTTTCGTTAATCATTCTTTTACTTAAATCTTTCCAACCTAACTTTTAATCCGTCAATTTGTATTTTTAATTTCAATATCTCCCTTTTCTTAAAATCTTTTTCAATCTTTAGTTTATCTCTATTAATCCTTATATTTCCGTTAAGTTTGTTTATCGTATCAATATTCATTTCTTCTTATAAAATTTTCATACAAAAGCTTTTCCATGATTGTAAATAAAATTTGCTCAGAATATAAATATTGATTCTTATATCTCATGGATTCAGAGATGCCGTTTCGCTTAATCTCTCTTTGTAGTTTAGACTTTGATGTACCTAATATTTTCATCATTGTATTGGCATCATAGAACTTATCGTTTTTTTCTGAAATGTATCCTATTACTCTCATATTTCTTTTTTAGTCTTTTATACTCGTTTAAGAGTTCGTCAATCAATTCATCGTCAACCGTTTTTTCATCATCTGTTTCTTCTTCATCATCAAATTCATTAACCAGTTTTGGTTTTCTTTTTCTATGCGGGGATTGCCCTTCTTCATCATCCGGCATTTCGATTTCATCTTCATTCTCCATATCATCTCCCTCCTCTGGTTCTTTAGAGTATTTTTCTACAATGAACTTTATAAAGTCCGTTTGAACGTGTTTTCTTTTCATATTAGTTTTATTTTTTTGAACCGAATCAATTCGGTTTATGTTATATATTAAAATAAAAAAGTGTTTATTTTCTTCTTCTGAATCCTCGCAACCGTATAACACGAATGCCACTTTTTAATAGCAGATGTTTTACCTTGCTAATATCTGCGAACGTTGGTATTACTAAGTATTTACCAATTATGAAAGAGTGTTTGCCGGAATGATTTCTTGCGTAACAATTTATTTGTATAATGTCAAATAAAGTAATTACCGGGACAGCCTTAACCTCAACGATAATTTTTTTATAGTAACTAGCCCCTCTATAGCGAATTTGTTTTTTGATTAAAAAATCAGGGCGATATCCTTTATGAGTTGCGTCTTGCGGTAATATGATGTAACCTTCGGAGTGAGGATATCTAACCCTCATTGTCAAATAAGCATTATTATACATTTCGCTTTCAATAAATTTTTCTCTTGCCACAATTCTTACTTAAAATTTTTGAACCGAACCGAATCAGTTAACCTTATATATAGAAAGTTGAAATTGTTTTTACTAAACTTTTCATTGTTGATGTCTATAAGTATTATCTAAAAATATTTATGGGAAATTTTAAAAAAGTAAAACTATACATAGAGTCTACAGGCTATATGTATACCACCGATGAAAATAATATTGAAGGTTGGGATGAAGGGATAATGGATGAGGACGATTGCAAAGTTGTGAAAGTTGAGGTAGTGGAAGATTACGAGCTAAAACCTCAACATATTCGTTATATTAATTCACCTGAAATGAATGATAAGACCGATGATGAAATCGAAAAGGAAATTTTATCTCAGAGTAGAGACAAGAAAATTAATTTGATTTTGAGAAAATGAAGCTACTTAGTTTTTTTTGTTTTTTTAAGCAACTTGATTAATTCTTGTTTCCATTGAATTTCAAATTCCAAATCCTCAATCATACTAGCTTTATTTACATATCTCACGGTCAAGATGTATTCAATCATTGGAATAGTTAAATGATTTACTCTATTACTGATAATATAGTGGATTGCAGAACTTGGACCCCCTTCTCTAACTAAAATTTCATTCGCACGTCTAGCGATTATTTTGTCAATTGATTTTTCCTTTGAAACGATAGGGCTTGCTTTTTTTATACCAATTTGTTTTTTCATTAGTAAAATTTTATTTGTTGTGTAAATGTATATACATATCAGTACAAAACCACAACAAAAGTTATTGTCTTAAGCGTGTGATTACATCTGAAATATTTAGTTGATCTGAAGGGTCTCGAGCAAGAACTTCCTCGGAGAACAACTGAATAATAATAGTTGCCCTTAGTTCTACTAATACACCTTGATATACAATTGCATTTACATCTGAAAAACGATTTAAAGTTTCAATCATTCCGGATATCCATTCTCTTGCAATCTCTTCTGAAATTAATTTTCTTTTTATGTAATCTAGTTCTTGAGTTGTAAGAAGTATATACTTGCGCAAAAGCCTATCGAAACCTTCTTGATTTTCTGCTAAGGTTTCTATCTGACCTAACCGAAAAGCCATTGTAGAATATGTTGTCATGCACTTACTAACGACTTGAAATTCGTTACTGGATTTGGATAGCTTATCTGCTTTCCATAAAAAGAAAACAGAGAGACCACCAATGATTAATGAAATGAAAGCAAGCATTTCTAAAATGCCGTGAAGACTATTTGGTATCCACTCAAAGTGTGCGGGTTCTACTTCTAATAGTATCATGTTTTTGAATTTCTAAAGTGGAAAAGTACAAACAAATTATTACTTAAAAAAAATCGAAATCAAGGTTAGATTATAAGAAAATATGTCTTGAAGATTTAAGTGAAAAACGAGATGAAAACGAGATGAAAATTTAATTCATAATTTGTAATGAATTAATAATTAGTCAATTAATACAAATATATTTTATATTCTTCGATTCTTTTACATCAGCAAAATCAAAAGCCACATCACTCAAACGGTTCAAAAATGTTTCTGCCAGATCCACCTTTACTTTCTCAAGACCTTCGCCTTTATTGAAAAAATCGATCACCTGTTTTATGTTTTCAGCACAATAAACATCCAACCCTTCAACAACAGCGGCTTCCCGGCCATTTTGCACCGGCAGAATGATCCCTTTAAAACCTTCTTGTTTAGCCTTTATAGCAATTGGTAAACAGCCACGAATAGGCCGTATTTCACCATCCAGAGATAACTCCCCCATAATGGCATATTTATCAATGTTTTCGGCATTTATTTGTTCTGAGGCCCCCAAAATACCAATGGCTATGGTTAGATCATAGGCCGAACCTTCCTTTCTGATATCGGCCGGAGCCATATTTACAGTAATGGTTTTGCCCGGAACCTTGTAGCCATGATTGTTAAGGGCTGCCCTTACTCTTTGCTGGCTCTCTTTTACCGCACTATCGGGTAATCCAACAATAAAAAAATTAACTCCTGTTGCAATATTTACCTCTACCGCAACCTTTGTGGCATTAATGCCATGAACCGCAAACCCAAACGTTTTTACCAACATATTATAAAATAGAATACAAAATAACTACAGAAAACAGCAAAACCTTGCTATAAATTGTAGCAAATTTCTTAGGTTTGTTATTGTGCCTGATAAACATTATTTTTAAAATCTTAAAGAAAAAGTGAAAATGAAAAACCTATATCTTGTTGCAAGCATCTCTTGCTTATTTTTTGGAACAGTTAGATCTCAAGTAAAAACTGATAAAACCGAGTTAAACTGTTATAACAAATGGTCGGTTAAGTTCGAGGAAAGAGGCGCTGAAGAAATAAAAGATGGAGTTTATACTGATGTTATCATTACCCAAAGAACAGGTGGAAAAGCTGATTGTTTCAGCGGTAAAGCAGAGGTAATGGATGGAAAATTAACTAAGTTCTATGTGGTACTTGACGATGGAAGCTATTCTGAAGTGAATAAGGTTTGGAAGCCGGAGTCTAAGGCCGCAGTTGAAATTATCAACGGTATCAGCCGCACAAAACTTACCATTCACAATGAAATGGTAAATGTACTTTGGCCAAGCAAATTAAAAGCTAAAAAAGCTGCTCCAAAAAGAGCTCCGGAGCCGGCCGACGATTAACAGCCACTATTTCAGCCGTTTTTGCCTTTAACGTTAAAAACCCTGTTTCTATGCAGGCTTCTTAGGATTATATTACAAATAAATGCGTATTTTTGGCACCCGAAATTATTCAAATTATGCCCATGAACATCACTAAAAAAGACATTGACACGCTTAACGCGGAGATTGTTATAACAGTTGGTCCTGCCGATTACGAAAATCGCGTTACCGAAGCTATTAAAAAAGTACAACGCTCAGCTTCCATGCCGGGTTTCAGACCCGGAAAGATCCCCACAGGGTTGATCAAAAAACAATACGGCACTTCGATATTAGCGGAAGAGTTGAATAAACTATTGAATGATACGCTTCATAATTATATTACCGAAAACAAATTAGAGATCTTAGGCAATCCTTTGCCGAAAGAAGAGAAGAAAGTAGATTTCCAAAATCAAACTGATTTTACCTTTACTTATCAGTTAGGTTTAGCGCCGGAATTTAATTTTAAAGTAGATAACAGCCATTCCTTCACTTACAAAACTGTAAAAGTTGACGATGCACTTGTAGAAAAATACCTGAAAGATGTTCGCCGTAATTATGGCAAACCGATTAATCCTGAAGTTGCAGGCGATAAAGATGTTTTATTTGTAGATATCGTTGAACTGGATGCAGCAGGTAACATTTTACCTGGCGGTGTTTTCAAATCGACCAGTATTGGAATCGATCGCTTAAAGAACGAAGCCGTAAAACCAAAATTGATCGGACTTAAAAAAGAAGATAAGATCACCGTTAACGTGAGCGAACTATACGATACAGCTCTGGATAAATCAGTTTCATTAGGAATTGATAAAGATGCTGCCGAAAACTTCAACAGTAATTTACAGTTAACCGTGAAAAACATTGCACGTTTAGAAGATGCTGAATTGGATCAGGAATTGTTCGATAAGTTATACGGCGCAGGAAAAATAAACTCGGAAGAAGAATTCAAAAATAAGATCAAGGAAGAATTAGGAATGATGTTCTATCAGGACAGCGACCGCGATTTTATGAAAGAGATCGAAAAAACATTGATCGCTAAATTGAACATAAAATTGCCGGATGAATTCTTAAAACGCTGGTTAATGGCCGTTAACGAAAAACCATTAACAGCCGAACAACTGGAAAAAGAATATCCTGAATATTCTTCATCAATGAAATGGCGCTTAATTGAAAATAAGATCATTAAAGACAATGAGATAAAAGTTACACCTGAAGAAGCTACTGAAGAAGCAAAAGGTTTCGTAAGAGCCGAGTATGCAAAATACGGTCAGCAACCACAGGAAGAAGAAGTAACGAAAATCGCACAAAGCCTTTTAACAAAAGAAAAAGAAGCACAACGCATTTTCGAAAACCTTTATAGTAAAAAAGTTCTGGACCTGATCAAGGCCAATTGCAAACTTGAGAATAAAGAAGTTTCTTACAACGAATTTTTCGGAATAAGCAATTGATCCTTTCTTAAGCTAAGAATGATGATAAACATTTTAAAGCGATCTTTGTAAAAGGGTCGCTTTAATTTTTAGAATATGCGCCAACTCGTTTTCATATTTTTCATTTTAACTTTTGCCTCTCAAGCGCAAAAAGACACCCTCACTTCTGTTTTAGGCTTTGGTCCAAATCCCGGTAATTTAAGTTTATTTTATCACGCACCTAAGAACGCTTCTTTAAAGAACTGCCCAATTGTAGTTGTTTTGCATGGCTGCGGACAAACTGCAAACGGTGCGGCTGAATTAACCGGCTGGAATAATTTGGCGGATCAATATGGTTTTTATGTGCTGTATCCGCAACAGCATTTTCCAAATAACCCTCAACATTGTTTTAACTGGTTCAAGAAAAACGAAATTGAACGCGGTAATGGTGAGTGCGAAAGCATAAGACAAATGGTAGACTATATGCTCAAAAATTTTTCTACCGATCCCAAGCAGGTTTTCGTAACAGGTTTATCAGCCGGCGCTGCCATGAGTGTGGTAATGATCGCAACGCAACCCGGCATGTTTAAAGCCGCAGCAATTTTTGCAGGCGGGCCTTATAAGCCCGGAGAAAATATTTTTTCATCATCAGGCAGCATGGTTTGGGGAGTAAATAAAACACCGGAGCAATGGCGAGAATTAGTTTGGCAGCAGAATCCTGCCTTTAAAGATAAATATCCAAAAGTAATTGTGTTTCATGGCAAGAACGATCCTGTGGTGAATATAAACAATGCGAAAGAATTAGTGGAGCAATGGACAGCGCTTCACAAAACAGACACCATAGCCGACGAAACGATCGAAGGCTATCTGAACGCAAAAGATGTAACGCGTTTGGCCTACAAAAATAAAGAGGAAGAAGAAGTGGTGGTATTTTACAAAATAAGCGACATGGGTCACGCTATTCCGGTTGGTCCGGGATACTGCGACAATCAGGGCGGAAGAAAGGCGGTATTTGCAACCGATAAAAACTTTTATTCAACTTACTATACGGCCTGCGAATTCGGTTTAATTCCGAATTGGAAAATAAACGGACCGGATCAATTAGTGGCAGGAGAAAAAAATGTTCTCTACTCAGTTCAGCAAAAGCCCGATTATATTTACGAATGGCAGATCCCAAAAGATGCTGAGGTTCTTGGAAGTAAAACATCAAACGAAGTAAAATTGAATTGGGGATCTCAGGCAGGAAGTGTAAACGTAATTGAAACCGGCGCTAATACCTGTAAGTATTATCACCAACCTATTCAGGTAAAGGTTAAATAGAATCTTTTATTTTATTGATCACATAAGGGTGACCAAAAATTTCGCTGGTGGTTGCAACGGCGCTGATGGTAACACCTAAAAGCCCGTGTAAATTAAGATCTTGTCCGGTTAGCAATAAATTTTTAACCTTAGTACGCGAAGTAAAAAAAGAACTCATCGGCACACGATAATCTTTCGCAAAACCATAACTGGTCCCGTCTGTTGAACCTATGTAATCACGATAAGTTAATGGAGTGGCTGAGGTAAATGACTTTACCGCAGCATTAATTCCAGGTAAACGGCCTTCAAATAAATTCAAGAGCTGTTCACCTTTTTTCAATTTAAATTCTTCGTAATCATCACCTCTGCTTACACTATGCTTTGGTATGGTAGCGAAACTATCATGCCACTTCGCCACCTCTTCATAACGCATGTAAGCCATCATCACCAGGTTTTCGGTGTGGTCGGGTTCTTTAGAAGTATAGGTAGGGAAAGCGCCAATAACTCTTGGCCAATCTGATTCGGTATGCGCTGCTGAATTCCAGATATCATGATCTATATAATGGTAAACATTATAATCCATGCGCTTCCAGCTCTTCTCTTTCATTACAACACTTAATAAAAAGATGGCAGCAGTATTCGGTAAATTTAAAATTCGGTTGCGGTATACTTTTCTGAAATGACTTTCATCAATGATCTGCATTGTTTTTTTGAAATCAATAGCAGAGATGAACCATTTAGCGCTCATTTGTTTTCCGTCAGACATTATAACGCTTTTTACCTCGTCGTTGGAAATATCAAAAGCCGCAACTTCGTGATAATTCAATATAGTTCCTCCCAATGCTTTAATGCCCTCCACCATATATTTTGCAATTTGGGAACTTCCGTCAACACAACGATACGCGCTTTGCAGATAAGAATGCACAACTGCGGCGTGAACAAAGAATGGGGTGTTCTCGGTGCCGGCGTACAACATGTTATTGGCACCAATTATTCGTGCAAGCAAAGGATCGGTAAACAAATTTTCTATGTAGGCTTTTGCACTCGTTGTACGGTACCAATCATCATTAAAATCTTTTTTCCCACCCTCTAAATTGTAAAGTGGAAAAGAATTAACAATGGAATTAATGTCTGAAATATATTTTTTTAATTGCTCGCGCTGGTGCGGAAATTCCCTGGATAGTACTTCAATGAAATTTTCTTCGCCCTGAGCGTGCTTATAAATTTTAGGATCTCCTTCAAACGAGATCTGATCATAACCGTTCATGTCAAGCTTTTGGAGATGAAGCTTGTCCATTAAACCAAAATACTTGAAATACGAGTTCAAATTCTGACCCTCGTCTAATGCCCCGATGTAATGCACACCGGTATCAAAAATGGCCTTATCGCGGCTAAAAATTTGTAAAGAGCCTCCAAACTGTCGATTTTTTTCGAGAACACAAACATTCATGCCTTCTTTTGCCATGATGTAAGCCGAACACAAGCCCCCTAGACCGCTCCCAATAACTATTGCATCAAAATTCTCCATCAATAATCTGTAAATTTAGTTAAATGTAATTGTATTGCAACATCCTTGGCAATTTCTTATTTTTATGGTTTAAACTATGCCTGTACCTAAAATAAAATTATTGCTGTTTTTTACACTTATTCTCAGTTTTGCGAAGGCGCAGCAGTATACTATAAAAGGCAAAATTTTTAACGCCGAAAATAAGGAGCCCCTCCCATTTGTTCCCGTAATTATTAAAGGAACTACAATTGGAGATCAAACTGACTTTGACGGAAATTTTACAATAAAAACTTCAAAACTTGGCGATTCATTAGTGGCTTCTTATGTTGGTTTTAAACGAACCGCCCGCGCTATCAATAAAAATCTAACGTACCAGGAAATAAACGTACCAATGAAAAACGAAGGTCTGGCATTGGAAGAAGTAACGGTTAAGGCCGGCGAAAATCCAGCACACCGTATCATCAGAAATGTGGTGGCCAATAAACCGAATAACGATCGTAAAAAACTTGAAGCTTACGAATACGAAACCTATAATAAAGTTGAGTTTGACCTTACCCGCATACCAAAAGAAATGCGCGAGAAAAAAGTTTTAAAACCAATTCAGTTCGTTTTTGATAATGTTGACAGCACCTTTAGCGACGAAAAACCATCTTTGCCTTTTTTCATCATTGAGAATATCTCTGATTTTTATTATTGCAAAAACCCAACCCGCAAGAAAGAGGTTGTAAAAGCAAGTAAAATTACCGGACTTGAAAATACCAGCGTATCGCAGGTAATGGGCGACATGTATCAGAACATCAGTGTGTATGATAATAACGTTTTGGTATTCAATAAACAGCTTCCAAGTCCGATCTCTGAGAACGCCTTTTTTTACTATAAATTTTATCTTGAAGACAGTTTGTTCTTAGGAAACAACTGGTGTTATCACATTCGCTTCAAACCAAAACGCACTCAGGAACTTAGTTTTACCGGTAACATGTGGGTTGCCGATACCACCTGGGGAATAAAACGATTAGAGATGAGCATCCCCAAAGACGCCAACATCAACTTTATAAATTCAGCCAATATCATTCAGGAATTTAAATATGCCGACAGCACCTGGATGCTAAGTAAAGACCGATTAGTAATTGATTTTGCTCCCACTAAGAAGGCAGTTGGTTTTTATGGACGAAAAACAACTTCGTATAAAGACATTGTTTTAAATAAACCACGCGAAGTAAAATTTTATGAGCTCGGTGATAAAATTCTGATCGAAGACGATGCCACAAAAAAAACGGATCAGTATTGGCAATTGAACCGACACGATAGCTTAACTGCACGTGAAAAGAAAATTTATAAAATGGTGGATACGATTCAATCCTTGCCAATTTACAAAACATGGATCGACATTTTTTATGTGTTTGTAGCGGGATATAAAAAATTCAACAATTTTGAAGTGGGGCCTTATTACAACCTTGTAAGTTATAACAAAGTAGAGGGAACCCGAATAAGAATTGGGGGTGTTACAAGCCGTAAGTTCAGTCGCTGGTATCAATTGAAAGGATATGTTGCTTACGGAACATTGGATCAGAAATATAAATACGATCTGGGCTTTCAGTCTTTTGTTTCTAAAAAACCAAGGCGGCAATTAATTGGTGCAGAGTATAAAAGTGATAACGAAATTCTCGGGCAAAGCACAAATGGATTTTCGCAAGACAACTTATTCGCTTCTTTTTTCAGAACAAGTCCACTCACCAACTTAACAAGGGTTGATAAAACACAGGCTTGGTACGAGTGCGAGTTTTTTCCGGGCCTGGTAACCAAATTGTCTTTGGCCGGAAGTTTGTATACTCCTGTTGGTGCTGCGAAATACTTATCGTATAAAAAAGACGGAACAATTTATGAGAAAGAAAACCTTAGAAATACTGAAGCGAGAATAAACATTCGCTTTGCCTATAAGGAAAAATTTGTGAGTGGTGATTTCGAGCGCGTATCATTAGGCACCACTTACCCTGTAATACAGTTAATTTATTCTAAATCTTTGCAAAATGCCTTTGGCGGAGAGTACGATTACCAGAAATTAGTTGTTAATTTAACTAAGCGTTTAAGGATAACGCCTATTTTGGGATATACAGATGTAAACATACAAGCCGGAAAAATATGGGGGACAGTAGCGTATCCTCTTTTGGAATTGCATGGCGGTAACGAAACATACGTGTATGATTATTATGCCTACAACATGATGAAGTATTACGAATTTGGAAGTGATCAGTATGTCTCCGGTGCCATCTTCCATCACTTTGATGGATTGCTGTTCAATAAAATTCCCTTATTGAAAAAATTGAAATGGCGAGAGGTGATCAGCGCTAAAGGAGTTTGGGGAAGTGTAAATCAAAAGAACAGAAACACCCTGATCTTCCCTTCAACGCTTAACTCACTTGAAAAAGGTCCTTATGTAGAGGCAACAGCGGGCATTGAGAACATTTTCAAGTTTTTCAGAGTAGATGCACTTTGGCGTTTATCGTATCCTCGACCAAAGGCGATTGATAATTTTGGTTTTAAATTTAGCTTCCAATTATTACTGTAACATGATTTTAAGATCAGAGAACTTAGTAAAAAAATATAAAAGCCGTACTGTTGCCAACAACGTATCTGTTGAGGTGCGTCAAGGTGAGATCGTGGGTTTGCTTGGCCCGAACGGTGCCGGTAAAACTACTTCGTTTTACATGATCGTGGGAATGATAAAGCCAAACAGTGGAAAAATATTTTTAGACGATCTGGATATTACGAAAGAACCCATGTATCGTCGCGCACAATTAGGCATTGGCTATTTGCCTCAGGAAGCATCTGTTTTCAGAAAATTGAGCATAGAAGATAATTTACGTGCGGTACTTGAAATGACAAAACTCACCAAAAAAGAACAAGACATGAAGGTGGAATCTTTATTGGATGAATTTAATTTGCATCACGTTCGAAAAAATTTAGGTGATCAACTTTCAGGCGGTGAACGAAGAAGAACGGAAATAGCAAGAGCATTGGCAACTGACCCTAAATTCATTTTATTGGATGAGCCTTTTGCCGGAGTTGACCCAATTGCGGTAGAAGACATTCAAAGTGTTGTTCGAACATTAAAAAGCAAGAATATAGGTATTTTAATCACCGATCATAATGTGCACGAAACATTGAACATAACTGACCGATCTTATTTGCTGTTTTCGGGAAGCGTAATAAAATCTGGCAGTGCAGAAGATCTTGCTAACGATGAGCAGGTGCGGAGAGTGTACCTTGGTCAGAACTTTGAGTTGAGAAAATAGTCTCAATTTGTTGAAAAACCTCTTCTATGCCCTCTTAAAATTCATTAAATTTGTGTTTCTAATTACTTTTATTCGGCTCCATTTAACACTTAAAATTTAATTTTCATGAAGAGTTTGTTTAATGCCAATGATGCGAATTCTTTTATTGATCGTATCAATAAATTGGACCATCAGGTGAAGCCGCAATGGGGCAAAATGAATTCAGCTCAAATGCTTGCACACTGCACGGCGCCTTTAAAAATGGCACATGGCGAAGTAAAAAGCAAGCGAGGACTTTTCAGCCTTTTAATGGGAAAATATTTTAAGAATAAAATGGTAGACCCCGCAACACCTTTCACAAAAAATTTACCAACTGATCCTAACTTTATTTTTTCTGATGCTTCCGATTTTGAGGCCGAAAAACAAAAATTGATCACGCAAATAAAAACCTTTTCTCAAAAAGGTCCCGATGGCATTACAAAACTGCCGCATTCATTTTTTGGTCATATGAATCCGCAGGAGTGGGACATCATACAAACTAAACACCTTGATCATCATTTATCACAGTTTGGCGTATAAAGATTCTACGAACTCTTGATCACGAACTCAAAACTACACATGCTAAAAACAACTACATTTAAAAAAGGCAAGGTAACGTTTAGCGATACGGGAAAGGGCAGGGTTTTAGTTTTATTGCATGGATTTTTAGGTTCACATCAGATCTGGGAAAACACCATTCAAGATCTTTCTAGATCGTATCGTGTTATTGCCATTGATCTGCCCGGCCACGGGGACACACAAAATTTTGGTTACGTGCACAGCATGGAGTTAATTGCCAAATGTGTTAAAGCAGTAGTAGATAGTTGCCGTGTAAAACGTTATGCGCTTGTTGGCCATAGCATGGGCGGCTATGCAGCTTTGGCATTTGCCGATCTCTTTCCGGATAACATAAGCGGCATCTGTTTATTTCATTCGAGTGCTTATGCGGATAGCGAAGAAAAAAAACGCGACCGCACGCGTTCTATTAAAGTGGTGAAGGCCAATCACCATATTTATACCAAAGAAGTAATTCGGAATTTATTCGCCACAAAAAATGCAAAGTATTTAAAAGAGGAAATTGCTTTTGCAAATAAGATCGCCTCTAAAACATCCAAGCAAGGAATTATTGCAGCGCTTGAAGGAATGAAAGATCGTGAAGATCGTAGTATTATTTTGGGATTAGTTCAATACCCAATAATGATGGTTATCGGAGAACATGACAATGTTTTGCCGTACCAACAATTATTGGATCAATCGGAAAAAATTCTGAACAAGCAGATTCTGTATTTAGAACACGATGGACACATGGGGTTTTTAGAGTCTCCAAAAACATCGAATAAAGAATTAAGAAAGTTTTTGAGGAAGTGTTTTAAATAACAAACAGGCCGCTCCTCCGGAGCTAAATTTGGAGGCTATATCTTTATTACAGACAGAAGACTCTTCCGGAGTCATTTTATTTTGAGCCAGCGATAAGCTATTAGAATTTTCCTCAAATTTCAGATTTCCGAAAAAACACTTAGTCCTTAGCGTGCAATAATGCTGTCTTCTCAAGAACCCTCCACGCTTCTATATTTTTTATTCCAGTCGAACTGTTCTTTTCGATCAATTTTTAATTGAAAAGTTTTTGGTTTTGTTTTACCTAAAAGTCCCGGAGGGACGGCCCGTTCATAGAAAGAGAGGATAAACCAAAACGAAGCCCCAACGGGGCGACCTGTTTGTTTCAATATTTTTTGTAATTTTATACTATGTCAGAATTAGAAGTATTAAAGACCTACAAATTATATATTGGCGGACAATTTCCCAGAACCGAGAGTGGAAGATATTATGCTTTGCATGGAAAGAAAAAAGAATTGATCGCCAACATTTGTTTATCGTCACGAAAAGATTTTCGTAATGCTGTTGTTGCAGCGCGCTCGGTTTTTGCAGGATGGAGCGGGAAATCGGCATTTAACCGCGGACAAATACTTTATCGTATTGCTGAAATGCTGGAAGGAAGAAAAGAACAATTTATTAAAGAATTAGTTTTACAAGGCGCCACACAAAAAAATGCTGAAACAGAAGTAAGCATGGCCGTTGATCGCTTGGTGCATTATAGTGGATGGTGCGATAAATATTCAGCATTATTTTCGAGTGTAAATCCTGTAGCTTCTTCTCATTTTAATTTTTCGGTACCTGAACCAACGGGTGTTGTTTCCATTATTGCACCTGAAAAAAGTTCTTTACTTGGTTTGATCTCTTGCATAACTCCTGTAATAGCAGGAGGAAATACTTGTGTGGTCTTGGCTTCTGATAGCATGCCTTTATGTTCGATAACCCTGGGAGAAGTTTTAGCAACATCCGATCTTCCGGGTGGCGTAATAAATATCTTAACCGGAACAAGTGATGAATTGCATTCTCATTTTTCATCACACATGGATGTGAATGCCATTGTTTATTGCAGAGACAATAAGACTGAAATTAAAACAATTGGCGAGAACGCTTCTTTGAACGTAAAACGCGTTTTTTTATGGAATAAAGATTGGACAAAAGAAGAAGGGCAGTCGCCTTATTTTATTTTAGATCTTCAGGAACTGAAAACCACCTGGCATCCTATAGAAAATATTGGAGTAGGTGGGGCAAAGTATTAATGATCTAACTTTTTACTCAAAAACTCTTTTATTATAAGATCACTTTTGCTGATCGACACTTTTAGCCACTCTAAATAAATTTCTTTTTTTTCATCTGCGCTCAATTGATAATTTATTTTAGCATCACGAATGCGCGTGGTTAATTCGTACATACATAATGCAGCGCTTACACTAATATTAAAACTTTCTGTAAATCCATACATCGGTATTTTTACAAAATCGTCGGCCACATTAAAAACATCCTGCGAAATTCCCGTGATCTCTGTTCCAAAAATCAAAGCAAAAGGTTTTGTAATATCTAACTCAGCAATGGTCTTATCATCTTTATGTGGTGTAGTTGCAACAATACGATAGCCTTTACTTTTTAATTCTTTTATGCAAGCAAGTGTATTGTTCTCATGCTGATTGTGTTTTTTAATTGTAAGCCATTGTGTAGAGCCCATGCTCACATCTTCGCTGATCTTGAATTTATTTCGGTTCTCAATAAAATGAACATCCTGCACACCAAAACAATCACAGCTGCGCAGTACCGCACTGGCATTATGCGCCTGATAAACATCTTCTAAAACAACGGTCATGTGACGCATGCGTTCGGTCAAAACCTCCTCTAAACGCAGTTTTCTTCTATCACTAACAAAACCAGATAAATAGGTTATAAGCTCCTGAGCATTTTCTTGCATGATGCAAAGATAATTTAAATTAAATTTACAGTATGCAAACTAAAAAAATAGATATGGCTCTTCAGGGAGGAGGTGCCCACGGTGCTTTTACCTGGGGGGTTATTGACCGTATTTTAGATGACGAAAGACTGGATATTGAAGGTATTTGCGGTACCAGTGCGGGAGCCATGAATGGGGTTTGTACGATTTACGGTCTCAATAAAGGCGGTAAGAACATGGCTAAGCACTTACTGGTTAAGTTCTGGCACAAGATCTCGGAAGCGGGAAGGTTATCCATGCTTCAGCCATCATGGTTAGATAAAATGATGAGCAAAGGTAACATGGATTTTTCGCCGGCTTACAAATTTTTTAGTGTTACTGCAGAAACCATGGCACCCTCGCAGTTTAATCCGCTTGGTTTTAATCCGCTCGAAAAAATATTGAACGAATTAATTGATTTCGAAGAATTGCACCATTTCAATCCGCCAAAATTATTTGTTTGCGCAACCAATGTAAGAACCTGCGAGGCAAAAATATTCGGGCCAAAAGATATTTCGGTGCAATCTATTTTGGCTTCGGCTTGTTTGCCTTATTTGTATAAGGCTGTTGAAATTGATGGAGAATTTTATTGGGATGGTGGCTATATGGGCAATCCGCCTTTGAGTCCGCTTATTGAGAATACCGAAGATGCTGATGATATTTTATTGGTGCAGATCAACCCCATTAAAATAGAAAAAGTTCCCGGCAATATTGAGGAGATAAAAGATCGCGTGAACGAGATCAGTTTTAACTCTGCTTTGATGCACGAAATAAAAATGATACAGTTTCAGCAGAGTTTAATTGACAGAGGAATAACACTTGACGGTGAGATCAAAAAAATAAATCTGCACAACATCAGTTCTGATGTGCATTTGGGAGAACTGAATTTATCGAGTAAATTAAATACTTCCTGGGATTTTTTAATGCACCTGAAAGACCTTGGCTACAAAGCAACTGATAGCTGGCTGAAGGAAAATTTCGAAAGCATAGGAAAAAAATCAACATTTAAAGTTTAAATATGCAAAGACATTTTGTGCAAAAAGAATTCACGGTTACCAATTGGGAACTGTTGGAACCGTATTTTAAGGATCTTGAGAACCGAAAAATAAATTCGGTAAAGGATCTTGAAAAATGGCTGCTCGATTACAGTGAGCTTGGCGCGGTGGTAAGTGAGAACATGGCC
Organism: Bacteroidia bacterium; assembly: GCA_025362575.1. Classification (GTDB taxonomy): domain Bacteria; phylum Bacteroidota; class Bacteroidia; order B-17B0; family Aurantibacillaceae; genus JAHEYG01. Next base: position 30,925 of record JANYIQ010000011.1, read on the forward strand.
TGGCGCTATATAAAAATGACCTGTGATACAGCGAACGAAGCGATCAAAAACAGCTTTAATGATTTTGTGGTGAACATTGAACCGCATTTGTCGCCAATTGGAAACGAGCTTAACAAAAAATTATTGGCCGCACCTCAAATTAATGAATTGAATAAGGAAAAATATTTTGTTTACATACGCGGCATAAAAAAAAGCATTGAATTATTCAGGGAAGAGAACATTCCTTTGTTCACTGAGTTACAACAAAAGGAGCAGGAGTTTGGCTCCATTTCCGGTGCACAAAGCATTGAGCACGGCGGCGAAAAAATGACCCTGCAAAAAGCGGCAGTGTTTTTAAAAGATGCCAATCGTGCATTGCGAGAAGAAGTGTATCGCAAGATCTGGACCAGAAGAGGACAGGATGAAAAAGCATTGAACGACCTGTTCACGAATTTAATTGAACTGCGTCACAAAGTGGCATTGAATACAGGCTTCAAAAATTTCAGAGATTACAAGCATCAGGCGCTTGGTCGTTTTGATTATAGTGTACAAGATTGTTTGAATTTTCATGAAGCGGTTAAATTGCATGTGGTGCCATTGGTAACCGCACAGGAAAAAAATCGCAAGACAAAGTTGAAATTGGAGGATTACCGTCCCTGGGATAAAGATGTGGATGCCGAAGGAAAACCGCCTTTGAAACCATTTACAACAGCAAAAGAACTGGTTGAGAAAACCATAAAATGTTTTAATTCCATTGATCCCTTTTTTGGAGATTGCATAAAAACAATGGATAAGATGGGACGATTGGATCTTGAATCGCGAATGGGAAAATCGCCGGGAGGATACCAGTACCCGCTTTATGAAACAGAGATCCCTTTTATTTTTATGAACTCCGTGGGCTTGCATCGTGATTTAGTTACAATGGTACACGAGGGCGGACATGCCATTCATTCGTTTTTGGATATTCCGTTGGAGTTGGTAGATTTTAAATCGCCGCCAAGTGAAGTGGCAGAACTCGCCAGCATGAGCATGGAATTAATAAGTATGGAACACTGGGATTCTTTTTTTGAAAACGCCGATGATTTAAAACGCGCAAAAAGACAACAGTTAGAAAGTGTGTTGGATGCATTACCATGGATCGCAGCTATTGATAAATTCCAGCATTGGATCTATGAGAACCCGACGCATACGGTTGAGCAACGCTACGTCACCTGGACTAACATTATGAAAGATTTTGGAAGTGGTGTTGTAAATTACGAAGGCATTGAAGAAAATTTGAAACGCCGTTGGCAGGTACAATTACATTTGTTTGAAGTTCCTTTTTATTATATCGAATATGGCTTTGCACAACTTGGCGCCATTGCCGTTTGGCGTAATTATAAGAAAGATCCGAAGAAAGCAATCGAACAATACAAAGCGGCTTTAGCTTTAGGCTACACAAAAACCATTCCCGAAGTTTATAAAACAGCAGGAATAGAATTTAATTTCTCTCCTGCTTACGTAAAGGAATTAGCAGATTTTGTGAAAGCGGAGTATGATAAATTGTAAAATAGGCTGGTAGGTTAGCTTTGTGTTGGCCGGCAAGCGGAGTTCATTAGTATTCGAAATATTTAGCATTTCGCCCCTAAAGGGCTTTAATCACAAGGGGGTAATTGTTTTCTATTAATATTAAACCCCTCCGGGCTTATGTGTTATGCTCATTGGCTTCTTAGGAGCCCAACATTAATAGAAAAAATTAGCCGGAAGAATAGAAGCGCCGTAGGTGCGAAACATAATTTAGCACGTTTAGAACAACATTGAGCTTTGCTCCCGATTGAGAAGAATTTTGCCCGGTCGAGAGCATAGCTCATCGACCAGCGCATTGTGGAATAGCGGCCCTTGAGCAACGGGAGTATGATAAGTTGTGATATTACTTTTTAGTTTCAGGAATAAAAAAGACTTCTACCCTGCGGTTTTGTTGACGACCTTCAGGCGTTGAATTATTGGATACAGGAATGTCTCCGGCGTACCCAATAGTTTTTATTTTGTTTTCAAAAGCCGGTAATGTTTTTACAATATATGTTTTGATTGATCTTGCTCTGTCATCAGATAACTTCAAATTACTTGCTTGTGTTCCTATACTATCTGTATGCCCTTGGATCACGATATTAAAATCAGGATTTGTTTTTAAAAGCATTATTATTGAATCCAGGCTTTGTTTAGCACCGCTTTTTATTTTTGACTCAGCGGTATTAAAAAGATAAAGAGCATTCAGGGAAAGCTTTTTGACAGAACCAATTGCGGCCACCGCGTCAATATCAGCACCCGGCCATGTCTTGTCGTTAGTGAGCAAAGAACTTTTCGCGTCTTGTAATCTGATATATGTAAATATTTCCCCAGGCTGTGTAGAATCTCCAATATCAACTAAAGCATTTCCGCCGCCAATCTTGCCCACATTCTTCCAATCTTTTCCGTTCTTTGAAACAGAGAGGTAAGTATCTTCAATGTATTTTCCAACTTCAAAAACATATAGATCCGGACCCTCAATATTTACCAGGGCATTATCGTTGAAAGACAGGATAAGTTCACCTCCAATACCAAGTGATACAAAACCAGATACAGTCTTCTCGTTAAAATCCGGAAGTCCAAGGGCATCCTGAGCTCTTGTGTTTTTCGCCGGCGCCGGATTTCCAGGAACATAACGCACCATTTTATCTGCAAAAGAAATATCACCTAGCGGAAGTTTTATCTTACCACCATGTCCATTAGAATATTCTTTTTCTGTTGATTGACAAAAGAGAAAAGTAGAAATTAAAAGAAAGAAAAGACAAAAAACAGATTTATGCATAGTATAAATATAGGGTAATCATTTCGCATACTTCCAATTTTTTGTGGTGGTCGGTGAGCTTTGCTCCCGACCACGAGGAGTTTTTGTCCGGTCGAGAGCATAACTCATCGACCAGCGCATTGTGAAATTGCAGCCCTTGAGCAACAAGAGTTAGCTGATTTTGTGAAGGCGGAGTATGATAAGCTGTAAAATTATCTCTCGGCAATTAAAATAAGATCAGTTATTTTTGTGCCATCTTGTGTTGGAAAGTCCTGCTGAATTATTTCTAGCATTTTAAATCCGTTTTTTATAAGCGCTTCGCTTAAATAATCTTCCTGATGAAAATGCATGAAGATCTCGTCGCCACTGCTTCCTTTTTTAAAATTAGATTTGGCATAATCATCCTCCATGGTGCTTATGTAAAGTATGCCTTTTGGATTGAGCACCTTCGAAGCATCTGCAATTAACTGTAAGGCTTCTTCTTTTGATAAATAGGGCAAACAAAACCCGCACATCAACCCGTCGTATTTTTTATCCAATTTAGAAATGGCTCTTGCGTCCATTAATTTGAATTCTGCATTGGGATTATTGATCTTAGCCAACTCTATCATGTTCAAAGAAAGATCGGTTCCTAAAATTTTAAGATCAGGTCGTTTGTTAAGTAAGTATTTAGTAATGTTTCCGGGGCCGCAAGCTAATTCTAAAACTTCGGCATTTTGTTTTTTAATGGCATTACAAAAAAAGTCGAAACTCTTTCCATACAAATTCACATCCATGAATTTGGTCTGGTACTCTTTGGCGAGTTTATTAAAGATGGCTACAGCGTTTGCGTTCTTATCTAACATTTCACATATTTCCAGTTCCTGATCTTTCCTTCGCTCATCCATTCAACCGCTTGTTTCAATCTCGAGTTACGGGTTTCTTCGGTTTTAGCATCCGTAACCCAAAGAACATATTCTTTTTTTTGTCCGGGAGAAAAATTCTCAAATGTAGTTAGTGCTTTTTTATTTTTCTTTAACGCTGTCATAAAATAAGCCGGGATGTCAAGATCTTTTGAACTTGTTTTTTTGCGTGGCGGTAATTTAATTCCGGCATCGTTCAGCTTCATGCCTTCTTTAATGTATTTGATAAGCACAGAATCTTTTGGAAGATCTTTTAAGGAAGTGATCTTTCCCAAATGCCCCATGGCTTCTTCTGTTTTGGCTTTTGCAATTAATGTTTTGGCATCGCTCATCAGTGAAGCTTTCCAGAAACCGATGGAACAGTGCTGTTTAAAGGAAGCCATACCGCAAAGCATGTTTCCTTTGTAGTTAAAATGAGGAAACCCCCACTTAATGGTTTCTTCTGTATCCGGACAAGCCTTATGTACTAATTCGCGAAAATGTTTTAAAATTGGCTTTGCAAAACCAGCTGATTTTGAGATATAGGCATCTATGCGTTTATCTTTTTTTGCCATGAATTATTTACTTGATACTTCTTCGTCGTTTTTAAAAGCAACTTTTTTGATCTCCATGCCGTTCAAATCATAAAATGTCCATACGCTGTCGCGCAGATCATTTTTGAACCAGCCCTTATAATTTGGCTTCCCATTCTCATAATAAACATTACTGGCACCGCTGCGAATGCTCTTATCATAAAAACATTCGCTCCACAAAATACCGTTGGCGTAATAAGCCATCCATTGCCCGTGGCGTTTCCCAAACCTAAAAAAGCCCTGAAATTTTACATTTCCGTTTTCGTATTTGGCAAGGTAATCGCCGGTGTAGTTAGTATCGGGCGGTTCAATTAAATAAGGATTTTTTTTCTTTTCTTCCTGAACTTGTTTTACTTTTTCGGCAGTGATCACCGAATCCTGTTTAGCTTTTTCTTTTTCGGGATTTTTATCACTGCCGCAGGAGGTTAAAATTAAGGAAGCAGAAAATAGTAATAATAGTTTTCGCATAATAAGCAAAGTTAAAAAATTGATAGATTTCGCAAAATTAATTGCGTTTTAATTTCGGGGATGTATTCTTTGAACGCAGTTTCGTTGGATTAAAAATTCAACAGGTTAAACTTATTTTTTTTGCAATTTTTCTATCTCAGCAAGTTTACCTTTTGAGTAAGCATCATCCGGTTTTATTTTCAGAACGTCTTCATAAGCAGTTTTCGCTTCTGCATAGCGTTTCATTTTAAAATAGCCTTCTGCTTTTTTCAATGCCTCTTTGTATTTGTTTCCGCCAAGTTCTTGCGGTATTGCGTGTTTGGCTTCACCGCGATCAACATTGGACGGCGCTTCTGTTTCGGTATCATCAATAGGTTTAATTACGGATTTATCAGCAGCTTCTTTGTCTCTTGCTGCTTTTTCTGCGGCTAGTTTATCAGCCTGCTCTTTGTCCTTGGCGGCTTTTTCGGCAGCCTTTGCCGCTTGTGCATCGGCCTTTGCTTTTTTATCGGCTTCTATTTTATCCTGCGCTGCTTTTTCTTTTGCTGCTTTTTCAGAGGCTTTATTTGCAGAGGCTTGTTCTTTCGCAATTTTGTCAGCCTCAGCTTTATTTTTCGCAGCTTCTCTGGCCGCATTGTCTGCAGCGATCTTATCGGCTGCCGCTTTTTCTGCAGCTAGTTTATCAGCTGCCGCTTTATCCTTGGCCGCCTCTTGCGCGACTTTTGCAGCCTGCTCTGCCGCGGCTTTATCTTGCAAAGCTTTTTCCGCAGCTAATTTATCTGCAGCTACTTTGTCTTGTGTCGCTTTTTCCTTGGCCGCTAATTCGGCGGCTTTTGCAATTTTATCCGCCTCAGCTTTTTCCGCGGCGGATCGCTCTGCCGCGATTTTATCTTGTGCTGCTTTCTCAGCTGCTGCTTTATCTTTTGCGGTTTGTTCAGCGACTTTAGCTTGTTTATCTGCCTCTGCTTTATCAGCGGCGGCTTTTTCTGCTGCGATTTTACCCTGTGCTGCTTTTTCTGCGGTGGCTTTCTCAGCTGCAAGTTTATCCGCAGCCGCTTTCTCAGCTGCTAATTTTTCCTGTGCAGCTTTCTCAGCGGCCGCTTTATCTTTTGCGGCTTGCTCTGCCGCTTTGGCTTGTTTATCTGCCTCTGCTTTTTCTGCGGCTGCTTTCTCGGCAGCTAATTTCTCTACAGCTGCTTTTTCTGCAGCTAACTTTTCCTGAGCTGCTTTCTCAGCGGCTGCTTTATCTTTTGCGGCTTGCTCTGCGGCTTTGGCTTGTTTATCTGCTTCTGCTTTGTCTTGTGCTGCTTTGTCTTGTGCTGCTTTCTCGGCGGCTAATTTATCTTTTGCCGCTTGCTCTGCTGCTGCCTTATCTGCAGCTGCTTTCTCAGCTGCCAGTTTATCCGCGGCTGCTTTTTCTGCATCAGCTTTCGCCTTTGCCGTTGCTTCTTCTTCTTCTTTCTTTTTGGCAGCCTCTTCTTCTTTTTGTTTCTGTTCAATAAGTGCCAATTGATCTTTAGGATATTGTTTGTTCGGTAAAAGTTTTATTGCATCTTCATAAGAAGTTTTTGCATTAGCCCAATTCTTAGATTTAAACCCTGCATCACCTTTAGCAATAGCTGCATCATATTTTTTAATTAAGGCTTCTTCCTGATTTCTTATTTTTTCAAGAGTACTCAATATTTGTGCGGTATAGGAAGCATCATCCGTAAAAACATCTTTACCTGCTACATAACCAACTTTTAGCAAAGGCTGACTAAGCGCCGAGTAATCAATGCCGGGTAAAGGTTCAAATAGGGTAAAGGATTCAACCTTTAATCCTTTCTTAAAATTGTCTTTATTTTTATCGGCCGGAACGCCAAGGGTTGAAATTGATATTTTTTTTGTAACGTAACCGTCTTTTGTAATAACCAAAGAGTATTCTCCATTGGGTGGAACGTCCAATTTAAATTTGCCGTCACCGGCTGAGGTGGTTGAAAGCACCAGCGATGAGCCTTTGTATAAACTAATGGTAGCACCGCCCATTCCTTCACCTGCTTTTTCTACAGTGCTGGCAAATACAAACACCCAATCTTGTGAAAAGGTTTTAAAGCTGAGAAAAAGTAAAACAAAAAGTACTTTGTAATATTTTCTTGACATCTTATCAGTGATTTTAGTAAATGTAGTTAAATGAATTTTCAACCAAAATTAATCATTACAGTATTCAAAAGACCCTAATTTTCTTACATAAATGAATTATTTCTTACGTTCAATAGAATAATTCACCAGCAACTCTAAACTATTACGCGAGGGCGATTCAGGCAGCTCTTTTAAAATGGCAAGAGCCTTATTTTTATAATCATGCATTACACCCTCTGCATATTTTATCCCTCCTTTTTCGATCACAAAATCAATTACCGTTTTTACTTTAGCCGAATCTGTATTGTGGTTTTTGATAATGTTAATAATCTTTCTTTTTTCGCTCCAGCTGCTTTGATTCAAACCGTAGATCAATGGAAGTGTCATTTTCTTTTCTTTAATATCGATACCGGTTGGCTTGCCAATTTCTTTGCTGCTTCCAAAATCAAAAAGATCATCTTTTATCTGAAATGCCATTCCGGTTAAAGTGCCAAACTCTTTCATTTTCGCAATAATATTCTTATCCTGTGACACTGATGCTGCTCCGCTGGCACAACATGCCGCCACTAAACTTGCTGTTTTCTGACGAATGATCTCAAAATAAACTTCCTCAGAAATATCTAAGCGGCGTGCCTTTTCAATTTGCAATAACTCCCCCTCACTCATTTCTTTCACCGCCGTACTTACAATTTTCAGTAAATGAAAATCATCATTGTCTAACGACAACAATAATCCGCGTGACAATAGAAAATCACCGATCAAAACAGCGATCTTGTTTTTCCATAAAGCGTTAACACTAAAAAATCCGCGGCGTTCATTACTATCATCCACCACATCATCATGTACCAATGTTGCAGTATGTAACAATTCAATCAACGCCGCCGCACGATATGTACTCTCATTAATTTCGCCAACGGTTTGCGCACTTAAAAAAACGAACATCGGGCGCAACTGTTTTCCTTTTCGCTTTACAATGTAATTGGTGATCTTGTCCAGCAAAGGCACAGAGCTTTTCATGGAGTCTTTGAATTTGCTTTCAAAGATGTCCATGTGCTGCGCAACAGGGGCTTTAATATTTTTGGTTACGTTCAAGTGTTATATACAAATATAAGTAAGTTTTCAGGTTATAAAAGCGAGGAAGAAAGTAAAAACTTTGTCCTGCCAACAGATCCCGAGGCCCCGCTCGGGATGTGGTATTGCAACATTCTGCTTATTGCCTCCTTAACACTACCATCATTTCAGCTCCTGCTGTGCTAATTTGTTCTTATTGGCTAATTGTCCGCAAGCCGCGTCAATATCCTTACCGCGACTGCGGCGCACGTTAACAATAATGCCGTTTTTTTCTAAATATTTAGTAAAGGCTTCCAGTCGTTCAGTTGTGGTTTGCTTGAATTCACCATCATCGATCGGGTTGTACTCTATGATATTAACTTTTGATTTTACTTTTTTGCAATAGTCCGCAAGCTCTTTGGCATCTGTTAAGCTATCGTTAAAGTCTTTAAAAACAATGTATTCAAAGGTTACGCGCGTTCCTGTTTTTTCGTAGAAATAATTCAATGCTTCGGCAAGACTTTCTAAGGTATTGGTTTCGTTGATGGGCATTATTTTATTTCGTTTTTCATCGTTTGCTGCGTGCAAAGACAGGGCCAAATTAAATTTAACGCCATCATCACCTAATTTCTTTATCATTTTTGCAACTCCTGCAGTTGACACCGTAATGCGCTGCGGACTCATGCCAAGGCCTGTAGGCGAAGTGATTTTTTCTACAGAGCTTAGTACTTCGGCGTAATTTAACAAAGGCTCGCCCATGCCCATGTAAACAATATTGCTAAGCGGCATGTTGTAACGTTGTTGCGCTTCGTTTTTCACTAAAACAACCTGATCAAAGATCTCATCAGCATTTAAATTGCGCATGCGTTTTAGTTTTCCGGTACCGCAAAAAGCGCAGGTTAAACTGCAGCCTACTTGCGATGAAATGCAAGCGGTGGTGCGGGTTTCGGTGGGAATCAAAACACTTTCTACAACATAACCATCGTGTAAACGCATGGCGCATTTAATGGTCTTATCTTTACTGATCTGCATTTCGTGGATCTCCACTGCATTGATAGTATAATGAGTTTCAAGCCACTCGCGAAGATTCTTGGAAAGATTACTCATATCCTCGAAAGTAACGGCGCGCTTAGCCCAGAGCCAATCGTAAATTTGTTTGGCACGGAAAGAAGGCTCGCCTTGTTTTACAACTAAGGCGGTTAATTCTTCAAGTTTTAATGAGCGTATGTCGGTTTTGCCTGCCACAGTACAAAGATACCTATTGTTTTTATACATTTGTGTATGCGATTTATAGCAGCAACACGGTTATTTGACGGAAAACAGTTTTTAGATAGCGACATGGTATTGGTGTTGGGTGGAGAAAGCCGCTTGTTAAACATCGTTAATCGTAAAGATCTTGATCCCGGTAACATTGAGCATTACGATGGGATAATTTGTCCGGGTTTTGTAAATGCCCACTGCCATTTAGAGTTAAGTTATTTGAAAGGAGAAATTGAACCCAGAAAAGGTTTGATCGAATTTGCAAAAGGCATTATTGGGAAGCGAATGCTGTTTAGTGACCAAAAAATAAATGAAGCTGCAATTGCTGCCGATAAAGAAATGTGGAACAACGGAATTGTAGCTGTTGGAGATATTTCTAATGTGAAGAATTCTTTTGAGATAAAAAAGAACAGCAAATTATTTTATCACACTTTCATTGAATTGATCGGATTGAATCCTATGCACAGCGAAGTTGTTTTTACTTTCGGTAAAGACATTCTCAATGGTTTGCAAGCACAAAATTTGAAAGGATCTTTAACGCCGCATGCCCCGTATAGTGTTTCAGGTAATTTAATGGAGCGGATCTCGGCGGAAGCGAAAGGCGTTCCCACTTCCATTCATAATCAGGAAAGTGAAGAAGAAAATAATTTTTTCAGAGATAAAACAGGAGGTTTCGCTGATCTTTATGAATTCTTAAAATCACCAATCGAGCATTTTAATGCAACCGGAAGATCTTCTTTGAGATCGTATCTGCAGTACTTGTCAAAAACAGAAAATTTAATATTGATCCATAACACATTTTCGTCACAGGAAGACATTGCATTTGCAAATGAATTTCACAAGCAATTGTACTGGTGCTTATGTCCGAATGCAAACTTGTACGTCGAAAATAAATTGCCAAATGTAAAATTGATGATCCGGAATAATTGCAGAATCTGCATCGGCACCGATAGTTTGGCAAGCAATCATAGTTTATCGATAATGGATGAGATGAATGTGTTGTTTGAAAATCTTCCTGAATTAAAATTAGAAGAAGTTTTGCAATGGAGCACTTTTAACGGGGCAGAAGCTTTAATGATAAATGATAGTTTTGGGGGTTTTGTAAAAAACAAAAATGCAGGACTTAATCTGCTCAATTTTAAGGACAGAAAAGTCAGTCTGATACAGAAGCTGGCATAGGGCATACCCTATTTGTGGTATGTTAAAATTGGCTGTAATGCCTATCTTTGCTGGGTACACATGAAAACACTGGCCCAGTTGAAATTAGGAGAAAGCGCTGTAATAAAATCGTTTACCGATAGAACTTTGGCCCTGAAATTAATTGAAATGGGCTGTTTACCCGGCGAAAGAATAACCTTGAGCAACATTGCACCCTTTGGCGACCCTATTGCCATTGAAATTTCGGGTTATGTGTTAAGTATGCGAAAAGAGGAAGCCTCTACGGTTGTTCTGGAAGATTAGCATGGAAATTTCGGATAAGAAAATAAGAACTGAAACCAAAACACTTTCGGTAGCACTGATCGGCAATCCTAATTCCGGAAAATCTACTTTATTCAATGCTCTTACGGGTTTAAATCAGAAAACCGGAAATTATCCGGGCGTAACTGTAGATAAACTAACAGGGATCTGCAAGACAAAACAAAATAATATTTCTTATCAGTTAAACATTACTGATCTTCCGGGCACTTATAGTTTATATCCAAAATCAATGGATGAAGAAGTGGCCTGCAAAGTTTTACTGGGAGTAAATTATGAATTGCCCGATGTTGCAGTAGTAGTTACCGATGCTTCCAATTTAAAACGGCATTTACTATTAACGACTCAGGTATTGGACCTGAAAATTCCAACGGTCATTGTTTTGAACATGATCGACGAAGCCAACGCTTTGAAGATCAAAATTGATATTGAAGAATTGCAACGAATCACAGGGGTTGTTGTAGTTGCAGTAAATTCAAGGACTAAAGAGGGTTTCGATGAATTGAAGAAAAAAATAACTGAAGCTAAAAATTCATCAGCTTTATTTTATGATCTTGTAAAATTCAAGGAGTCAACAGGCGCCGCATCTTACAAAGAATTTATTTCGGAACAGTTCAATGGCAAAACAGATTTGGAAAAACTCGAGAACTTTGAAGCTTCCGACAGCACTTATCGTTTTAACCTGATCAATTATATTTATACCAAATGCATACAACAACCTCATCACGCTGACAGAAGCACCAGCGAAAAAATAGATCGGGCATTAACGCATAAAATTTTTGGTTACGTTATTTTGCTTTTCGTTTTATTCATTGTCTTTCAATTCATTTTCTTTATTGCAGAGTTTCCGATGAACTGGATCGAGAACTTGTTCTCATTTTTATCAGAGAAAACATTTGCGTTTTTACCAGCGGGTCAGCTTAGTGATCTGCTTGTAAATGGCCTGCTGGCTGGCTTAAGCGGCATTGCTGTTTTTGTTCCGCAAATAGCTTTACTTTTTTTATTCATTGGTTTACTTGAAGATTCAGGTTATATGGCGCGTGTTAGTTTTATCATGGATAAACTGATGCGGCGTTTTGGTTTAAATGGAAGATCAGTTATCCCGATCGTTAGCAGTGTAGCTTGCGCAGTGCCTTCTGTTTTAGGAACGCGCACCATCAGTAATTTAAAGGAACGCCTGATCACTATTTTCATAATTCCATTAATGAGTTGCTCGGCACGTTTACCGGTTTATACTTTGCTCATTTCCATTTTGGTGCCCGACGAACAAGTGCTTGGTATTTTTAACTTAAAAGGACTCATTTTGTTAGGCATGTATTTATTGGGATTTGCGGCCACCTTAATTACAGCCTTTGTAATGAAGCTTATGGTTAGAAGCAAGGAACATAGTTATTTCATAATGGAATTACCGGTATACCGTTTGCCGCAGTGGCAGAGCATCGGAATAATTGTAGTAAATAAAGTAAAGATATTTTTATTCGAAGCCGGGAAAGTAATTTTGGCGATCTCCATCATTCTTTGGTTTTTAAGCGCACATGGTCCCGGAGAAAAATTTGCGACCATTGAAAAAAATTATGCTAATTCGATAATGAATATCTCAGACAGCGAACAAAAAAACGAATTACTTGCTCAAATGCGGGCAAAAAAACTGGAAGCTTCTTACGCAGGTATTATTGGTAAAGCAATTGAACCGGCCATAAAGCCAATTGGTTTCGACTGGAAAATTGGAATTGCTTTAATTACATCATTTGCAGCACGCGAAGTTTTTGTTGGAACAATGGCAACAATATACAGCGCCAACGATGTAGAGAACACAGAAAATATTCGAACCAAACTTCAAAAAGAAAAAGATCCCACAACCGGTTTGCCAACATATAGCGTAGCGGTTTGCGTATCACTTCTGGTTTTTTATGCTTTTGCAATGCAATGCATGAGCACCATGGCGGTTGTTTACCGTGAAACAAAAAGCTGGAAATGGATGATGGGGCAATTGGTTTACATGAGCGGACTGGCTTATGTATCTGCTTTAGCAGCGTACCACATTTTTTTGTAAAGAGTAACCATTGTGACCCTGAGGCCAGCCTCTAGCCGAAGGATCTATTCTTTACAATGGGATTCATGTTGTCACTTTACTTCTCATTATAATTAATATGCTTGCCATTGGTACCGCGCCACCTTTGCCATTTGCTTTCTCGGTCGGGTAAGGCAACAAAGTTCGGAATTTTGTAGGGCAAGTAATTTATGGGCGGATTGGTATGCATCATGGTTTTTAAGGTATCAAAGAGCACCGGCAAACGAGCAAGATCTTTGGTTCTTTTTCTAACAAAACGATAAAGCAATTTGGTTTGAAAAGGATCTGTTGCCAGGGCCACAGTGTTGAAACCCTTGGCTTTTGCCATTTTATAACCATACCAGATGTTTTCTGTACTATGCTCGGCTTTTTCTTCAACAAAAATATTTTGTTCCGGCACACCCAATTCGATGGCATATAACTTCATTATTTTGGCCTCCACATAAGGAGAATATACCGAACTGCCACTCATAATAATATTTTTGGCGATCCCCTTCTTAAATAGATTAACCGACCATAATACCCGCATTTGCATGATGCGATCCCACTCAGGATCAACAAAGGGAACGCCGGGAACAATAATAGCATCATATTGAGGATGCTTTTTGAGCGCACGAGCGTACATTTTGTTTGACGAGGGCCTGAACAAATAGCAACTGTTCAACAGTACAAGAAAAAAGGCAAGGAAGCCAAGTCGGAAAATGTTCTTCATAATTTGTAAGTAGTTAAAGATAATAACAAACTCATAAACAGATGCAAATTTTGAAAATGATTTAGTATAAATTAGTATTTTAGTCACATATAACATAAGCCAATGAAAAAGATCATTACTACATTATTTATGGCACTAAGCTGTTACGTCTTTTCGCAAGATACAGTTAAGGTTGCTTCTCAGCTTACTCCTGAACAACAGGCCGAAGCCGATTACAACAGCGGCATTGAACAGTTGAAACGAAAAGACTATTTAACAGCTGTAGATTTTTTTACTAAAAGTGTGGCTGTAAAGCCTGATTTTGATAAGGCGTTCTATAATCGCGCGGTAGCGTTAACACAATTAAAACGCTATACAGAAGCTTATCAGGATATCAATAAGGTAATTGCTAAATCACCACAAAACGCCGATGCTTATTTTACAAAAAGCCTTATCTTTTTTAACGACAATAAAAAAGATTCGCAACTGGTAGCATTGGATAAATGCCTTGCTGTGAACGCGAATCACTCAGAAGCAAATTATTACAAAGGCCTTGTGCTTTATGAGAACGGCGAATATAAAACAGCCATCGATAACTACAACAAAGCCATTGCCGGAAATGCAAATTATATTTATGCCTACAACGACAGAGCCAGCGCAAAACGCGCACTTAGCGACCTTGCAGGAAGTATTGCCGATTACGAAAAGGCGATCAGCATGGATGATAAAGATGCCTTTTTGTATAATAATTTAGGCTCAGCTTACCGCGAGAATAAAAATTATGCAAAAGCTATTGAATCTTATAATAAAGCCTTGCAGGTAAATGAAAAATATCTGATCGCGTTAACAAACCGAGGTGCTGCAAAGCTTGAGGACAATAATTTAAAAGGTGCTCATGATGATTTTGAAGAGGCGCTTCGTAAGGACCCAAGTAATTCCTCTGCTTTTAACGGTCTTGCATCGGTTTATATAAAGCAAAAAGAGTATCAAAAAGCAAAAGACATGGCCAATAAAGCCATTCAATCCAATGCGAAGAACGGCCCGGCTTATTTTAATCGTGGTATTGCACGCCAGATGTTGAGAGAAGATGAAGGCAGTTGTGCCGATTGGAAAAAAGCCGCTGAACTTGGTGTTGCTGCGGCAAAATCTTTTGTTAACTCAGACTGTAGCGAATAAATATTTAAAGAAAAAATTATGAAGAAAGTAATATACATATTGGCATTTTTAGGCTTACCGCTTAGTTATTTCGCTCAGGTGAACGTAGAATTTGAGAAGAAAAACTTTCCGGACAGAAAGGATCAGTTAAAAGAAGCCATTAATCAGTTTAAAGAAGGAAACGCAATTTTTGATGAAGGCGACAAACGATTTTTGTTAGCTGCCTTACCGCATTATCTGGAAGCACAAACCTTTAATCCTAATAATGATCTACTTAATTTCAGGATAGGATATTGTTATTTGAATTCACACGATCAGGGAAGAGCTACAGAATACATTACAAAAGCCTATCAGCTTAATCCGGCAGTTGATAAGAAGATCAGATTCTATTTGGGAAATGTTATTCAATTGAAATCGGAATGGACAAAAGCCATCACAGAATACGAAGCGTATAAAGCTACTGTAAGTTCAAAAGATGCTGCTGAATTGAAAATAGTGAATCGCCGCATTGAAGAATGCCGTAATGGAATAGAACTTTCTAAAACTCCGATCCGTGTTTTTATTGATAATGTTGGTCAGGACATAAACGGTACTTTTGGTGATTATTCACCGGTGATCACTGCCGATGAGAGCATAATGATGTTTACGTCGCGTCGCCCCGGCGGAGTAAATCCGGCTTTGAGTGTTGAAGATAATCTGCCGCACGAAGACATCTGGGTTTCAACTAAAGTAAATAAAAAGTGGACCACTGCAAGAAACATTGGATTGCCGGTGAATCTTGAACTGCACAACTCAGCTATTTGTTTATCGCCCGATGGAAATAAGTTAATTACGTATGATGGCTCAAAACAAAACGGAGATCTTTTCATTTCTGAATTACATGGTGCGCTTTGGACCAAGCCTGAAACCCTTGGAAAGGCCATTAACTCCGACGGTCATGAGCCTTCAGCTTCGTTCTCATACGATGGAAAGGTGCTTTATTTTGTGAGTGATAGAAAAGAAGGTTTGGGTGGGCACGATATTTATTATTCTGTTATAAATGAAAAAGGAAAATTCGAAAAGGCAGTGAATATTGGCCCAACTTTAAATACTGAGTACGATGAAGATGGTGTTTACATGATGCCGGATGGTAAAACCATGTATTTCTCTTCAAAAGGCCACATGGGAATCGGCGGTTACGACATTTTCAAAACCACTTTAGAGAATGGAGTTTGGACAAAGCCGGTAAACGTTGGCATTCCTATTAATACTCCCGACGATGATGTGTTTTATGTATTGGCTGCTAATGGTCGTCACGCTTATTATTCAAGTTCAAGCATGAAAGGTTATGGCGGACAGGATATTTTCAAGATCACGATTTTGGGACCCGAAAAACAACCTTTATTGAATACCGAAGATCAGTTATTAGCGATGGCAGCAAATCCAATTTCTAACTTAAAAACAGAAGGCGCTATTGAAAGCAAAGGCCCGAAAATGGCCTTATTGAAAGGTGTGATCACAGACGCAAAAACAAATGCTGTTTTAGAAGCAGCCATTGAATTATTTGATAACGAAAAAAATATTTTATTGGCAACATTTAAATCGAACAGCTCAACCGGTCGCTACCTGGTTACTTTACCTGCCGGAAGAAACTATGGTATTGCCGTTAAAAAAGACGGATATTTATTCCATTCTGAAAACTTTATTATTGATCAAAATGCAGATTACATAGAGTATAATAAAGATGTTGCTCTAAAGAAGATCGAAGTGGGAAGTGTAATTGTGTTACGTAACATTTTCTTTGATTTTGATAAAGCAACAATTCGCCCTGAATCGGCCAGTGAATTGGATCGTTTGATCAAGTTATTGAATGAGAATCCAACCATTAAAATTGAGTTGGGAAGCCATACCGACAGCAAGGGATCTGATGATTACAATATGAAATTATCGGATAACCGTTCGCGTTCGGTTGTAGACTACTTAATTACTAAGGGTATTGGGGCCGACCGCTTAACTGCAAAAGGTTATGGTGAAACAAAACCTATTGATACGAATGATACAGATGAAGGACGTCAGAATAACCGACGCACCGAATTCAAGATCATGAGTAAGTAATTAAATTTTGCTGTTCCTTAATGGGATGTAAGTCTTATCATTTTCAATAATGATATGTCCCTGCGACTGTAAACTATTAATGATCTCGTAGAAGAATTCTTGCAATAATTTTTTGTCTGCCTTCCAGAAGTGTAGTACTGCGGCTTTCAGCGTATCTTCAATACGTTCTATCTTGTTGAGTGCAATTCTGCTTAAGTAAAATAAGATCAGATCAGATTTTAATTGCAGAGCATCTTTTTCACTCTCATCTGTAATTAAAGCTTTTGATTTTGCTTTCTGAATTTCTTTTTGCGCTTCTTTTTTCTGAGCCTCAATGCGCTTAACCGCCCAGCCATGGCCGTTTTCAAGGGCGCCGCACAAAAATCTCATCTGATGTTTTCTTTCGATGTAACGAACGAGAGTGCTTGGTCCTGCCTTGCGAGCCCAGTCTTTACGCTCGATGAGGAGGGCTTCGCCTTCTTTTAAGTTTAAAATGGAATTGAAAACATGTGAACTACGACCTTTTCCTTTAATGGGCAGTTGTTCGAACTCGGAAGCTGTAAGTTTTCTCATAGTTTGTTAATAACTTGTTCAAAACTACGAAAAATTGTGGATTAAACCACCATTAATCGCTCTAAAGTGAAACTAAGAGCGATTAAGCCATTGAGAATTAGGTTGTTAAACTATTCTTAAAATACTGTCTAACTGTTGTATAAATGCTGTTTAATTAGTTTAATGTATTATAAATCAAATGATTATGAGTCGTTTGAAAATAATGAAATGCTGAGAAACAAAGCTAGAAAGGACTACTTTTTAAGCGAATCCCGTATCTCCATTAATAATTTTTCGCTGTGTGTTGGCTCAGGAGCTGGGGCAGGGGCTTCAGCTTCTTTCTTTTTAGCGCTGTTAATGGCTTTTATTACCATGAATAGGGCAAATGCGATAATTATGAAAGAAATGATCTGAGAAATGAAGTTGCCATATTTAATTGCTGTGCCCGGTATAACTAATTGTGCCAGATCGGCCAGATTAGCGGCTTTTAAGGCTGGTGTAAGCACTGCAGGTGTAATAATATCATCTACCAACGATTTAACTATACCGTTAAAGGCGCCGCCTATTACAACTCCGACCGCAAGGTCGATTACACTGCCACGCATGGCAAAGGCTTTGAATTCTGAAGAAAATCCCATGGGTATATATTTTAATTATTGTTTCCTAAAACTTTTAATAACTCATCTAATTTAGGAGTGAGTATGATCTCTGTCCTCCTGTTCTTTTTTCTTGCTTCCGGTGTTTTTGCCGGATCGATCGGGAAGAACTCGCCACGACCAGCCGAAGTGATACGCTTGGCATCAATAGTAGTTCCGGTAAGCATGATCTTGGTTACCGATGTAGCGCGCATTACGCTTAAGTCCCAGTTATCTTTGATCTCACCTGCACCTTTCATCGGCACATCATCTGTATGTCCTTCCACCATTACGTTTATGTCGGCATTCTGCTCTAATACTTTTGCTACATTCTTTAAAGCCTCAACACCTTTGGGCTCTACAGAGGTTTTACCGCTTGCAAATAGTAAACTTTCGTCCATACTTACATAAACTTTTCCGTTTCTTGTGGTGATCGTTAAGCCTTTGTTCTCAAAGCCTACAAGAGCATCGCTTAATTTTTTTCTCAGGTCGGCTGCAGCCTGATCTTTTTTCCGTAACACATCTTCCAGTTCTGCTACTCTCGCTTCACGTTTTTTCAGTTCGGCCGATATGGCATCAAGATCCTGCTGCTGCTTGTTTAACTTAGCTTCCAGGGCTTTTAACTCATCCTGTTTTCTTAGTAATTGTTCTTGCGTTAACTGAAGTTCGCCGCTCAATTTTGCATTATCTTTCTCGCTGCCGGCAAGCATTTTATTGTATTTATCCAGTAACTGATCATTAATGTTATTCAGCTTTGTGTATTTGTCATTCAGCTGTCGGTAATTATTTCCCATTACAGTTGAATCCCTTTGCAAATTATAAAGTGACTTTTGGTTCTTGCCGTCAAGTTCTTTTAACTCGGCGTATCTGGCATCAGTTTCCTGAGATGATTTTTTAAGGTTGGCATAATCCGTTTCGCAGCTATTTAGCTTAGCCTTTGTTTCTTCCATTAAACGCTGCGGAACACAAGCCCCCATTAAAAGACCAAGTGTTACAATTATTCCTTTTTTTATTGTCATGATATTAATTTTCTTACTCAAAGTTAAGGCAAGTTGCAAGGCTATATTTGAGCCATTAAGAAACTTTTTAACAAGTGTTTTCGTATAAGTATGCAATGGCAAGTCTTTCCGAAAATTGGATCACCGAACACCTCATGGACTTTGAGTACAAAAAGTACGTGCTTTTGGGCTATTTAAAACAGGTAAAAGAGCATTTTGGCGAGCAAAAACTGTATCCCGACCTCTCTGAACTGATTACGCATTACAAAAATCTGATCCAGCTCAAAAATAACGCCACTGCTTTAGAGAATAATTTCAAAAAACCCATAAAAGGCATTGATTTCGAGAGCCTGAAATTCATATACGAGAACACGAACGAAGACGATTCTTTAAATGAGTTAAAACAGATTATTGAATACAGTGAGCCTTTATTAGCGAATGAACTAAGTAATGGAAAAACCATATTCGACTTTGCGGAACAAAACATAATTGTTGATCATATTGGTATCATGCCAATTTATAAGAACGAAGGTTATTTTTTACTTTATCCGTACCAGTCGAAAACAGTTTTTGCTTATAACTACAGTTTTTCAAAAGTAACTTTGCCGCAGCAGGAAGTATATGGTTTAAATAGCTCGCACTTTTCATCCTACACCATATCTCTGTCAAAGCCGGTAGATAAAATAAAACAGGAAATAATTCATGATAATCCGCTGTTGCCCAATCCGGCGGTATATTTATTTAAAGCCAAAGCCCCGCTTCCTAACGACGAAACCTTTCTTCCAATTGCCAAGCGGATCCTGTACAAAAGTTTACTTAAAAACAATGACCAACCGCCTGTTAAATAGTAATTAATATACTTTGAAATTATTTTTCTTAACCTTAATTTCATTCGATAAATAAAGGTTATGAAATCGATAAGCACTTTCGAAGAATACAAAAAAGAATATCAGTTTTCTGTTGAACAGCCCGAACAATTCTGGGAGGCAAAGGCTGAACAGTTCACCTGGAAAAAAAAGTGGGATAAAGTATTAGAATGGAATTTCTCTGAACCAAATGTAAAATGGTTCCTTGGCGGGAAAATGAATATTACCGAAAACTGCCTTGACCGCCATTTGAAAGAGCGCGGAGATCAAACCGCCATAATTTGGGAAGCTAATGATCCTAATGAAGCATCAAAAAAAATCACTTATAAAGAACTGCATTCTGAGGTTTGTCGTTTTGCAAATGTTTTAAAAAGTAACGGCGCTAAAAAAGGAGATCGTATTTGTATTTACATGCCCATGGTGCCTGAATTAGCGATCGCCGTTTTAGCCTGCGCCCGCATTGGTGCCATTCATTCGGTGGTATTCGGTGGTTTTTCTTTTAATTCTCTGGCGGATAGAATTCACGATGCCGATTGCCACATGGTAATTACAGCAGATGGCGGTTTTCGCGGCGCAAAAGACATCCCTCTTAAATCGGTAGTTGACGAGGCTATTAAAACCTGTCCATCTGTGCAGAAGGTTATTGTTTTGAAACGCACAAAATGCGATGTTATAATGCAGGCGGGTCGTGATCTTTGGTGGCATGAAGAAGTGAAAAAAGTTTCTGATGATTGTTCTGCCGAGATCATGGATGCCGAGGACATGCTTTTTATTTTATACACCTCCGGCTCTACCGGAAAACCAAAAGGCGTTGTGCATTCCTGCGGCGGCTACATGGTTTACACCACCTATACTTTTGAAAATGTTTTTCAGTACAAGAACAACGAAGTATATTGGTGTACTGCCGATGTAGGTTGGATAACAGGGCATTCTTATTTGGTTTACGGGCCATTACTGGCCGGTGCCACAACACTAATGTTCGAAGGAATTCCTACTTATCCGGATGCGGGTCGGTTTTGGCAAGTGATCGATAAGCATAAGGTGAATATTTTTTACACCGCACCAACCGCCATACGTTCGCTTGAGGCAATGGGTCTGAATTTTGTGAAGCCTTATAAACTGGATTCGCTGCGAGTGTTAGGCTCGGTAGGAGAACCTATAAATGTGGAAGCTTGGAACTGGTACAATGCGAACATCGGAAAAAATAGATGTCCGATAGTTGATACCTGGTGGCAAACCGAAACCGGCGGCATCATGATATCGCCGCTGGCAGGAATAACACCGACCAAACCCGGATTTGCCACCTTACCCTTGCCTGGAGCTCAACCCGTATTGGTTGATGAAAAAGGAATTGAACTGAAAGGCAACAATGTGGAAGGAAGATTATGCTTTGAGTTTCCGTGGCCGGGAATGATAAGATCAACTTATAACAATCATGCCCGCTGTAAGGAAGCTTATTTTTCTACTTACGCTAATTTGTATTTTACCGGAGATGGTTGTCGTAGGGATGAAGACGGTTATTACAGAATTACCGGAAGGGTAGACGATGTGATCAAAGTATCAGGGCATTTGTTAGGAACAGCAGAAATTGAAAGTGCTATTAACGAACATCCGGATATTGTGGAAAGCGCAGTAGTGGGTTTTCCTCACGACATTAAAGGTTGGGGAATTTATGCTTATGTGATCCAGGAACATTCCAGAAAAGATGTGGAAGAATTAAAAAAAGAGATCACGGCAACTGTAAATAAATTCATGGGTGCCATTGCTAAGCCCGATAAAATTCAAATTGTAAGCGGTTTACCAAAAACCAGAAGCGGAAAAATTATGCGGAGGATCTTAAGAAAAATTTCTGAAGGAGAAGTAAATAATCTCGGCGATACCTCTACTTTATTGGATCCCGGGGTTGTTGAAGAAATTGTGAAAGGAAAAGTGTAAATTGCACTATTCCTTGCATGATCAACCGCCTCTCATATACAATAATTTTTTTGTTACTGCTTTCACTCAAGGCTTTCCCAAAGGCGGATAGCTTATTGTTGCAGCTTAAAACTGCGAAAGACACTGCCCGTGTAAATACTTTGGTGCGGTTGGCCGAAGACTACATGCTTAGCGGTAAAATGGCCGAAGCAGAAAAGTGCCTGCTTGATGCTCAATCTGAAAACATAAAACTAAACTCTAAATTCTGCTCTGTTTTCATTTCTTTAAAGAACATTTTATTGCATTATAAAAAAAGTGAGTTTCAACTGTCATACGAACTTTGTGAAGAAACATTACCTCTTGCCTTGGACTTAGGCGATAAAAATAAGATCGCCGAATGTAAAACGTATATGGGGATGAATCGCGGCCGCCTCGGCGATTTCAAACAGGCCCTTAATTTGTATCATGAGGCGCTTCCGATGTTTGAGACAACGAATAACATTTCCATGCAAATGAAATTGTACAGCAACATTGCCGGCGTTTATTTCGATCAGCTCGATTATAAAATGGCCATTGATTATTTTAAGAGAACCCTGGAAATGGCTATTAAAAAAAATGATGCAAAAGTGATCGGACAAACCTATAACAACATTGGATCAGCGCTACAGAATTTGAATAAGTCGATAGATGCAAAAGAGTATTATCTGAA
The DNA here is from genome assembly GCA_025362575.1 of Bacteroidia bacterium. Lineage (GTDB taxonomy): Bacteria > Bacteroidota > Bacteroidia > B-17B0 > Aurantibacillaceae > JAHEYG01. Next base: position 53,199 of record JANYIQ010000011.1, read on the forward strand.
AGCGGCAGAGATCAATATAAGAG